>CACZVX010000038.1:481-59006 GCA_902784755.1 uncultured Prevotellaceae bacterium
GGCGCCATTGGATTCTTCACTCTTCACTCTTCACTCTTCACTTTAAAGATTCTTCACTCTTCACTTTTTACACTCTTCACTTTTCGTACTGCGAAGTTACGAAGAATCATTGACGCAAATACCAGTTATGATACACTTACGTGCACTTATGATACACTTATGATATAGTTACGTGCAGTTACGTGCAATTAGATGCACTTATGAGGGCTCCTCAGCTGCTTAAATGACGTGGAAACTCTGTAGGAATGCCAATGAAGCGGTGCAAGAATGACGGAGAGAAAATGCAAGGATGGCGCAGAGAAACTGCATACAAATAATTAAGAAAACGCTTCCGTTTCTTGCATATTAGCGGCAAAATATGTAATTTTGTAATGTATAAATATACATTATTCAACCATGAGCAACTACAAGGAACGCGGGCGCATGGAGTTGGCACAACTCTACTTCCCCCAACTCGGTGGGATAGCCGCATGGAAAAAATTACAGCACTGGCCAACTCGGTGGGATAGCCGCATGGAAAAAATTACAGCACTGGATCAGCATATGCCAGCCGCTCAAAGACGAACTCAGACAACTGGGCTACACGGGCAAACAGCGCACGTTCACTCCCCGTCAGGTAAACCGCATTGTGCACTATTTGGGTGAGTTTTAGGAGGCCCTCTAATCCCCCTTAGGAGGGGGACTTCAAGGAGTATACACTCCTTTAACAAATTTTCACAGAGTCGATTTTGCTAAAGTGCAGAGTCGGCTCTTCTGATGAACCGTCAACCGCCCGAAAAGTCCATCTAGAAAAGTAACTTCAAAAAACGCACAAACGCATAAACGCACAAAATTCAAAATTGACTAAACTAAGTATATATATATTTTTATATATATAAATATATATATACAATTTTTGTTAACAAATTGTGAGAAAAACGCTCAAACGCCTTCTCCAAAACAAATTTTGTGCGTTTGTGCGTTTATGAATTTTTCGTTTCCCCTGATAACACTATTCTTGATCAAGAGTGTAGTTAACTTGACGACACTATCTTAAAATCTCCAATTTTTACCCGTTTCTTTTTGGTTTTTCAAAACCTCACCTCGCTCGTCGAGAAGTACGTGGGTGAACATCGTGGCTGCCATGTCGAAAGTGGAGAATGGCCGGCAGGCCAATATCAAGGACGTGGAAGAAGGCTATCGTCTGGCATTCGAAATTATATAGATATTCTTAAATTCATTGGATTTTTAGTTTAGGCGTTTTATATGTTGAGTTGCAGCCTGTCCGTGATGGATGGGCTGCAACGCCTTTATATAAAGGGTAAAGCGAAAAACGCACAAACGCATAAACGCACAAAATTCGTTTTGGCATTTGATTACAGGGACTTTGATTCAAATGAACAGGGATGATTCCCCGTTCTGATGCCCCTCACAGCTTCAGCCTGTTCACCTGGGCTAGCGCCTGCTGTTGCACTGGCTCTTGCCTAACGGCAAAATGAGAAAAAGGGTTCCTAAGCACTCATGCTTGGGAACCCTTTTATTTAAGAGGAAAGTGAAGATTCTTAGTTTCTTAATTAATTCGTTTGAAACTTGCAAAACATGCGGGATTTTTACCGGAGCGATTACAGGATTACTCTCCTCCATCACTCATTTGTTAAATAATGTAATAGATTTTTATTTTCTTTCAATTACATTTGGATAATTTTTATATTTTGTTTACTTTTGTACGTGATATTACTTGAAAATTTTATAGCTACTAATAATATTCTTTAATTTACTAACCAAAAAAAAATCATGAGCATGGAAAACTTATTCAAGCATCTGAGTTATGGCTTGAAGAAAACATCTCTTTTCCTGTGTATGACCGTTGCGGGCGTGTTGACAGCATCTGCTGATAACACCGCCAACAGCGTGACAGAGAGTCAGAGTGTTCAGCAAGCGCGTTCCATCAGGGGACATGTTGTTGACGAGAACGGAGAGCCTATGATCGGTGTTACCGTTGTCATCAAAGGGGTGACAGGTGGTGCCATCACGGACCTCAACGGTAACTTCACCATTAGCGTGCCTTCAGGGCGGAATACCCTGGAGTTGAGCTACACGGGCTACAAGTCGCAGTCAGTCAGCATCTCTGGAAACAACAATGTGAACATCACCATGGAGCCCGACATGATGGGTCTCGATGATGTGGTGGTCATCGGTTACGGTACGATGAAGAAACGTGACCTCACCGGTAGCGTGTCGTCGGTGAAGAGCGATGAAATCATCAAGACGCCTACGGTCAACGTCATGGAGGCCATACAGGGTCAGGTGGCCGGCTTCGACATCGTACGCACGATGGGTGAACTGGGCGACCACACTTCGCTGACGCTCCGTGGTAACCGTTCTATCTATGGTAACAACGACCCGCTGTTTATCATCGACGGCATGGAGGGTTCGTTTGATGCCGTGAACCCCAACGACATCGAGTCGGTAGAGGTGCTCAAAGATGCATCCTCTACAGCCATCTACGGTGCCGCCGGTGCTAACGGTGTGGTGATCATCACCACAAAGAACCCGCAGAAGGGAAAATTCACCGTCAATCTCGACGCCTACTACGGTGTGAACAAGGCTACTTCGTTCCCGAAGCTCAACACCGGCAACGACTACATCAACTTCCGTCGTGAGGCTGCCAAGACTGTAGGCAAATGGAGCAGTCCTGCCGACGACGAGAGCATCTGGCCTTCCTATATGTGGCCACTCATACAGAACAACCAGTGGGTGGACTGGTTCGACCTTGCCACACAGACGGGTACGACCCAGAACTACAACCTCTCCACGACTTACTCTAACGACAAGGTGAGCTCGTATATCTCTTTAGGATTCAACGACACAGAGGGTATTCTGCCTGGAGAGCAGATGAAACGCTACTCCGGACGTGCCAAGGTGGACTTCACGCCCAACCGTTACGTCGGCTATGGATTCAACCTCTATGCACTTTATCAGGACTACGACCACATGTACGGACGTGTGTGGAACCGCATCATCTGCACTCCTCCTCTCGGCACTCCCTATGATGAGGACGGAAAAATGGTGCTCTTCCCCGTGGGAGGTGACCGCTCCAACCAGAACCCGCTGGCGGATATGAATCCCGGACAATGGGTGAACAACACCAAGACGCTCACCGTGATGCCGCAGGCTTATGTGGAGGTGAAGCCTTTGCAGGGACTCTCGTTCAAGAGTATCCTCGGTGGTACACTCAGCAGCAGAGACAGCGGTATGTTCATCGGTAACGAATCGTTCAACGGTCTGGCAACAGGCTCAGAGGCCCGCAAGTCGAATACTTTCACCTATAACTACCAGTGGCAGAACATCATCACCTACAACTTTAAGGTGGCCGACATCCATGAGTTCACCCTGACGGGTATCAGCGACTGGCAGAAGAACCGCCGTCAGTTTGGTCAGGGCTATGCCTACAACTTTGATGAGACGAGTTATCAATACCATAATCTTGGTGCGGGAACCGGTACGCCGAAGGTGGAGTCTAACTATGTGCAGAGTCAGACGATGAGCTATGCCGCCCGTCTGAACTACAGTCTGCTGGGACGTTATCTCTTCACCCTGAGCGGACGATGGGACGGCTCCTCCATGCTCGCGGAAGGAAAGAAATGGGACTTCTTCCCCGCTGCCGCCTTCGCATGGCGTGTGAGCGACGAGGCCTTCATGGAGAGCACCAAGGACTGGCTCTCTAACCTGAAGTTCCGTCTGAGCTATGGTGTGACGGGTAACGCCGGTGCCGCAGAGTATGCCACGCTCGACTACTCACGTACGGGAAACATCGGTTTCCAGGATATCAGCGTTCCTTACAGCGGTTTCTCACAATACATCGCTAACCTCGACCTCGGATGGGAGAAGTCGACGATGATTGACGTGGGTCTCGACATCGGTCTGTTCAACGGACGCGTAGAAATCGTGGCCGACTGGTATAAGACCAAGACGAAAGACCTGCTCTTCGAGCGCAGCCTGCCTTACGCCACCGGTGGTTACGGCAGCAGCACGTTCAAAATATGGACCAACATCGGTGAGACCGAGAATACCGGTTTTGAGCTCGCTATCAACAGCCGGAATATCGTCACGAAGAACTTCACCTGGACCACCGCCTTCACCTTCGCTACCAACAAGGAGAAGGTCGTGAAGACCACCAGCGAGAATCCTTTGCAGCTCAACGACTACTACCTCGTGATCGGAGAGCCCGTGCATACCTATTATATGTATAAGTATGACGGTATCTGGGGAACGGCACAGGAGGCAGAGGCTGCCAAGTATGGCGCCAAGCCCGGTCAGATACGCGTGGTGGATGTGGATGGCAACGAGAAAATCGACGCCAACGACTATCAGGTGATCGGACATGACACACCGGACTGGACAGCCAGCATGACCAATACCTTCAACATCTATGACTTCGACCTGAGCTTCCAGCTCATCTCACGATGGGGACAGATTTTCCGTAACGGTCTGACCGGATGGTACCGTCTGGACGGTCTCACACCACAGCCCACCGTCTGCGACTACTGGACACCCGAGAACCAAGGAGCCCGTTATCCGCAGCCGAACATGAACAGCAGCCAGGATACCTATCAGGGTAACGGCACCTCATCGCTCAACTATTTCGACGGTTCGTACATCAAAGTGAGAAATATCACCTTGGGTTACACCCTGCCGAAGAAGCTGGTCAAGCAGGTACGCATACAGAACGCCCGCGTCTATGCTACCGTCAGCAACCCGTTCATCTGGGCTAAGGACAGCTATCTGAAGGACTACGACCTGGAGAAGGGCGGCGACGACGACAACGCTCCGCTGACCAAGCAGTTCGTATTCGGAATAAACGTTACATTCTAACATCATAACAAGATAAGCATTATGAAAAAGATATATTTATTGATGGCTTTCGCAGCATGCACCGCAGCTATGACGCTGAGCAGCTGTAGTCTTGAAGAAGAGAATCCTTCTGCTATCTCAACGTCACAGGAATGGACCACGGCAGCAGGATACGAGAAGCTTGTCAACGGATGTTACTTCGATATGGTACGTATCATCTACGGACAGGCTGAGGACACCTATATCATCTCTTCTGAGTCGGGTACCGATATCTGGCAGGATGTGAGAGGGGGCAGCAACGGAAACTGGAGCCGCGCCCTGATCTACTCAAACGACTTCGGCGCCAACACTTCTATGTTCCAAGAGGCATACAGCGGATTCTATGGTACACTGAGCCAATGTAACGCCGCCATCGCCTACGCCGACAAGGTGCAGGGACTGAAGGATGAACAGAAGAACGCCCTTGCCGCAGAGGCTCACTTCATACGTGCACACGCCCTTTTCAGCATCGTGGAATACTGGGGTGGAAAATATCTGCCTCTGGAGCCCACTTCGTCGGCTATCACCTCTCTCCCATGTAGCACCGTGAATGAGTTCTACGAGGCTATCCTCGCCGACCTCGACTTCGCTAAGCAGTACCTGCCCACCTCACAGACCATCTATGGCAAGGTGACAAAGGCAGCTGCCTACCACCTCGATGCGAAGGCTGCCCTCACCTACTCCACCTATACCGATGGCTTGGGTAACTGTGAGGCTATCGACAACGGCAAGAAGAACGAGCTGCTGCAGAGAGCCAAGCAGTCGGCCGACTATCTCATCAGCAACGCTTCTTCATTAGGTGTCCGCCTCTATAACGACATTGATGAGGTGTTTGACGAGAACAACAACAAGACGAACGCCGAGGCCCTCTTCGTGGTGACACACAGTAGTATCCAGTCACTTAACCCACGCGGCAACTACTACAACCGTGCATGGAAGCACTGGGATGCCTATAACGCTGCTGCCGACGGTATCACCATGGATGCCCTGCAGGCTACCTATACTCCCGTGAAGACCGTGAACGGTGATGACTACCGTCTGGCTAAGGGTAACGCCTACATGTGTCCTTCGAAGTATATGTTCGACCTCTATGGTCCGAAAGACGGCCGCTACAAAGCTTTCTTCATCGACACCTGGTATGTGAACAAGACCAATAGCGGCGATCAGTATAAGTGGACCTCTAAGGATGCCACAAACTTCGGACTGAACGCTTCACGTGTGGACAATCCCGCCTACAATATTGATAAAGGTGACACCGCTATCTATGTATCACGTGAGACGCTGACACAAGCTGAACGCGACTCACGCCGCTACGCCACATACAACCTGGCAGACAACTTCAAAGATCCCGCCAACCCGGGAAAGTTCTACCCCACGTTGAAAAAGAACCTCTGCACCAACCTGTTCTGCGGCACCAACGCCTCTAAGCCATACTCCTCAGCCGACTGTATCATCTATCGTCTGGCTGAAACTTACCTGCTCTCAGCAGAAATCGCATGGAGAATGGGTGACAACAATACCGCCGCTCAGCGCGTGAACGTTATCCGCAACCGTGCCTGCATCGGACATGACGGCAGCATGAACGTAACGGCTAACGACATCAACGCCAACTTCCTGCTCGACGAGTTTGCACGTGAGATGATTGGTGAGTGGCAGCGCTGGCAGACGCTGAAGCGCTTCCGACTGCTTATCGAGCGATTGGCACTCAACCCGCAGATTGTGAACAAGAAACCGGAGTATTATCTGCGTCCGGTGATGCAGACGGAGCTGAACACTTTGGAGAATCCTGAGGAGTATCAGAACCCAGGGTATTAATTCAATAACCCAACTTTCGCAAGTTCGCTTGTCTTGTCTACACGCCAGCGGCCAACGGCCGCGAAAACTCCTAGACTTCTTGAACATGCGAAACTTGTATATAAAAAAGGGGTCTCGCGGCTCCTTTTTTTGTGTCGATAAGTACGTTCAAAACCGTAAGGCCTACAACGAAACTACATGCTGCGGACGACCTGCCAGGAAGGCATGGAGATTCGCGGCGGCCACATGAATCAGACGGGTACGGGCTTCACGACTCGCCCATGCGATATGAGGCGTGATGAAGGCATGGGGATGCCCGATGACGGGATTGCCGGATGAGGGAGGTTCGGTAGAAAGCACATCGGCACAGAAGGCCTGCACCTTGCCACTTTGAAGGGCTGCAGCCATGTCGTGCTCATCAACCAACGGTCCGCGACCCGTATTCACGATGATGACGCCTTGCTTCATCTTCGCTATGGATGTCTTCGAGATGAGGGCACGGGTGGATTCCGTGAGCGGACAATGAAGCGAAATGATGTCCGACTGCGCCAACAATTCATCCATCATCGCCTTATTTATATAGGCGGGCAACAGCTCCTGCGCCTTGGAAGTGGAAGCGATGACACGCATCCCGAAAGCATCGGCTATGCGGGCTACGGCAGAACCGATGTTGCCCAATCCGATGATGCCCAGCGTCTTGCCGTCGAGCTCTACCACGGGCGTATCCATCCAGCAGAAGTCCTCCGCCCTACTCCATCGGCCCTGACGGTTCTCGTCCGCATAATGGCCTACGCGCATCGTGGCATTCAGGATATGGGCAAACACCATCTGGGCCACACTCATCGTGCTATAGGCGGGAATGTTGGTCACGATGATGCCCCGTTCATGGGCTGTAGTCAAATCCACTACATTATAGCCCGTCGCCAGCACGCCGATATACTTCAGTTGCGGCAGTTGGCGGATGATTTCCGCAGAAAGAATCACCTTATTAGTTAATACCGCTTCCGCTCCCTGACACCGGAGAAGTGTCTCTTCGGGACGTGTGCGCTCATAAACCGTCAGATCGCCCAACGCTTCCAGTTCCTGCCACGACAAATCATCCTGTGCGGCCGTGAACCCGTCTAAAACCACGATTTTCATAATGCCCATTCCTAATTAACTACATAATTTCGCCGAACACCCGAACGCCATGACGGACACAATCGTCGCAGTCGCAGACGAAACGCCCGTCGGGACGGCGGCTCTTGAGAATCTTACAGATACTGGCTCCGGAAATCTCCACAAAGCGTTCGTGCATCTGCTTGGCCACTTTTCCGGCAACGACGGTATCAGGCAATTTCAGACCTGCTACCATGACTGCTCCGCAAAGGGCACCGCAAGTGGCCTCCATGCCTCCCATACCTGTGCGGAATCCAGCTCCTGCACGATGCAGCACTTCGCGTTCGACATCACTGATGGCCGCATCGTCTTCCGTCAGGGCCTTGATGACGGACTGACAGCAGTTGTGTCCATGATGTTTGAGCCAAACGGCCCTTTCTTCTCTTTCGTTATCCATTAATGTACTCCAAAATCTGCTCCGCGTGGCTCTTGGTCTTGATTTCCTTGGGCAGGAAGACCTTTTCGATGACGCCCTCCTCGTTGATGATGAAGGTGGTGCGGAAAGTGCCCATATACTTACGGCCATACATCGACTTCTCACCCCAAACACCAAACTGCTCCACCAACTTGTTTTCGGTATCGGCAATCAAAGGGAAGGGCAACTGGTTCTTCTCAATAAACTTCTGATGCGACTTGGCATCCTGAACGCTCACACCCAGCACGGCATAGCCCAACTTGCGCAAGGCGCTGTAGTTGTCGCGAAGTGAACAAGCCTCTGCCGTGCAGCCACTTGTGGAATCCTTCGGATAGAAATAGAGCACCAGTTTCTTACCCTGGAAATCTGCCAAGCGAATCTCCTTACCATTCTCGTCAAAGCCCAAAACTTCGGGCGCTTTTTCACCTATCTGCAGCATAGTCTTATTGAATTGATTTAAAATTGCATGATCTATTTGATTTCCTCCAAGGCTCCCGTCACGGAATCGATGATGAAACCACGGACAATGACATCCTTGGGCATCAGCGGATGATGACTCACGGTGTCAACCGTGCGCCGCACACTCTCCTCGGTATCGTGGAAACCTTCAAGCCATTGGTCGAGGTCGATGCCGCAGCGCTGGATGATGTCGAAGGTCTCTTCGGTAACACCACGGTCGAGCATGTGATGCTTAAATTCACGGAACGACATGTGGCAGGCCCCGCAAGTGGTATGCGCCACAACCATAATCTCCTCCACGCCCAATTCGTAAATGGCAACGAGCAGCGAGCGCATGGCAGAATCGTAAGGCGAGATGACCAGACCTCCCGCATTCTTGATAATCTTCGCTTCGCCGTTCTTCAGTCCCAAAGCAGCGGGGAGCAATTCGGTCAAACGGGTGTCCATGCAAGAAAGCACGGCCAGTTTCTTGTCGGGATATTTCGACGTGATATACTTCTCGTAGCCTTTCGAAGCCACGAACTGCCGGTTGTAGTTCAGAACATCGTCTATCATTTTGCCAAAAGTTTAAATTCGTTTTAGATTTTCTATGCAAATATAGGAAATATTTCTAATATCAAAGTCAAATTCTTGCAATATTTTACGTACCTTTGTATCATTATTAATAATATGACCAACATGGCACAGCACAACGAATTAGGCCAATGGGGCGAAGCACAAGCCGCACGCTTCCTTCAGCAAAAAGGATACGCAATTATTGACAATGACTGGAAATCGGGGCACCGTGACATCGACCTCATTGCCCTGGACGGAAATGTGATTGTCTTTGTGGAGGTGAAAACGCGGCGGAACAACAATTTCACGGAGCCCATAGATGCCGTGAACTATCACAAACTGCAGAACCTGAGGCGCGCCATTAACCACTACATCAAATACCGGCACGTGAACAATGCCGTCCGCTTTGACATTATCGGCATTGTGGGCACACCTGAGGAGGGAGCGCCAAAAATTGAACATTTCGTTGACGTTCCAATCCTGTGATAAAACTGATGGATTATTTGGAGGTTGACAACCGAACCTGATAGGTAGCTCCCAGTTCGCGGATTTTGGTGGTCACCCAACCATTGCGTAAAGTGACGGGATATTCACGTTCGCCTGCCGCAATACAGAGTCGGGAGGTGTCGGTCACCTGCTGATTGAGACGGATACTGATCTCAGCATCACGGAAGATGGGCATGCTCTGCTGCGCCACGGTATAGGCATGTGAAAGGCGGTTGGGCTGGAGACTTACCGTAGGATGCACTTCGGTATCGACAGGCAACTGATGACGTCCTAATGTAAGCTGGAAACCTGGCAGTTGGAAACTATTCACCTGATTCCACCGCAACACCCAACGGGTGTCCTTTGCGGGAGCCCTGGGAATCTGCTGACGCCTGCCTGTGACGGTAAAGGTATAGAGCGACTGGTTGCCATAGGCATCGGTGAGCGCATAGACTACCTGATAATCTCTCTCCTGGTTGAAATCGTAGATGCCTCGGCTGTCGTTGGTCTTGAAAAGAGGCAGCTGACAGCCAGGTTCCACAAACGACTTCATGTACCATACATTCTGATGGCGCCAATGCTGATAGTCGCCCCAGGAATTCACCTGACGGTTCATCTGTGCCGGAATGCTGTCGACATCGCTTTCGAAAATGACTTCGCCATCGATAGTGAGACGCGTATGACGGATTCCGTAATGATGGAAAGTGTCTTCCATATAGTCGTTTGCCCAAATTCCGAAACCTACTTTTCCCCAGGCGGTGAACTCACGATGAAGCTCGTGAGAGGAGAAACCGAAATACTGCTGCCGGGGACTTCCGTTGAAGATGCCCTCCCCTTCCTGCGGATAAGCCATAAAAGAATGGGCCATCGGAGGCGTCTTGTCGACGAGATAATGCCCGAGGAAACGGAGAGGGTCGCGCATGGCCCATGTCTTCGTGTCGTGGATTTCCAGATGAAGATGGGGAGCCACGCTGCTGCCCGTATTGCCGCTGATAGCTACCAATTGCCCGCGGCTGACGGGCATTTCATGAGGACGCAGATAAATGTCAACGGGATTGGGAGCAGGATTATGCCACTCGTCAATGCGGTCGGGCTCGCCATGTTCCCGATGATAACGGGAGATACGTGCCCGCAGGACGGGCGTGAAATTCTTCAGATGGCAATAAACCGAACTGTGACCATCGGGATGCTGGATAAAAACGGCATTGCCATAGCCATAAAGTCCGACGGTGATGCGTGAGACATAACCATCGGCAACGGCAAAAAGAGGCTTGCCCACAGCCATGTCCGTACGGATATCAATACCTCCGTGGAAATGGTGCGGGCGAGGCTCACCAAAGTTGCCCGCCAACGTGACGTGGTCATCGTGGACGGGCGAAACAAATTGTAAGGCGGCTGCTAACAGAAGAATGTTCAGCATGCCTTGAAACTCATGTCAAGACCTTTCACCGAATGGGTCAAAGCACCTACGGAAACAAAGTCAACTCCCTGTTCGGCATAGTCGCGGATGGTATCGAAAGTGATACCTCCGGAAGACTCCGTCTCATAGCGGCCGGCAATAATGTCAACAGCCTTCTTCGTATCGGGTACGGTGAAGTTGTCGAGCATAATGCGGTCAACGCCTCCGTGATCAAGCACCTGCTGGAGTTCGTCGAAGGAGCGCACCTCAATCTCAATCTTCAGTTTGAGGCCTTTCTCATCGAGATACTTATGACAGCGGTCGATGGCATTGGTGATGCCTCCGGCGAAATCCACGTGATTGTCCTTGAGCAGAATCATGTCGAAAAGACCGATACGATGGTTCACACCGCCACCAATCTTCACAGCCTGTTTCTCAAGCATGCGCATGCCGGGAGTGGTCTTACGGGTATCGAGCACATGGGTCTTTGTGCCCTTCAGCCGCTGCACATAACGGTCGGTCATCGTGGCGATACCACTCATGCGCTGCATGATGTTGAGCATCAGGCGCTCCGTCTGAAGCAGAGAACGAACCTTACCTGTGACAATCATGGCAATATCGCCTTTCTTCACACGGGTTCCGTCCTCCATCAGCACTTCCACCTTCATCTCAGGGTCGAAACGATGGAACACCTTCTTGGCCACTTCCACACCTGCCAGGATGCCATCTTCCTTGATGAGCAGATGGCTTTTGCCCATAGCATCTTCAGGGATGCAGCAAAGCGTGGTATGGTCACCGTCGCCTATATCTTCAGCAAAAGACAAGTCGATGAGTCTGTCTTCTAATTCGTCAACGCTTAGCATGGATAAAATTTTAAGTTTGTGAGTTTATGAGTTCTTAAGTTTATGAGTTCTTAAGATTTATCTGAAATACTCGGGAGTATCATTAAAGAGATTGATGCCGATGCCAATGCGCAGACCTACCGTACTGTAGTCAGAATGATTCTTGAACGACTGCTCGTAGTAAATGGCAGGCTCAATGGTCACCGTGCGGTTGATGAAGAAAGCGTAGCCTATTTCCACACCCGGCATCAGATCGTTGTAGCCGCTGGCATGCTTAAACTGTGCGTTAGCACCCAGGAAAATACCATTCTGAACAATGTAATAACGGCCGCCTGCACCCAAGTTAAAAATATTTGTGTTAGGAGAACCAATGTGCTGATAGCCCACTTTTCCATAAAGCATCAGATTGTCAGCAACGAAGTAACCAGCCTTGGCATTCACTCCGAAGCTGAATTCACTTAACCCGTTGTAGTTCATGTCAAGACCCGTGAGAGAGGCTCCCACATAATACTTGCCTTGTTCGAACTGAGCGTTGGCGCTAAGTGTCATCACGAAAGCTACCAACAACATTGCAATTTTCTTCATACGCAGATGGTTTGTTTTTTAATGAATTTGTATTTTAATGATTAATATGATTCTTGGTGTATTTATTGTACCATGTGAAGAACCACACAGCAGCTATCACCGTGGCGATGCCGCCGAGGCAATACGACAAGGTCGCATCCCATCCAAAAGCAATCTTTGAAATGCAGAGGAAGGTGACGCAGACGGCAGTCATAAACAGCGATGGTATGAGCGTTATTAAATAAGGTTTATTACGCTGCACCAGATAAACAGTGGCCGTCCATAGCATGAAGGTAGCCAATGCCTGGTTGCTCCATCCGAAGTATTGCCAGATGGTACGGAAGCCGTTGGGATTCTCCACCTGCCAAATCAGGAGAGCCATGGATGCTGCAAACAGAGGAATACTGATGAGCAGACGCTTCGTAATGGGTTTTTGGCTAATGCCAAAGGACTCAGCAATAATCAGACGGGCAGAGCGGAAAGCAGTATCTCCACTGGTGATGGGCGCTGCCACCACACCAAGCACCGCCAGAATGCCGCCTACCACGCCAAGCCAATGGTTACACATGATGTTCACCACATTGGGTTCGTTCGTGGCAAAGCCGTTGTTACCAATTGCTTCAATAAGCTGATATCCCGGTGCCGGCTCTCCATAGAAGAAGTACATCGAAACGGTTGCCCACACCAAAGCAACAACGCCTTCGGTAATCATGGCACCATAGAACACGGGACGTCCCAAGCGCTCAGATTTCAAGCAGCGTGCCATCAGCGGCGACTGTGTAGCGTGGAATCCGCTCAGAGCTCCGCAGGCAATGGTGATAAACAGGCAGGGGAAGATCTGGTCCGTGAAACTCTCATCTGCTGCCATGCCCATGTTGTGGAAGTCTGTCCAGAGTTCTGGTAATGCTGGCCATTTGATAAACAGTACGCCCATGAGTCCCAATGCCATGAACAAAAGAGCAAAGGCAAAAATGGGATAGAAGCGGCCGATAATCTTATCGATAGGCAACATCGTAGCCAGTACGTAATAGGCAAAAATGATACACACCCAAAGGATAGCCGTGCCACCATAGCCCTGCAAGATGCCGGCAGGTGAATAGACAAACACCGTGCCTACCATCAACAACAGGAACACAGAAAAGACCAGCATCACTTTCCGGGCACCCGTTCCAAGATATTGTCCTACAAGCTCCGGACAGCTGGCACCCCCATGACGCATAGACAACATGCCCACCAGATAATCATGGACAGCACCGGCGAAAATACAGCCGAAGACGATCCACAGATAAGCTACAGGACCGAACTTGGCACCCATAATAGCACCAAAGATGGGGCCTGTACCCGCAATGTTCAAAAACTGAATCATGAAAACCTTCCAACTGGGAAGGACAATAAAGTCAACGCCATCGGCCTTTGCCACTGCAGGGGTCACACGGTCATCTGGCCCGAAAACACGCTCGATGAACTTTCCATAGATTAAGTAACCTATAAACAAAGCCACGAGACTAATAGTAAACGTTATCATTTGTACCTTTAAATTTAAAAAGTTATGCAAAGATACAATATATTTCTGAATTATTCGTACCTTTGCAAAGTTTTTTATAAACTTTATACAAATGAAGAGATTTCTCATCCTTACATATATTCTGATTGCGGCTCTCACGACTCATGCACAGCTGACAAGCTCCCCGCTAGACCAGGAAATACGTGCCGTATGGCTTACTACTATCGGCGGAATTGACTGGCCTCGAACCTATGCCACATCACCTGCAAACATTGAACGGCAGAAACAGGAACTTGTCAGAATGCTTGACCGCCTGAAGGAAATACGCATCAACACGGTTCTTCTGCAGACACGCATCCGCGGAACAGTCATTTATCCTTCCGCATTGGAACCCTGGGACTACTGCATGACGGGAAAGCCGGGGCAGTATCCGGGTTACGATCCCCTCCGCTTTGCCATTGACGAATGTCACAAGCGCGGAATGGAACTGCATGCATGGGTTGTCACGCTGCCACTTGGAAAATGGAATGGAAACGGTTGTCAGAATATGCGCAAGAGGTATCCGAAACTCGTAAAAAAAATCGGACAAGACGGTTTCCTGGATCCTGAGAATTCACAAACAGGAGATGTTGTGGCAAATCTGTGCGAGGAGATTGTGCGTAAATATAATGTGGACGGTATTCATCTCGATTACATCCGATATCCCGACGGATGGAGAATCAGAGTGGGCAGAAGTACCGGCAGGGAATACATTACCAACATTGTCCGCAAGATTAACAGAGCCGTTAAATCAGTTCGAAAGGATATCAAGCTAAGTTGTTCGCCTGTAGGAAAATACGAAGACCTTTCGCGTTATAGCAGCAGAGGCTGGAATGCCTATGTAGGTGTCTGTCAGGATGCGCAGGGATGGCTCCGTTCAGGATTGATGGATCAACTATATCCCATGATGTATTTCAAGGGTAATCAGTTTTATCCCTTCGCCCTCAACTGGTCAGAAAACAGATATGGCAAGGATGTGGCAGCAGGGTTGGGCATCTATTTCCTCGATCCGCATGAAGGCAACTGGAAGATTGATGAAGTAAAACGTCAACTTGCCGTTTGCCGTCAATATGGTCTTGGGCAATGTTTCTTCCGCGCCAAATTCCTTCTCGACAATGTTCAGGGCATCTATGACTATCTCAGGATTTGGAACAATCAGGACTTATTATCCGAACGACTGGGAGGATTGCCTCCTGTTCCTGCAGTAGAGGACCATGGCTTTTCACCCGTAAAATCGTATGAAGTCAGGCCCAATCCTGCCCTTCCCTATCTCAAAAACAACGGCACTCACATGCAACTTCCACCCAAAGGAAAGACACTCGACGCTGATATGATTATTATTAGAACACTTATGGGAACAGCCGTTGCCACCCTACCCTACAGAGGTTCAACTGCAGATATAAGCCGTATCCCTTCTGGCTCTTATGAGGTGCGTTCCCTCAATCAAAAAGGCATCACCCATCGTTTGGGTTTCCTTGAAATCAAGCGCTGATGTTATACCTAATTATTAGGATAACTAGACATTTTTTCTGAAATTCTTTTGGCAGAAATAGAATCTTTTGTACCTTTGCACCGATTTAACCGGGCGTAGACCCTCATTGTCAGAGGGAGCCCAACGAAATGTAACAAGTTAAAAATGAAAGTCTTAAAATTCGGCGGAACGTCTGTAGGTTCCGTAAAAAGCATTCTAAGCTTAAAGAAAATTGTAGAGAAAGAGGCCAAACAAGGGCCCGTAGTAGTGGTAGTAAGTGCCCTTGGGGGTATCACCGACAAACTGATTGCGACTTCGCAACTGGCACTGGCAGGTGACGATCGATATAAGGAGGAGTTCGACGCCATCGTGGACCGCCACCATCAGATGATTGATATAATCATCACAGACAATCAAAAACGCGTAGAATTATTCAACACCGTCGACCATCTCTTCGAACAATTGAAGAGTATCTTTCAGGGTGTCTATCTGGTTCATGATCTAAGTGAAAAGACGCAAGATGCCATCGTCAGTTACGGTGAACGTCTTTCCAGTAATATCGTGGCTACGCTCATCAAAGGCGGAAAGCGTCTCAATGCACGTGACTTTATCCGTACAGAACGGAAAAACGGTAAGCATCAGGTGGATTTTGAACTGACTAACCAGTTAATCCGTGAGGCCTTCAAAGATATGCCGAAAGTGGCTGTAGTGCCAGGATTCATCTCCCGTGACCGCGACACCAACCGAACAACCAATCTCGGACGCGGAGGTTCTGACTATACGGCAGCTATCATCGCCGCGGCACTAAATGCAGAAGTGCTGGAGATATGGACAGATGTTGACGGGTTTATGACCGCAGATCCACGCGTGATCCATACTGCATATACCATCAATGAGCTTTCCTATGTGGAAGCCATGGAGCTCTGCAACTTCGGTGCTAAGGTCATCTATCCCCCGACCATCTATCCCGTCTGCGTTAAGAACATCCCCATCAAGGTTAAAAATACATTCAATCCCAACTTTCCAGGAACCTTAATCAAAGAGAAGATTGAGAGCGACTCCAAACCCATTAAGGGAATTTCCAGTATCTCCGGAACCACACTCATCACCGTTACAGGTCTTTCCATGGTGGGTGTTATCGGTGTAAACCGCCGAATCTTCACCGCCCTTGCCAATAACGGAATTTCAGTCTTCATGGTATCACAGGCCTCATCAGAGAACTCCACCTCTATCGGTGTGAAGGACTCCGATGCTGCTGCTGCCGTGGAGGTATTGAATAATGAGTTTGCCAAGGAGATAAAGACAGGTGCCATGTTCCCCATGCATGCTGAAAGTGGCCTGGCCACCATTGCTATTGTAGGTGAGAACATGAAGCATACACCGGGTATTGCCGGAAAACTTTTCGGAACATTGGGACGTTCGGGTATCTCCGTGATTGCCTGTGCTCAGGGAGCCTCAGAGACAAACATTTCTTTCGTTGTGGACGGCAACAACCTGCGCAAATCACTGAATGTGCTCCACGACTCGTTCTTCCTCTCTGAATATCAGGTACTTAACCTCTTTATCTGTGGAGTGGGAACCGTAGGAGGAAAGCTCATCGAACAGATTCGCCAGCAATATCACGAATTGATGGAGACCCGCCGTCTGAAACTCAATGTGGTAGGCATCTGTTCATCAAAGAATGCGATTTTCACCCGCGACGGTATTAATCTGGAGAATTATCGCGAACAATTGAAGGCTTCTGAACCCAGCAATATCAATCACATGCGTGATGAGGTGTTGAAGATGAACATCTTCAATTCTGTCTTTGTGGACTGTACGGCCAGCAAGGAAGTTTCGGATCTTTACCAGACTTTCCTGGAGCACAACATTCATGTGATTGCCGCTAACAAACTGGCAGCATCTGGCAGTTATGACGACTATATCAAACTGAAACAGACAGCCTTGAGACGAGGTGTGAAATTCCGTTTTGAAACCAATGTCGGCGCAGGACTCCCTATTATCGGAACCATTAACGACTTGAAAAACTCAGGCGACCAAATTCTTAAGATTGAGGCAGTTCTGAGTGGAACGCTCAACTATATCTTTAACACTATTTCTGAGGATATACCATTCTCTGAAACTGTCCGTAAAGCTAAGGAAGAAGGCTATTCAGAACCCGATCCGCGAATCGATCTTTCTGGCAAGGATGTGATCCGCAAGCTTGTGATTCTGACGCGTGAAGCAGGTTATAAAGTGGAGCAGGAAGACGTGGAGAAGAATCTCTTCGTTCCCGATAAATATTTTAACGGTTCAGTGGAAGACTTCTGGCGTACGATACCCGAACTCGATGCCGACTTTGAAGCACGTCGAAAGCAATTAGCTGCCGAAAACAAGCATTGGCGTTTTGTGGCTAAAATGGAAGGCGGAAAGGCTTCTGTTTCCTTGCAAGAAATCCAAGAGCACCATCCATTCTACAATCTGGAAGGCTCCAATAACATCGTACTGCTCACCACTGATCGCTATCGAGAATATCCCATGCTGATTCAAGGCTACGGTGCCGGGGCATCGGTGACAGCCGCAGGTGTGTTTGCTAATATTATGAGCATTGCAAATATATAGTAGAGACTAGGAAACTAGAACGACTAGAAAGAAGAGAACAATGAAACACATCATAATATTAGGTGACGGAATGGCCGACCACCCCGTGGAACGCCTTGGAGGGAAAACGCTGCTTCAATATGCTGACAAACCCTATATGGACATGTTGGCAACGAAAGGAAAAACCGGACGACTCATTACGGTTCCTGAAGGTTTCCCACCAGGATCTGAAGTGGCTAACACAGCAATTATGGGCTACGACCTGAATAAGGTTTATGAAGGCCGCGGACCTTTGGAAGCCGCTTCCATCGGCTATGAGATGACTGATGAAGACTTTGCCATCCGCTGCAATATCATCACATTGGAAGACGGGAAAATCATCACGCACAATGGCGGTAATCTTGAAACACAGGATGCTGACGTGCTCATCAAATATCTGGACAAGGAACTGGGGTCGGACAGAGTGAAGTTTATTACAGGCATTCAGTACCGTCACCTCCTGGTAATCAAGGGTGGCAACAAGCACATTGTCTGCAACCCGCCACACGATCATCCTAATGAAAAATGGGCAGAACTGCTGGTTTCTGCCGAACCCGGATGGGAGAACAAGAAAGACGGCAACCGCATGACAGGGCAAGAGACTGCCGACCTTATCAACGACCTCATTCTGAAATCTCAGGAACTGTTGGCTAAGCACCCTTATAATCAAGCCAAGGCTGCCAAAGGAGAACGGCAGGCAAATTCAATCTGGCCTTGGAGTGGTGGCTATCGTCCCTCCATGGAAACACTGATGAATCTTTATCCACAGGTGAAGACGGGAAGTGTAATCTCTGCTGTTGATCTCATTCGCGGCATAGGACATTATGCCGGACTCGATATCATAGAGGTGGAAGGTGCTACTGGTTTGGCGAATACAAATTATGAAGGCAAGGCTCAGGCTGCCATTGAGGCCCTGAAGAGGCAAGATTTTGTATTTGTCCACGTGGAAGCGACTGACGAAGCCGGCCATGATGGTGATCTGGAACTAAAACTCCGTGCAATCAACTATCTCGACCATCGTCTGATTGAACCCATTTACAATGAGGTAAACACATGGAATGAACCTGTATGCATCGCTATTCTCCCCGACCATCCCACACCCGTTGAAATGCGCATTCATGTCAATGAGCCAGTCCCCTTCATCATCTATTATAAAGGGATTGAGCCCGACAGCGTGCAAAGCTACGATGAAGTGAGTTGTGCTTCAGGAGGATATGGTATTCTGAAACTCAATGAATTCATGGAAGAGTTCATGAAAAAAACCTATAAAAGTAATCATTAAAATGAAATATTACAGCACAAATAAAAAAGCTCCTATAGCTACACTTGAAAAAGCGGTGGTAAAAGGACTGGCAGAAGATCGCGGACTCTATATGCCTGAGCACATCAAGCAGCTCCCCCAAGAGTTTTTCGACAACATCGATAAAATGTCTTTTCAGGAAATTGCCTATACCGTCGCCGATGCTTTCTTCGGTGAAGATGTAGATGCCGAAAGCCTGAAAAAACGTATATGACACTCTTTCATTTGACTGTCCGATAGAGAAAGTCACCGACAACATCTATGCCCTGGAACTTTTCCACGGCCCTACTCTTGCCTTTAAGGACGTAGGTGCCAGATTTATGGCCCGTCTGCTACAATATTTTATCAAGAAAGAAGGTGAGACGAAAGAAGTCAACGTGCTTGTGGCTACCAGTGGCGATACGGGAAGTGCCGTAGCCAATGGCTTTCTCGGTGTTGAGGGTATTCATGTATATGTTCTCTATCCCAAGGGAAAGGTTAGTCCAATACAGGAATGCCAGTTCACTACACTTGGCAGAAATATTACAGCCATTGAAGTGGATGGCGTTTTCGACGACTGTCAGGCACTGGTGAAAAATGCCTTTATGGATGAAGAACTGAACCGTCACATGAAACTCACCTCTGCCAATAGTATTAATGTGGCACGTTTCCTCCCACAGGCTTTCTATTATTTCAATGCCTATGCAAGATTGAAGGAAAAGGGATTGCTTACTAACGCCCTACATTTAACACCAGAAAACTCAAACCTCGTGATGTGTGTTCCTTCTGGAAACTTTGGCAATATATGTTCAGCTCTCTTTGGACGTAAAATGGGGTTGCCTGTTAAGCGGTTTATTGCTGCTAACAACGCCAATGATATATTCTACAACTATCTTCGGACTGGCGAATACAATCCAAAACCATCGAAGCAGACACTCGCCAATGCCATGGACGTAGGAGATCCTTCTAATTTTGCCCGCATCTACGACCTTCATCAGGGCGACCATAAGGCTATTATCAGCTATATCAGCGGAGCTACTTATACCGATGACCAGATACGGGAAACAATGAAAGCTTGTAAGGCATCTACCGGCTACACACTTGATCCACATGGTGCCTGTGGTTATCAGGCCTTGAAGGATCAACTACAGGATGACGAGGTAGGAGTTTTCTGTGAAACGGCTCATCCTGCCAAGTTCAAAGACACGGTGGAAAGTATCATCTCCAGAGAAGTTACTATTCCCGACCGCTTGGCAGCTTTCATGAAAGGCACTAAACAAAGCATCCCATTGAGCAAAGAATTCTTGGATTTCAAATCTTTTCTGATGAAGCAATAATAGTGGCTTAACATAATTTAAATAAAAATATCGGTATGTTTTGAACAACGTATCGATATTTTTTGTAATTTTGCATCGCTTTTAGTACTAAAATTATGATATTAGCTTGAAAATCAAGCAGTTAAGAAGATTCTAAGGATTTCAAGATGAGACAATTAAAGATTCAAAAAAGTATTACCAACCGTTCCAGTGAGGCGTTGGACAAATATCTTGTGGAGATAGGTCGCGCCCCTCTGATTTCCATCGATGAGGAAATTGAGCTGGCACAGAAAATAAAGAAAGGTGGACGCGAGGGCGAAAGAGCCAAGGATAAACTCGTGACCGCCAACCTCCGTTTTGTTGTTTCTGTAGCCAAGCAATACCAACACCAGGGACTAACACTGACAGACTTGATTGACGAGGGTAACATTGGCTTAATCAAAGCCGCTCAGAAATTTGACGAAACACGTGGTTTTAAATTCATCTCCTATGCTGTATGGTGGATTCGTCAGAGCATTCTGCAAGCTATTGCTGAGCAGAGTCGTATCGTACGTCTACCACTTAATCAGGTAGGTTCACTCAATAAGATCAACCACGAAATCAATAAGTTTGAACAGGAGAACCAGCGTCATCCTTCAGTAAGTGAACTGGCAGAAGCAACCAATATTGACGAAGAGAAAATTGGCCAAAGTCTTGCTGCAGATGGTCACCATGTGAGTATCGACGCTCCTTTCCAGGATGGTGAGGACAACTGTATGCTCGATGTGATGCCTTCTGGTGATGATTCTCGTACAGACCGTAAGGTTGATCACGAGAGTATGGCTCAGGAACTGAACACAGTTCTTTCGAAAGTACTGAAGGATCGTGAAATCACAATTATCCGCGAGTGCTTTGGTATTGGCTGCCATGAGAAAGGACTCGAGGAAATTGGCGACCAACTGGGACTTACCCGTGAGCGTGTGCGCCAAATTCGCGAGAAGAGCATAGCAAAGCTTCGCGATAGCGGTAACGCAAAGATCCTAATGAAGTATTTGGGCTAAAAAAATTCCCAATCAAAAATTCCGTTTACGTCCATGCGTAAACGGATTTTTTTTGTATCTTTGCATCCGATGCAGAGAAGCATTCTATACATATTACTAACCTTACTGTCTATCCATGGCATTAATGCACGAACCCGAATGGACTCCGTGCTTATAAATCGTGTTTTCAACTACCGGAAAACCATTGACTTCAATAAGTTTCCAGATGAAATAAGTTTCTACAATCGTTTCTACATCAATAAAGCCAGGCGAAATCCCATCCTCTGGGCTGTGCCGTCGATGTACAGAATAATAAGGAACTCAAAACGCGAATTTGCCGGTGAGACATGGAATAAATTCAAGCCTAATTCTGATAACAAATATCTTCTGCAGGTGAACGTGGAAACTGCTTCAGGCGTTCATTCGGTCATGAATACCGTACAGAATTTCCTCAGACCAGACATCTACGAGGTTTTGATGACTCAAAATGGAATCTTGTCACCTTTCCATAGGCTCAATTCCAGTTATTACAAATATGAAGTGACCCGACTTTCCTCTCAGAATGCAGAAATATCTTTCCGCCCTTATGTTTACAACACGAAACTGGTAAGAGGCAGTGCCATTGTTGATCCAGAGACAGGACGTGTGCTCAGCGTAACTTTCTTCGGAGAATTCGATATGATCCGCTTCTCATTGAGTGCTATCATGGGTGATGACGGGCCGAAATCCTTGTTTCCCAAGCGTTGTGATATCCATTCCCGCTTCAAATTCATGGGTAACCTTATAGAAACTGACCATTACTCGGAATATTCACTCCCAACCATTCTCCCCGACTCCATCAGCGAAAGGCAAGACAAGACAATGATGGCGTCTTTACGGCCAGAACCGTTACCTCCCCATATCGCAAAACTCTATCATACGAAAGACTCTCTGGACAGCATAGCGCGTACCCATGAAGACACCATAAAAGTTGAAAAAAAACCAAGTCTCGCCAAATTGATTCTTTGGGACAGCTTTGCTGATCATCTTCTCAACCGCACTCGATTTAATTTGGGGAAGAACGACAGTTACATCCGATTGGATCCCTTGTTCAATCCATTGTATTTTGGATATAACAACAACAAAGGTGTCACCTATAAAATCAAATTGCGACTGGTTTATAATTTAAATGAGAATCAGGAAATCTATATGCAGTTTAAGGGCGGTTATGCATTCAAACTAAACCAGTTTTATTTCAATGTGCCTTTCCGCTGGACTTACGACAGAAAACGCGAAGGTTACGTAGAATTAATGGTCGGTAACGGTAACCGCATTTCCAACTCTTCAGTTAGAGAACGCCTTCAGGAGATTAATAAAGATTCTATCAAAACCCTCGATTGGGATAAACTGAATCTCGACTATTTCAAGGACTTTCACGTTCGGGGATTTGCCCATCATAATTTAAGCGACTATTTCTCCGCTGGCCTTGGTTTCAACTTCCATCGAAGAACACCTGTAGATTATGCAAGTTTCAGCCAAACTGAAAGCAGTACCGACTATCGTTCCTTCGCACCTTTCGTAGAACTGCAATTCCGTCCATGGGGCTGGAATGGCATTATCTTATCCGGCAGTTATGAACGTGGAATCAAAAATGTGGCTAAGTCGGACATGGAATATGAACGTATTGAGTTGGATGCTTCCTGGAAGAAATATTTGAATCCGCTGCGATGTCTTTCCATGCGTTTGGGAACAGGATTCTATACCAACCGTGAGAATACGGCCTACTTCCTGGATTACTCCAATTTCAACAGAGACAATATCCCAGGTGGATGGAATGATGACTGGTCAGGTGATTTCCAGGTGCTCAACAGTCATCTCTATAACTCATCCAAATATTACATCCGAGGCAATATTACTTACGAGAGTCCGATGTTGATTACCTATCGTCTCCCCTTGGTAGGGCGTTTTATTGAATCAGAACGTATCTATGTTAATGTGCTGAAATCCACTCAGGTAAGTCCCTATATAGAATATGGTTATGGATTCACCAACCGCATTTTTTCCATGGGTGTCTTCCTGGGCACCCACAATTGGAAGTACGACGGCATCGGTTTCCAGTTTGGTTTTGAATTGTTCAACCGCTGGTAATTTATACATATAAAAACGGCCATAGACTGTTTTCTTTTCACTATCTTTGCAATATGGAGAATCAACCTACTCTTACTGTATATAAAGCATCGGCAGGTTCGGGAAAAACCTTCCGACTGGCTACTGAATATATCAAACTGCTAATCCTCAATCCTCAGGCTTACCGCAACATCCTTGCCGTGACCTTCACCAATAAGGCCACCGAGGAAATGAAGGAACGCATTCTCAGCCAGCTCTATGGCATTTGGAAGCGACTGCCAGATTCCAAAAACTATATCGAGAAAGTGACAGAGGAACTTAACGTCTCCGAGGAACTTGCATCCCAAAGGGCAGGTGAAGCATTGAAAAATTTAATCCATAATTACAACTACTTCCGTGTAGAGACTATCGACAGTTTTTTCCAAAGCGTTCTCCGCAATCTCGCCCGTGAGCTTGATCTTGCCGCTAATCTTACTGTTGGTCTTAATGACGTACAGGTAGAAGAACAGGCAGTAGATGAACTCATCGACGAACTGTCCACTACAAGCACCCTGCTTTTCTGGATTATCGACTATATCAAGGAAAACATTGAGGATGATAAAAGTTGGAACGTCATCGGACAGATCAAGGACTTCGGACGTACCATTTTCCGCGACTATTATAAGTGCGAGAGCGACAATCTGAAGGAAAGGTTCAAGACTCCTGATTTCTTTAAGGATTACACCAGCGCTATTCAGGATATAAAGAAGAATGCACGTGACCAGATGACGCAATATGCCGAGACGTTCTTCGACACATTGGCGGAAAACGGACTCACGCCAGATTCCCTCTCCAATAAGCAGCGCGGCATTGCCAGTTACTTTAAAAAACTGAAAGGCACCGACTGGAGTAATAAGAATTGCCAAAACTCCACATTAGCCAAGCATTTGGATACGCCAATGAACTGGGCACCTAAAAACAGTGCCGACCGTCAACTGGTCATAACAATTGCTGATGAAGTCCTGCTCCCACTACTCCGCGACACGGAGAACGAACGTGAACGTCAGTGGAAGCGTTTCGTCAGTGCCGAGGTCACGCTGCGGCATCTGAACCAACTCCGTCTTTTAGGCAATATAGAGGAACGGGTGATTTCTCTGAACAAAGAGGCTAACCGCTTTTTGCTCAGTGACACACAGGTATTCCTCCATAACCTGATAGACGGCTCTGACTCCCCTTTCATCTTCGAGAAGATGGGCACACAACTGGAGCATATTATGATTGATGAGTTCCAGGACACCAGCACCGTACAGTGGGAGAACTTCCGCATCCTGCTCAATGAAACGATGAGCCATGGCACTAATCTCATTGTCGGTGATGTGAAGCAAAGTATTTATCGTTGGCGTAGTGGTGACTGGCGACTGCTTAATGGCATTGAAAACCTGTTCCAACAAGAGCAGATCAAGGTGGAAGACCTCGACACCAATTACCGTTCCTCACGCCGTGTCATAGAATTCAACAACCGTTTCTTTACTTCCGCCCAACAGATTGAATATCAGCACGAACAGGAAATCAATCCGAAGGAAGCATCACAGTTGAGTAATGCCTATGCCAAGGTGGTGCAGCAGATTCCTCAAGAAAAACCTGAGGAAGGACTGGTGCGCATCACCCTGCTTCCGAAAGAAGACTACGAGGAGCAGATGATGACCCAAATCATCCAGACCGTTGATGAACTCCGCTCCCAGGGTATTGCCGAAAACAAAATTTGCATTCTGGTACGAGCAAACAGGCATATACCGCTCATTGCCGATGCTTTTATGCAGCAGCGCCCAGAGGTAAATATCGTAAGTGACGAGGCTTTTCGCTTGGATTCCTCCCTGGCAGTATGCACCCTCATCCAGGCACTTCATGCATTGATTCATCCTGAGGATGCGCTTTGCAAGGCAAACCTCAGTAAGGCATACGAGCGCATCAATGGCAGTCTCAACCTCGAACTTCCACTCGACCAACGACTGCTGAACCTGCCCCTAATGGACCTGACCGAACGTCTTTTCTCCATCTTCCACCTCGAAAAACTAAAGAACGAAAGTGCCTACGTCTGTGCCTTCTATGACCAGATGAGCAAGTTCCTGCAGGACACCGGCAGCGACATTGATGCCTTCCTGCGTTGCTGGGATGACTCCATTCACGAAAAGACCATTCAGAGTGATCAGATCAACGGCATCCGCCTGATCAGCATCCACAAGTCGAAAGGCCTTGAATTCGACAATGTCATCATCCCCTTCTGCGACTGGAGCATTGAAATGCGTGGCAATACCATCTGGTGCAAACCGACGGAAGAGCCCTTCAGCAGACTGCCTTTGGTTCCCGTGGACTACAGCTCACGTCTTGAAGGATCTATCTATGCAGAAGATTACGCTCATGAGCATCTTCAGATTTGTGTTGATAATCTCAATCTTCTTTATGTGGCTTTCACCCGAGCAGCCCACAATCTTTTTGTTATTGGAAAACGCAATGCCTCCAACTCCCGCAGTACGCTCATCCAGGAAGTGCTCACCGAATGGGGAACGGAGATGGGAGAAGCATCTGAACCAGTGATCTACGAAGAAGGACAACTGCTTGTCAGACAGGAAAAGGAAAAGCAGACTACAGCCAATAAGTTACTGCGGCCTGTAATACCGACCCCTGTGGCCATCCAAAGTTTTAAGACGAAGACAGTCTTCAAGCAGAGTAACAAGAGCCGCGACTTCATCAACGATAACGATGACGACGACCAAAAAGAACAGGTACGATATATCAAGATGGGTAATGTGATGCACAACCTTTTCTCTACCATCCACACCACTGCCGATATTCCGCAGGTCCTGCGGGAACTGGAACTTGGCGGCGTGCTCTACGACGAAGACGTTTCCGCAGAAAGTCTGAAAAACATGCTTCGCAAACGTCTTGCCGACAAACGAGTGGCAGATTGGTTCTCTCCCCGATGGACGCTCTTCAACGAATGTTCCATCATCAGTATTAATGAAGAGGGAGAACTCCAGGAGCGACGCCCTGACCGTGTGATGACCGACGGACAACAGATGATAGTCGTCGATTTCAAGTTTGGACGTCCACGGGATGAATACCACGAGCAGGTGCATGAATACATGGAACTCTTGCGCCACATGGGCTATTCTCAGGTGAGTGGTTATCTATGGTTCGTTTATTCCAATAAAATAGAAGAAGTAAAATGAAAGCATTTCTCGAAATAGTCGCCGAAGACATCATCCGCAAATATGGAACCGACCTGAGCCGCATTGCCGTTGTGTTCCCCAACAAGCGTGCCTCTCTCTTCCTCAATGAGGCTTTGGCACGCCTTGCCGGACGTCCAATCTGGAGTCCTGCCTATATCACTATCAGTGACCTTTTCCGCCAGCATTCGCATCTGACGGTTGGTGACCCTATTCAATTGGTTTGCGAACTATACCGTTGTTTCACCCAGATTACCGGCATCGACGAGACGCTCGATCATTTCTATGGCTGGGGGCAGTTGCTCATTAGCGACTTTGATGACATCGATAAGAATATGGCCGTGGCTCACGATGTGTTCCGGAATCTCAAGGATTTCCATGAACTCGACGACCATTCGTATCTCACTGCTGAACAGATCGCTCTGCTAAAGCGTTTCTTCGGCAATTTCTCATCCGACCATAATACAGAACTCAAGCGCCGTTTTCTCCGTCTTTGGAGTCATATGGAGGATATTTATCACGCTTTCCGCAAAAAAGTGCGTTCCGAAGAGCTGGCTTATGAGGGTATGCTCTATCGGGATGTGGCTGAGATGGATGAGTTATCCTTCCAGTATGACACCTATCTCTTCATTGGCTTCAACATGATGCAAAAGGTGGAACTCTGTCTTTGCAAACGACTGATGAAGGAACAAAAGGCAAAGTTCTACTGGGATTTCGATGATTATTACATGAAGCCCAACAACGAGGCAGGCCATTACATCCGTGAACTTTTGAAATTATTCCCCAACGAGCTCGACAACACTTCTGGTGAGATTTATCAGCAGTTCACTCAACCCAAGCACATCACCTACATCTGTGCCCCCACAGAAAACGTTCAGGCACGCTATGTCAGCCAATGGCTGAAGGAGAATCATCGTATCAAAGACGGACGCCGCACTGCTATTGTAATGGGAGACGAACACCTGCTGCCCTCTGTAATCCATTGTCTTCCTGATGAGGTGGAAAAGATCAATATCACTACAGGTTATCCACTCAACGACACACCCGTCAGTTCGCTTGTAGTCCTTCTCTCCCAACTCCGCCAGTCACAGAAGATTCCCAAGTACCTCCTTCGTCGGGTGATGCGCCACAGTTATGCCCGCTTCCTCAACGAGAAAATGCTCTCACGACCCATTGCTGACAATCTCGAATACGTTTTATGGATACAGTCGGTAGTACGACATATTGCCCAACAGACGAAAGACGAAGAAAATCCGATGCAGGCAGAAGCTCTCTTCCGCATGTACACATTGCTGAACCGTCTTTCATCACTTATTGAAAACGGCTTTCTCACAGTGGACCGCATCACACTTCAGCGCCTCATGTTACAGCTGATCCGTTCCACATCCATACCTTTCCACGGAGAACCTGCTGTAGGACTGCAAGTGATGGGCGTACTCGAAACCCGCAATCTCGACTTCGACCACATACTTATCCTTTCATGTAATGAAGGCAATCTGCCGAAGGGTGTCAATGATGCCTCTTTCATTCCCTATGCCATCCGTAAAGCCTATGGCCTTACTACCATCGACAACAAGGTGGCTATCTTCGCCTACTATTTTCATCGCTTGCTGCAGCGAGCCGAAGATATCACCATCTGCTACAATAATGCCACCGAAGACGGACAGACAGGCGAAATGTCTCGCTTCATGCTGCAGCTTCTTGTAGAGAGCCCTCATGCCATCGAAAAACGAGCCCTGCAGTCCGGACAGCAACAGTTTCTCCTGCAGCCCCGACAACGGGAAAAAGATGCCAAAGTTATGGAAGTGCTGCGCAGTTTCAAGTCATTGTCACCTTCGGCCATCAACCGTTATCTCAGCTGTCAGCTGACGTTCTATTTCCGTTATGTGCTGGGCATTCAGGAGCCAGATGACAATGAGGATGACGAAATCGACAGTCGCATTTTCGGTAATATTTTCCACAAGTCGGCTCAGATTCTCTACAACCAAATGGGCAGTACCATTCGTAAAGAACAGCTACAGCAACTTATCAACCATCGTGAACGAATTGATATCGCTGTAGATCGCGCTATCCGTGAAGAACTTTTCAACATAACGGATGACCGGCCTTTCGAGATGGAACTAAACGGTCTCCAACTCATCAACCGCGAGGTCATAATCCGTTATCTCGAACGTCTCTTCGAGATTGATCAAAGTCTTGCTCCCTTCACCATTATAGGCAACGAGTTAAAAGTCTGGCAGAATGTAACAATTACCACTTCTGAAGGCAGTCGTCGTATCAGCCTTGGAGGCTCTATCGACCGTCTGGATCAGATTTATGATTCCTCAACGGGTAAGGAGCTCATCCGTGTGGTTGATTATAAGACAGGCAGCCGCAAACTCAAGTCAAAGGTCAACGAACTGTCCGAAATCTTCGATCCCGCCTATATTCGCGAAAAACATACCGACTATTATCTGCAGACGATGCTCTATTCCATCATCGTGAGCCAACATCCTGAGTACAACAGCGATAGACTGTCTGTATCACC
The DNA here is from genome assembly GCA_902784755.1 of uncultured Prevotellaceae bacterium. Taxonomy (GTDB): domain Bacteria; phylum Bacteroidota; class Bacteroidia; order Bacteroidales; family Bacteroidaceae; genus Prevotella. Next base: position 30,112 of record CACZVX010000038.1, read on the forward strand.
CGCACTCCTTTTTATCCAACATACCATGTCGGAAGGCTACGACCCCACCCTGAAAATTGGCAATGAAAAAATCAGCGACATACAAAAGTACGCCACTGATTTTATGGATAATCTGAAAAAACTGGTTAGTGAAATATTCGAACCGCAACATCCTTTCCTGCCAACGACTGACAAGAAGAATTGCGCCTACTGCCCTTACCGCCAACTGTGCGGACTCTAACTATCCTACTTCATACAGCTGTCCACAAAATGTAGTGGCAGCAGTGTCTTCACGTTGGGAATCACATAAATGCCCTCCGTACCATAAAGCAGGATCTTCACATCACACTGGTAACGGTCCTCCATCTCGAGAATCACTTGTCTGCAAGCTCCGCAGGGAGATACGGGCTGTGCCATAAGTCCCTCTTCATTGCGAGCAGCTATAGCTATGGCCACAATTGCAGATTCGGGATGCTGCGACTGTGCAGCGAAGATTGCCGAGCGCTCAGCACAAAGTCCTGAAGGGAAAGCTGCATTTTCCTGGTTAGCACCAACCATCTCCAGTCCGTCAGCCGTTCGCAGGCAAGCTCCTACATGGAAATTCGAGTAGGGAGCATACGAGTTGTTTGTAGCCTCAATGGCTTTTTTCACCAACCGCTGGTCTTCCTCCGGAAGTTCCTCCAGTTGACTCAATTGAATCTTGTAATTCAGTTCAATATTTTTCATAAGCGTCCCTTTTTGTAGTTTTATATTTTTAAGATCAAGTTTCAGGTTTCAGGGGGTCTCCCTCTCAAAGCAACCGATATCGGGAAGCTCGTCACGTTCCTTTCCATCACGGTCATTACTCACGGGATAGTTCTTATTCCCTTTGTTGATGGCCGTTGAAAGAGAGTCCAGATGGAAATCGTAATGTTGCGTATCAATATCCACGAGCTTGAAGTGCTTCTCTCCCTGAACAGATGCCGTGTCTTCAACATCTTCGAAAATAACATCGATAATCCTCAGGGTGTCTTCCACTGCCGGGGTTCGAAGGATGCTCGAGATGAAACGATAATTAAAGGCCACAGTGTCATTCTCCGTCATACCCGTCACCACGTCCTCCATATACCCCGTCACGATGGAGTTGATGCAGTCCATTCGCAAAAGAGGTGTGTCATTTGTTGAAGAATATAATAGTGCAGGTTTACGGGCAGAATCGAAGGGATAGAACTGTGCGAGCGTGCAATGGTTCATCACCACGTCACCGCCTTCTATGAACACGCACTCATATAACGTATTCGTAAACTGGCAGTTCTCCGCAGTCACCTTACTGTTGATGCTCAGCAGTCCTGTGCCCTGACAGTTATGTATCGTCATATTCTTCAACGTCAGCTTTTGCCTCTCCACATTGGAAGAATCACAAACGATTCCGTTAAATGAACTATGCAAGTCTGTGAACTGCATCACATTGTCATAAGATGATTCATAGAATTCCACTCCGCTCCACAGTCCACTCATCAAATCGTAGGGAAGATAATCGAACATCCAGTCCAGACGATCTCCCCGAAGCACGACTTCGTTACCTGCTTCTCCCAACGACAGCAATCGTCCATAGACATCAATGCCTGCCTGATCATGGAAATAGAGTGTCGTTCCAGGAGCTAATGTCAACGTGGCTTCCGGTTCCACGGTCAACTTCCCATAAACAATGATGGGCTTGTCACCTGTCAGAGTCGTATCTTTCTTAATGTGTACGTCTCTCAATTTCAGGGCATCCCACGAATAGGCATTGAGATTCACCTTTTGAGTGACACCACTTTCCAGGAGAAATACCAGATTGTCTTCTACAAGCTGTGGTCCGTCTCTGCCAGTCAGGGCAGAAGTCAGTTCCACGAACACACGGATACTGTCGCCCTTGCGGATTTCTACATCTGAGGTCTGATAACCTGATTCTGCGCCCAAATAGACGCCATCCACATTCACACGAAACCCGCTCTGGTTTCCACGTTCCAGTCTGACATTTGTACAGCGAATACCGTCACCACTTTCATTGTGAACCCAGAAAGTCTTTGTCGTCGTAGGAACAGCAGAGAAGACCGTGTCCATCTTCAGGGTGTCTGTGGTAAAAGAAAGAATATGAGAAGTTTGCGTACTGAAGGAGTCATCGTCCTGACAACCTGTCAATACGCACACAAGCAATGCCAAAAGGCAAAGTCTCACTTTTTCCATTAAACTTATAACGTAAATGGGCACGGATTATTGCCTCCGGCCCTTTTCTTGCGCTACATCCCCCTCGACTTGTAAATCAAGTCCTTAGCGGCATTGATCTCCTGCAGTTTCTTCTCAGCAGCCTTGCGAACGTCCTCCCCGAGCGTAGCCACTTTGTCTGGATGATGCTTCAACGCCAACTTTCTATATGCCTTTCGCACCTCGTCATCGGTAGCATCAGGCGAAATCTCCAACACCTTATAGGCAGCCTCCAAATTGTTGCCGCCACGGTCAAGGTTTAGCATCGAATCCACCTCCTGGGCGTTGAGTCCAAGTGAAGAGGCTATCCAGCGAAGAGCATCCAATTCTGAGGGAGGCACGCTGCCGTCAGCCTTCGCCACCTGACAGAGGAAAGCCATCAGTTGCAGACGCTGCTCATAAATCATGTATTGTGCTATCTGCCGGCAACTGTCATAAACTGCACTCTTGTAGGCTCCCGGACGCTGGGAATCGAGCTGCTTCTGTTTCTCAAAAAGTTTTTTCAGGATTTCTTCTCCTTCCTGTACGGCAGCATTACCGAAATTCGTACGGAGCATCTGTCTCACATACTCCATCTCGGAATGCATCACCTTTCCGTCAGCCTTTATCACATACGAGGAAAGCACCAGCAGCGAGAACATGAAGCTGTTGCGCTGTCCTTGAGTTTGCTGTTGACGGGAATATTGGTTCTGCTCATAGCGATTACGATAGGCATCCTCAAAAGAATGCGGACCGTCGTTGCCATCGGCAAAACTAATTAAAGCATTATCGAACAATGACCCCAGTGCATAGCCGGCCAAAGCCCCTAAAGGGCCAAAAACCATAAACCCGAGGAATCCTCCTATCCATTTTCCTAATGCCATTTGTTATTTCAAAAAATCAGATTTCAAGATTCGACTTTTCGTCAACTTTAACATTCAGGTTCAAAGTCATAACTCGTTCCGTCGAAACAATGGGTACACACCCGCTCCTTGGGAAGACCGATGGCTTTGATCAGCGTTTCCATCTTATTGAACTTCACACTCGTCAGTCCCAGACGTCGGCCTATTTCTTCCACCATACGCTTATATTCAGGCGTGCCTGTAGTAGCATATTTATCCAGATTCTTGTTGGGATCACCCTCAAAGTCCTGAATAATACGGCGTGTGATCAGCTCCAAATCACTCTTCGAGGCCGTAAAGCCCACATATGGACAGCCATACACCAGCGGCGGACAGGAGATGCGGGCATGCACTTCCTTGGCGCCATAGTCGAAGAATGTCTTCACATTATCTCTCAGCTGCGTTCCCCTCACAATAGAGTCATCGCAAAACACCACGCGCTGGCCGTTCATAATCGAATGGTTCGGAATGAGTTTCATCTTCGCAACCAGCTGTCGGCGGCTTTGTTTCGAAGGAGTAAACGAACGGGGCCATGTCGGTGTGTATTTCAGCACCGCACGCTTGTAGGGAATCCCCTTACCTTCGGCATAGCCCAGAGCCATACCTACTCCACTATCGGGAATACCGCACACGCAGTCTGCCTCAGTATCATCTTCTTCTCCCATTGCCTTTCCGGCATACTCTCTAACATATTCTGAATTCACGCCTTCATAGTCAGAGGCGGGGAATCCGTAATATACCCATAGGAAGGAACATATCTGACAGCGGGAGAAAGGTTTCTGCAACACTTCCACCCCATCCGTTGTCAACTTTACGATTTCACCAGGCCCCACGTCGCGAATAGGTTCATATTCCAGGTTCGGCAGTGAGGTTGACTCACTCGTTGCTGCATAAGCGCCCTCTTTGCGTCCGATGATGATCGGCGTGCGTCCCAGGGCGTCACGAGCTGCTATAATACTGTCTTCCGTCAATATCAGAATCGAACAAGATCCCTTCACCTTCTTGTAAACCAGATTGATACCGTCCACGAAGGTGTCGCCCATATTAATAAGCAAGGCGATAAGCTCTGTCTGATTAATGGTATTCTGGCTCATCTCCGAAAGATGCATGCGCTTTTCCATCAGTTCCTGTGCTATTTCGCGCAAGTTGTTCACTTTGGCTACGGTCACTACCGCGTAGCGTCCCAAGTGTGAATTGATGAGAATAGGCTGTGGATCTGTGTCGCTGATGATGCCGAGACCGGCGTTACCCTTAAAACTATCCAATTCACCCTCAAAACGACTGCGGAAATAGTCGCGTTCCAGTGAGTGAATGCTTCGAGAAAAACCTTTTTCCTTGTCGAAAGTGACAAGGCCGGCACGCTTAGTGCCTAAATGGCTGTTGTAGTCAGTTCCGTAAAACAAGTCGTTTACGCAATCCTTTACCGCAATAGCTCCGAAAAAACCACCCATTATACTTGAATAAAATTCGTTTGCGGTTGCAAAATTACTTCATTTTCCTTAAAATCTCGCATAGAAATCTCTTTTTTTACAGAGAATTTTCAAATTAAGGAAGTTCTGAGAAATGTTTCCGTCCGCGCACATAGTATTGCCACAACAGACTGTAGCGTTTGCGTCCGTCATCGGCTCCTGCTTTCCGCCCTTTCTGAATTTGTTCGCGCACTTCTTTAAATTCAGGAAGCCAGCGCTTGAAGTCGCGACGTGCCTTGTAGATTGCCTTGAAGTCACCCCATTTCCTGTTCAGGATAAGCGTCTGCCAGGCAGCCACATAGTCAAGCAGCCAGCGCCATCTCATTACGCCCTTCAGTTCTTCCTCCGGCAGGTTCTTGTAGAGCATCGTCAGGTTGTTGCGGAAATTCAGGTATGTCTTCATCGGATTGCTCTTCGGCAAAGTGCCGCCACCCACGTGATAGACCTCACTCTCAGGCAGACACACGATTTTCCTTCCCATGAGCCGCAACCGCCAGCAAAGGTCTATCTCCTCGTTATGGGCGAAGAAGCGGGCGTCCAGTCCTCCTGCGTCCCAGTAGTCTTTTGCCCTGATCATCATGCAGGCACCTGTAGCCCACAGCACTTCCGTGGCATAGTCATATTGGCCATTGTCCTGTTCCACGGTCTCAAAAAGCCTTCCACGGCAGAAAGGATAGCCTAATCTGTCCAGATAGCCGCCACTCGCTCCTGCATATTCAAATGAGTCCTTGTCACGAACGGACAGCAGCTTTGGCTGACAGGCACAAACCTCCGGATGCACGTCCATATACTCGATGAGCGGTGTCAGCCAATGATGTGTCACCTCCACGTCGCTGTTCAGCAATACGTAGTATTCAGCTTCCACTTGTGCCAGAGCCTTATTATATCCTTCAGCAAAGCCCCAGTTCTTCTCCAGTTCGATGATCCCAACCTCTTGATGGCTTTTCCTTAGAAAATCCAAGCTTCCGTCCGTCGAAGCATTATCAGCCACAATCACCGTTGCCGCCCTTCTCGAATACTCCATCACGGTAGGCAGATACCTCTTCAGCATCTCCTCTCCGTTCCAGTTCAATATTACAATCGCAACTTTCATCATCCGCACTTCGTTATGGTTTCAGGTTAACGTCAGGGTTAGGGTTAACGTTAACGTTGAATTCCCCCTTCAGCGCTGATTTGTCGAAATTAAAATTCCCCAACCGCACCTTCATCAACTGATTGTCATATTCTGCTTTTGCCTCACTCGGCGACAGCTCCACGCGGATATAATTCCTCGTGAAACCATGCATCGCCTTTCCGCGGGGAGCCTTTTCGAAGAGCACTTCCGCTTCCGTCCCGATGTAACGGGCATAAAAAGCCTCTGTCTTTTCATCCGAAAGGGCCAGCAGCCGCCGGGAACGCTCTTTCTTGTCCTGATCGCTCACCACATATGGAATCCTGAGTGCTGCCGTTCCCGGACGCTCCGAATAGGGGAACACATGCAGCTGCGACACGTCCAGTCCCTTCAGAAAGTCATAACATTCCTCAAAACATTCAGGCTTTTCACCTCTGCAGCCCACCATCACATCCACGCCGATGAAGGCATCCGGCATCAGCTGCTTTATCAGTTCTATCTTATGAGCAAAAAGTGCTTTGTCATAGCGGCGGTGCATCAGTTTGAGCACCTCATCACTACCACTTTGCAGCGGAATATGAAAATGAGGCATGAATGCACGGCTCCCGGCACAATATCTGATGAGTTCATCCGTCAGCAAGTCGGGTTCTATCGACGAAATACGATAACGGCTGATGCCTTCCACTTGATCCAATGCCTTTACCAAATCCGTAAACGACTCTCCTGTTGTCTTGCCGAAGTCACCGATGTTCACGCCCGTCAGCACAATCTCTTTTCCTCCTTCATCAGCTGCTTCCTTAGCCTGTTTCACCAGAGATTCAATTGTCGGATTTCGTGAAAAGCCTCTTGCGTATGGTATCGTACAATAAGTGCAAAAATAGTCACATCCATCCTGCACTTTCAGGAAATAGCGTGTACGGTTTCCTCGTGAGCAACTCGGCGCAAACGATTTGATATCTTTAGTCTTCTCTACCTTATAATATCCACGTTTTCCGTGAGAGTCACGCTTAGAATCAGAAGAGTTCCGTCTCTTAGAGTCCTTGTGTTCCGTTAAATGAGACCCTGCTTTAGAGCCGCCCCTTATCAAGGGGCTCAAAACGTCATTGTCATCGTCATAGTCATGGTCATGGTCATGGTCACCCCTTTGTGTCTTTGTGTCTTTGTGTTCCGTTAAATCGTCATAGTCATAGTCATGGTCATAGTCATCGTTATCGTTAACGTTATCGTTAGGGTTAACGTTAGAAAACCTCTCACTCAAATACTGCACCAGATTTGCCTTCTCATGACTACCCAGTACCAAATCCACCCCCTCAATCTTTACCACCGTTTCGGGTTCCAGTTGCGCATAGCAGCCCGTCACCACCACGAAAGCCCCGGGGTGCTGTCTCACCATCCGGTGAATAGCCTGACGACACTTATGATCGGCCACCTCCGTCACAGAACAAGTGTTGATCAGGCAGATATCCGCCTGTTCCCCCTTCTCAGCCGTGCGCACGCCCAACTCCTGTAACATCTTCCCAAAGGTAGAAGTCTCAGAGAAGTTCAGCTTGCATCCTAACGTATAATAAGCCGCCTTTTTGCCTTGAAAAGCACTCGTATCTATCATATACCTTATTATATTATGAGATGACTCTCCATATTTTTTATTTTTCGGCAAAGGTAGTGCAAATGAGTGAAAAACAAAAATCTTTTTTTGATTTTTTCCGAGTGCAGCCTACCTTCATGGAGCAACGCGACATAAAGGTAGTGCAAATCGAAGACAATACAAAATAAATTCATTTATTTTTATAGATGAGACGCAGCCTATCTTCACGGCTCGAAGAGACGTAAAGGTAGTGCAAAATTTCGATTAAGCGAAGAGAAAGCAAATTAATTTGTTTTCTTGAGCGTGAGAACGTACCTTTTTCTCTAAAAAATAATGTGTCACTGACCAACGAGAAGTAAATTTATCCAAATGAGCGAAAAAACAGCAAGAACATACCATGTGGCTCTTGCCGAATAGGGCCAGGGGCAACCAGCGAGAAATAATTAAGCGGTTCTTCCATCATTTTGCAATAGTGTACGCACACAAAATACACCTTTTAGGCTCTGTTAAGGCACACAAAAAACTTTAACTTTCATTCACAGTTTGTAAAATACTGATTTTCAATAACTTGCAAAAAAGTTACAAAAAGGCCTAAAAAAAAAGCTAAAAAAAAGAACGGCGTATCAAAAAAATGCTTACCTTTGCAGCGTTTTAATAAACAAATGATTGTTTTACAGATTTAAAAAGCAAAGAAAATGAAGAAATTAGTTTTAATGTTCGTAGCTATCGCAGCTATCTCTTTCGCATCTTGTGGTAACAAAACAGCTCAGGCTCCTGCTGAGGACACAACTGCTGTTGACACCGCTATGGTTGATACCGCTGCTGCTGATACCGCTGCTGCTGACACAGCTGTTGCTGAGTAATCAGAAAGCTCGAATTGAAAAAAGAGAGAAAGATGACCGCTGGGCCTCAGGCCTGGCGGTCTTTCTTTTGTACATGCATTACCCAATAACCATTAACCAATACCCATTAACCAATAACCATTACCCAATAACCATTAACCAATAACCATTACCCAATAACCATTAACCAATAACCAATAACCATAAACCATAAACCATCAACCACCCCCCTACTCCACAAGAATCTTGCGGGTAGATTTGTCTGCCATCTGCTGGATATTGATTCCAGGCTTCGGCTTTTCTATTTTTCTTCCCGCCGTGTCGTAGATGGCCATCTCGCCCGTTGTGGCCTTTGCAGCAGAAATGTTGGATGCTGCATCGTCGGCCCCCGTTACGATAAAACGGGAAATGGAGGCATTCTCAAAGGCATTGTCTCCGATGTAATACACCGACTGCGGAATTTCCAGCTCCTTCAGGTTCTTGCATCCCTGAAAGGCACCACGTGAAATACGGCCTACCGTGGAGGGAATCGTAAAGGTCTGCCGATCTGCCTCTGCCGGATATCTCACCAGAACATAAGGGATTCCATTGCTGTAACAGGCATAAAGCACTCCATCGATGGTACGGAATTCATACGGATTCGTAGCCTTCACATAACCAGTTGGGAATTCACTCTTCATCTCAAGATTATCCTGAGCAGCCATCTCAAGAGAAGACAGACAAATCATCGGTAAAAGAATCAATAACTTTTTCATATCAATCATTTTTATGTTATTCAAAGAGTTGTAGTTTGCGAATAATTCTTAAATCATAGTATTTTTAAAACCAACAAAAAGCCAAACTTATTATATTTGCAAGAGATAAAATACAACATTTATAATCTCAGACCATTTCAAACTGTAAATCTTATATGGAGCACAACGACATTCTCATCCTTCCCGACATCCACGGACGTCACTTCTGGAAGACAGCTGTCTCCAACCCTGAAAATTACGGGAAGATCATCTTCCTGGGCGACTATCTCGACCCTTATCCCTGGGAAGAAATCACCCTCCATGAAGCCTTTGAAAACTTCCGGTCCATCGTTGCCTTCAAGGAAGAACACCCCGATCAGGTCATTCTTCTGCTCGGCAATCACGACCTTCATTATGTAGATAAGGTTTATTGCGATTTGGCCATGAGCACCCGCTACGACTACGACCACGCCGCGCGTAATGCCGACTTCTTCCATGCCCATCTGCCCCTGTTCCAGCTGGCCTTTCAGACGCAGAATGGTGACCGCAGTTTCCTTTTCACCCATGCCGGCGTGACACAGATGTGGTATTATCAGCATGAGTCGGAAATCGGTTCCCTCACCGCTGACCATCTCAACAGTCTCCTTCTCAACAACATCCGCATTCTTGCCGATGTAGGCTATTACCGTGGAGGCTATGCCGACGGCGGCAGCATGGTTTGGGCAGATATCGACGAGATGCTCAACAGCGCCCCTATAGCAGGTTTTTATCAGATTTTCGGCCACACAAAACAGAACACCGACAATCCCATCATCACCTCCACGATGGCCTGTCTCGACTGCCGCCGTCCCTTCGTTCTTCACGACGGCACCCTCTCTCCCCTCCAGTCATCGTCATCGTCATAGTCATAGTCATAGTCATAATCATCGTCAAAAAAACTTTGTATCTTTGTGTTCAGTTAAATATCCCCGCTTTAGAGCCGCCCCTTATCAAGGGGCTCAAAACGTCATAGTCATCGTCATAGTCATTGTCATAGTCATTGTCCTTTAACCAGCCACGTAGTGGCGCTTAAACAGTTGCGAAGCAACGCTTAAACAGCAGCGAAGCTGCGCTTAACCCTTTATAAAGTCATAGTCATCGTCATAGTCATAGTCAAAAAATAGCTCTGTGTCTCCGTGTCTCTGTGTACAAAAATGGTCATTGTCATAGTCATAGTCAAAAAAAATCATGGAACAGAAACATACCATCAAAGAAAGAATATTAGTAAGCGGTTGTCAGCTCCAGGAGCATTATGACACCCAGTTGTTGTATTTCACGTGCTCCTCCCTGAGCGACGACGACAAAAGGCTCTACCTCATCAGCAACCGTGACGGACACCCGAATGTGTTCTTTAAAGACCTGGAAACGGGCGAAGAACGGCAGCTGACTCGCAACCGGAAGGGAAATCTGAAGGGGTATGTCTATTTCGACGGCGTACTCAACGAGGGACTCAGTAAGGCCAGCGTCTGCCTGGATACGCATCGCGACCTTATTTATTATATACAAGACACGCACATCTGTAAGGTGGATTTGGATGGAAACATTACGGTTATCGGTGAAGTTCCTGACAACCGGATGACGGCCTTTACGCATGTGAGTGACGACGGGAAACTGCTCTGTGTGCCCATAACCGACGGCAGATGTCTCGATTTCGACCCCGAAACGGAAGGATCGGGCCTTGACAAACGACCTGTCTATGACATCGACGGACGTGTACAGGAAGAGAATCTGAGCAGCTATCTGTGTGTCTTCGATACGGAAAACGGCGGATTGCTGTATGAAAAACGCGTTCCTAAATGCTGGATTACCCATGTGCAGTTCAATCCCAGGAATCCGAACCTGATCATGTATAACCACGAATGGCCCAGCTTCGACTGTGGCATCCGCAGAATATGGCTCTACAATCATGAGACTGACCAGATCAGAAGAGTGCGCACAGAAGGTGTTGACACGCTGGGAGATACCAAAGGATATGCAAGGAAAGCTTCAGACTGGATCTGCCATGAGATGTGGAGTGATGACGGGAATATCATCATTTACCACGGAGGCTATACAAACGGCCCTGCCCTGGTGGGAAGATATGATTTGAGCCGTGACAGCTATTGGGAAATCGCATTGCCCGATGAATACAAGGCATACGGACATTTCACGATGGACCATCAGCAAGTATTGTGCTGCGACGGCTATTTCAAGTTTGCCGATGATGTGAAAATCGTGCGTGAGAACAGCACCGACAATGGTCCCGACCCCCATAAAAAGGACGGTGAATACATTTCGCGCGTAGTTCCTGACTGGGATAAAGGCCTGCTCCAATGGCAGCCCCTGTGCAAGCATCGCAGCGACTGGCTGGGACAAGACGCCCATCCGCATCCCGTCTATAACCACGCCGGCACCCACATCTATTTCAATAGCCGCAGCGAGCAGGATGTGAAGGTGTATTGCATCCCCGCAATCCCAGATTTTCGGTGAACAGGGACAGACCTGCGTTCACCCCCTACCTTTGAAACTATATGGAGTTTAACTTAAATGGAATAAGCATATGAAACCAGACGAATCAGGGCGTTGCCCGTATTGCGGAAGTGAGGACGTGGATTACTACGAGGACGGTACGGCCGAGTGCTATGAGTGTGGCTGCCGCTGGAGATATTAACACCCTCGGTTTATTTGTAGGTGAACGCAAAAAGATAGCCGAAAAATAATATCGGCAAAAGTCCAGATTTCACCCTTTTTTGAAGAAATAAGTACGCGGTTTTTGGGAGAAAGAATGTATCTTTGCAAAAAATAATCGTACTGTCATGGAAAATCATCAAACTGCCTTCTGGAAAGCCTGCATGTTGCTGACTCTTTTCCTGATGAATCAGGCTGCTGAAGCTCAGGTGTCGTTCGGAAAACCGTCGCTCTTCAATGAGGGATGGCTGTTCAGCCTTTCGGATCATCCTTCAGCGAAACAGCCAGATTTCGAGGATACGGAATGGAGGCAGCTGAATCTGCCCCACGACTGGAGTTCGGAAGGGGAACTGTCACCCAAGAATGCCAGCTGCACGGGCTATCTTCCTGCCGGCATCGCCTGGTATCGAAAGCATTTTCAGTATGTTCCCTCCAAGGACTTTCCCCTCTCCTACCTCTATTTTGAGGGCGTGTATAACCGCAGCGAGGTTTATCTCAACGGTCATCTGCTGGGCAAGCGCCCAAACGGCTACATCTCTTTTATGTATGAACTGACTCCTTATCTGAAGAAGGGGGAGAATGTGTTGGCGGTGCGCGTGGATCATAGCCGGAATGCGGATTCCCGCTGGTACACAGGTTCGGGCATCTACCGTGATGTGTGGTTGGTGAAAGCCGGTGAGATGCATCTGTCGCAATGGGGAACCTCCTACCGTCTGTTGTCCGAAGAGAACGGAAATGCGACGGTGGAAGTGACCTCGAGAATGGAGCATGCACGCGGGAAAAGCCTGCGTGGTCTTCAACTTAACGTGACGTTGCAGGATGCTGACGGGCAGACGGTGGCCACGAAGAAATCCATTATCAATGTTGTGGGTGAACGGGTCCATACCGACACGCTCACGGTGAGAAATGCCCGTTTATGGAGCGTGAAGAGACCTTATCTGTATCGTATGAAGACCACGCTTTCAAAGCAGGGCAGACTGCTTGACGAGAATGAAGTGAAGGTGGGACTCCGCACGCTGGAGTTTGACGCCGACCACGGATTTGCCCTCAACGGTGAATGGATGAAGGTGAAGGGCGTCTGCCTGCATCATGATGCCGGAGTGCTGGGAGCCGTTGTTCCCCGTGAAGTGTGGAGGCGTAAAATCGGTCAGCTCAAGGAGATGGGTGCCAATGCCATCCGCATGAGCCATAACCCGCAGGCTCCCGTGGTCTATGATCTTTGCGACGAACTGGGGATGTTGGTGCTCGACGAGGCTTCCGACGAATGGGAGTTTCCCAAGCGCAAGTGGGTGGAAGGCTGGAACGTGGGCACTCCGAGCTATGACGGTACCTTCGATTTCTTTGAAGAGTGGATTGACCGTGACGTGACCGACATGGTCCGACGCGACCGCAATCATCCCTCCGTGTTTCTGTGGAGCATAGGCAACGAGGTGGACTATCCCAATGATCCTTATTCACACCCTATCCTCGACGGTGACGGCGCCAGCATCAACCAACCGATGTTTGGCGGCTATAAACCCGAGCAGCCTCATGCTGAGCGAATAGGCAAAATAGCGCAGCGACTGGCAGCCGACGTGAGGGCCGTGGATATCTCGCGTCCTGTGACCGGAGCCCTGGCGGGTGTGGTGATGAGCAACCAGACAGCCTATCCCGATGCCATCGATGTGGTGGGCTACAACTACACCGAAAACCGCTACGACACGGATCACCAACTCTATCCCAAGCGCATCCTCTATGGCAGCGAGACGGGCGTAGGCTTCGATTCATGGAAGGCTGTTCGCGACAAGGAGCACATCTTCGGACAGTTCATCTGGACGGGAACCGATTACCTTGGGGAATCAGGTCGCTGGCCGTCGAGAGGCTTGAATACGGGACTTTTGGATTTCAACAGTTTCAAGAAACCCCGTGGATGGTTCCGCGCTTCGCTGTGGAGCCCAAAGCCCGTGACCTATATCGGAACTTACAAGATACCCCAACAACCCCGTTGGCGCAACGCACTCTCTACCGATGCGCAGGACGACTGGAACTATCAGGAGGGCGACAGCATCCGCGTGGTTTGCTACACCAATGCTGCAAAGGCTCATCTGCTGTTGAACGGGAAGGAGATTGGGGAGACAAAAGCCTACGACAACCATACGGGTGTCATCTCGTGGGATGTGCTCTATCAGCCCGGAACGCTTTGTGCCGAGGGACTGGATGCTGCAGGGAATGTAATTTCCGCCTATGCCATTCACACCGTTGGCGAAGCGGTCAACTTCCGTTTGTCGCGGCTCGATGAAAAGCAGGAAGCTGTGAGCGTGCATCAGGTACTGGTGGAACTGCTCGATGATACCGGACATCTGGCCACACAGGACCGCCGCGACATCGCCTGTGAGGTGTCGGGCGACGGTCTTTTTCTGGGCATGGAAAATGCCGACAACCGTGACATGAGCGGCTACAAAAATACCCACCGCAGTGCCTACCGCGGCCGTCTGGTTGTCTACGTGCAGCGAACGGGCATTGGAGAAATACGTCTGACGTTCAAGGCTAAAGGCTTGAAAGACACCAGCTTATTCATCCCGTCCCGATAACATATTTAGAGACTGAAGAAAAAGCCAGGGCTAAATAGTCCTGGCTTTTTCTGTTTACTTCAAGATAACCTTGCGGCCGTTGACGAGATTGATACCCCGTTGCGGTTTCTCCATCTTCTGACCTGCCAGATTATAAATGACCGTCTTGTCGGTTTCCGTTCCTACATCCTGGATGCCTGTTGTGAATTCAGACGGTTTCAACTTGACGGCGTTGACAATATCGCTCCTTCGCTCTCACGCCCTCCCGCTCTCTCGACGTCCGAGGGGACGAGGGAAAATGAGAACACGAAATTCACAAAATAACACTGAAACAAATAGGTTGTAAACTTCCCGGTAAAACGAAATTACTTCCCTTCGGTCTGTGATACATTTCTTATGTTCACTAAGGTACATTCACAGAAATATGTGGCGCCAAGTTTTTGTTGTAAACTCATAAATTGAAACAGCTGAAGGGTTATTTTGTGAATTTTGTTCTCTGCATTAATGTACTTTATTTGTGAATTTTGTGTTCGGAATAACCCTCAGTGTCACAGTGTACCATTAAATAAATCCCTGCTTTAGAGCCGCCCCTTATCAAGGGGCTCAAAAAGTCATCGTTATCGTAAAAATTTTAATTGTCGAATTTAAATTTTTGAAGTTATGAATAGTAATAAATGGAAATGGATTCAGGCTATCGGGCAAGCCGTTGTCGCCACTATCACGGCGCTGCTTACGGCCCTCACCGCTTCAGCCTGTTCACCTGGGCTAGCGCCCGCTGTTGCACTGGCTCTTGCGTAAGGCAAAAAAGAGAAAAGAAGAAATTAGCACGTTGTCCGTGAGGATCGCGTGCAATTTTGTTTTCAAAGCAAAAGTTATAAAAGTGTATATTTCAGGGGCGTTTTGCATCGTTATTGAAAAAAAATCGTATTTTTGCATCAGAATTTATTTGTGGAAAATATTATCAACGAATGAATATGATAAAGATGATGGAAATGAAAAGGATGATCACCGTCTGTTTGATGAGTGCTCTTGTCACAATGGCAACGTATGCACAGACGCCGCTGAAAAAGGTGTATGACGAAACAATTAATCCTTTTGAACAGATCGACCAGGCGGTGGCAAAGGCTAAAGCTTCGGGGAAATACGTGATTTGTCAGGTGGGCGGAAACTGGTGTCCGTGGTGCCTGCGCTTTGCCGACTACATCTCGAAAGACGACTCCATCATGGCGCTGATTAACGAGAACTTTGAATATATTCACGTGAACTATCATCCGGGAAAAGCCCGTCGCGAGGAGAACAAGGAACAGGCCGAAAAACTGATGGCTCGCCTGAATTATCCTGGCAGATTCGGCTTCCCCGTCTTTGTTATTCTGAATGAAAACGGACAAGTGATTCATATTCAGGATTCGGGTCTGCTGGAGGAAGGCGAAAGCTACAATAAGAATAAGGTGATGGGGTTCTTTGCCAACTGGACGCCCAAGGCTGTGAAGAATCTCAAATAGTATTCCGCACCGGATTATTTAAATACTATAACCATATAAATCGATATACCATGAACAGACGAGATTTCATTAAACGTGCCGGCACCGCAACAATGGCCGCTGCCATTATGAATCCCACGGAATTGCTGGCAAAAACGGAAGGGAACATGAACGACATTGAAATACAACCCGAAACAAAAAATGTGGGAGAGGTTTCAAGTGCAAAGAAGGTGCTCTTGATCAACGGCTCTCCAAGGAGAAACGGCAACACGGCCACGGCCCTGCAGGAAGTGGCCAAGGCGCTCAACGCTCAGGGCATTGAGACGGAAATCGCATGGATTGGCAACAAGCCCGTAAGGGGCTGCATTGCCTGTGGCTCATGCAAGCGGAAAGGTGACGGAAAGTGTGTCTTTGACGATGATATCTGTAACCCGATGATTGAGAAGATGAACAAGGCTGACGGTCTGGTCGTAGGTGCACCGGTGTATTACGGGGTTCCCGCAGGCCAGATTCTCTCTCTCATCCAGCGCATGCTCTTTGCAGGGGCGCAAGTGCAGAACAAGCCTGTGGCCGCCGTCTCGATATGCCGCCGGGGAGGTGCCTCTGCTGCCTTCCAGACGCTCACCATGCCTTTCCAGATGATGAACATGCCCGTGGCTACTTCGCAGTACTGGAACATTGCCTACGGTATGAATCCGGGAGAGGTGGCGAAGGACGCCGAGGGTATGCAGACGATGCGGACGATGGCCAACAATATGGCCTGGATGCTGAAGTCGCTGAAACGGGAGGAATGCCCGGCCCGTGAAAGACCGCAGGGCACTAACTTCATCAGATAAGCGTGTTTTACGCTCAAAGTCTGAGATGCTGATGATAAAGGATGGAGTGGATTAACAGCTTGCTCTTCGAACAGTCACCGATGCAGACGGTAATCATTCTCTCGGCGATCTGTGCTGTGGGACTTGCCCTTGGCAAGCTCCGCGTGATGGGTGTTTCGCTCGGAATTGCCTTCGTCTTCTTCATCGGAATCCTTGCAGGGCATCTCGGGCTGGAAGTGAACCCGGCCATGCTCGACTATTCGCAGAGTTTCGGACTGATTCTCTTTGTGTATGTGCTGGGACTCAGCGTGGGACCGGGCTTCTTCGGTTCGCTCGCACATGAAGGAGGTGCGATGAACCTCTGGTGTCTGGCCGTGATACTGCTGGGAACGGGCATGGCCTTGGCGCTATGTCCTGTAACGGGCATCTCTTTGCCTGACATGGCGGGCATCCTTTGCGGTGCCACCACCAATACGCCTGCCCTGGGTGCTGCCCAGCAGACGCTCTCACAAATGAACCTGTCCCATGAGGGGGCGGCCTTGGGCTGCGCGGTGACCTATCCTTTAGGAGCAGTGGGCGTGATTCTCGCCATTGCCCTCATGCGCAAACTGTTTGTGAAGGATTCTGATTTGGCTGTCAGGCGTCAACATCCGGAAAAGGAGACTTATATCGCCCGTTTTAATGCGGTGAATCCTGCCATCAACGGAAAGACGATTGCGGAAATCGTCCAGATGACGCATTTCAAATATATCGTTTCGAGAATGTGGCGGAAAGGGGAAGTAATCGTTCCGAAGTCGTCTTCTGTGATTATGCTGGGCGACCGCCTGATGGTGGTGACGACGAGAGACGAGGCCGATTCGCTGGAGCTTCTTTTCGGAGAGCGCATCAAGGACGAGAACTGGAACCGTGAGGAGGTGGACTGGAATGCCATCGACTCGAAGGTGGAGAGCCGGGTCATCGTGCTCACGCGTCCGCTGCTCAACGGCAAGCTGCTGGGCGACCTGCAACTCAGGAAACTGTACAAGGTAAATGTGAGCAGAATAACCCGCGGCGACGTGAAACTGCTGGCCACTCCCGATTTGCGACTGCAATATGGCGACCGTCTGCACGTGGTGGGCGATCATGAGGCCGTGAACCATGTGGAGGCTTTTCTGGGCAATGCCGTACAGAGTCTGAACGAGCCTAATCTGGCTGCCATTTTCATCGGTATCATTCTCGGACTGGCATTGGGGGCCATTCCCCTTAGATTCCCAGGCATGAGCATCCCCGTGAAACTGGGCATTGCCGGCGGTCCGATCATCGTGGGTATCCTCGTGGGTGCCTTCGGTCCCCGTTTCCATCTCATCACCTATACCACCCGTTCGGCTTCCCTGATGCTGAGGAAGTTGGGGCTCTCGCTCTATCTGGCATGTCTGGGGCTGGAAAGCGGTGCCCATTTCTTTGAGACGGTGGTGCGTCCTGAAGGACTGATGTGGGTGGGCGTAGGATTTCTGCTGACCATTGTTCCCGTCTTGATCGTAGGTCTGACAGCCCTGAAGATGAAGAAATATGACTACGGAACCATTTGCGGCATTCTCTGCGGTTCGATGGCAAATCCGATGGCACTGGCCTATGCCAACGACACGATCAAGGGAGACACCAGTTCGGTGAGCTATGCAACGGTCTATCCGCTGGGAATGTTCCTCCGTGTGATTATCGTACAGATGATGCTGATGTTCCTGCTTTAGGAACTCCCCTCCTTTTAAGATAACAGCATCACAAAGACGGAGATAATGGTCGCTACCAAATTGAATCGTAAGAATATGAAAGAAATCAATTACAAAGACATGAAGTTCAATCCATTCAACCTGATTGGTGGTGAATGGATGCTGGTGACTGCAGGCAATGAGCAGTCGGGATGCAACACCATGACGGCCTCGTGGGGACATCTGGGATGCCTATGGGGGAACAACGACCCCACGGCGGTGATTTACCTGCGCCCATCGCGCTACACGAAGAAGTTTGTGGACGAAGAGAAGTATTTCACCCTCTGCGTAATGGATAAATCGTTCAAGAAGCAGATGGCATACCTCGGGAGTGCCTCCGGGCGTGACGAGGACAAGATTGCAAAAACCGGACTCACTCCCGTCTATGCTGACCACACGGTCTATTTCAAGGAAGCCAAACTCGTGCTGGTCTGCAAAAAAGTCTTTGCACAAGAACTGAAGGAGAGCAGTTTTTTCTATCAGGAGACCATCGACAAAAGCTATCCGCTTCGCGATTTCCACACGATGTATGTCGGTAAGATAGAGAAGGTGCTTGTAAGGGATGACGAGTTCCTCGGATAATTCACAGACAAAAATAGGATCAAGAGGGAGCAGGCCGCTGCCTCTGTCTTCATACCAGTAATGATCAACGACTCAAAAAGCAAACGGTGGACTACCCTATTCATGGTGTCATTCATCATGATGATGGGCTATGTGTTCTGGGATGTGGTGTCACCACTCTCCACAACGCTCAAGGCTCCTATTGCCGAAGGCGGAATGGGATGGACATCGGCGGAATACGGCTTTTTTGCCGGTTCCTACAGTATCTTCAACATCTTCCTGCTGATGCTCTTCTTCGGGGGGATTATCCTCGACAAGACGGGCATCCGCTTCACGGGTATTCTGGCTACGGGACTGATGTTGGGAGGCGCTGCCGTGAACTGGTATGCCATCAACGCCATTTCACCTCTCGTTCAGGCAGAGACGGGATTCACGCTCTTCGGACTGATTCCACAGCCTGTCAAACTGCAGGTGCTCGTCTCTTCGTTGGGCTTCGGACTGTTTGGTGTGGGCTGCGACATCACGGGCATCACCATCTCGAAGATAGTGACGAAATGGTTCACGGGATACGAGCTGGCCTCCGCCATGGGAATTCAGGTATCAATGGCCCGCCTGGGAACGGCAAGCGCCATCAGTTTCAGTCCCGTGATTGCAGAGGTAGCAGGCCTGTCTGCCCCCTTCCTGGTGGGAACCATCCTGCTGCTGATCGGATTTGTGACCTTCCTTTCCTACACCCTGATGGACAAGAAGTTTGACAAGGAACGGGAGGCTCTAAGACAAGAAGTCAAGAAGGAGGAGGACAATTTCTCCTTCCGTGATTTCATGACCGTCTTGCGCAATCCCGGATTCTGGCTGATTGCCTTCCTCTGCGTCTTTTTCTATAGCAGCATCCGTCCGTTCCTGAAGTTCGCGAGCGATCTGCTGGTTCATAAATACATGATCAGCGAGGTGACAGCCGGTTGGATCGTCTCCCTACTCCCCTATGGCACCATTGTGCTCACCCCGTTCTTCGGCAATCTCTACGACAGAATCGGAAAAGGTGCCACGCTGATGCTGATTGGCTGTACGCTGGTGACCGTTTGTCACCTCTGCCTAGCCCTTCCCATTATTCAGCAGACATGGTTTGCCTCCATCATCATGATATTGCTCGGCGTGAGTTTCTCCCTGGTACCCAGTGCCATGTGGCCCAGTGTACCCAAGATTGTGCCGCTGAAACAATTAGGCACGGCTTACTCGATCATCTATTATGTACAAAATATCGGACTTATGCTGGTGCCGATGTGGATAGGAAACCTCATTGGCGACTATACCGCAGCCGACGGAAAAGTGGATTTCACCGTGCCGATGCTGGTATTCATGCTCTTCGGCGTCATCTCCATCCTCATTGCTTTTGCCCTAAAATTCATGGACGGGAAGAAGCAATACAGGCTTGAGAACAACAAACGTTGAGCAAAAAACATGACATTTCCGGAAAAAATCTGCCAGCTTTGTCATTACATTTTCGATAGTCGGGCAGTCATAAGAATGTAGATTGCAAAATATAAACATCATCAGTAATCATTTCAGAATTATGAGAAAGCTCGTCTTGTCAATAATGATATTATTCCTTACATTCGTGTCGGGAACAGTAATGGCACAGTATGGTCCTGTGGGATTCGTCAATACGAATGAGGGTATCAACGGCATCACAGGAGGAATGGGTGGTGAGATTGTCAGGGTAAACACCCGTGAGCAGCTGGCGCATTACGCCATTGCCCCCGAACCTTATATCATTATTGTAGAAGGACGTATGGAAGGCAATGGTCTTAACCGCAAGAAAGATATTATCGAGGTGGGCAGTAACAAGACGATTGTAGGTGTGAAAGGTGCAGAGCTGGCAGGTATCGGATTGGATATCAAAGGGAAAGAGAACATTATCATCCGTAACCTCATCATCCATCATGCTGATCCTGATGGTATCGCAGCAAGAAGTTCCCATCATATCTGGGTGGACCACTGTGACGTGTACAGCGAGGATGAGCCAGTGAAAGAGGACTGGGACGGACTGGTGGATCTGACGGTAGGTTCGAGTTATCTCACCGTGAGCTACTGTTATATTCATGATCACCATAAAGCCTGTCTGCTGAACTCAGGTACAATGCATTTCTATGATAACGGTAAGAACCGTGCCACCTATCATCATAATGCATTTATGCGTACCGACCAGCGTAATCCCCGCATCGGTTATGGTTTAGGACATGTGTTCAGTAACTATTATCAGAATATCGGCACCTATGCTATCGGCGTACATACCCAGGCACAAGTGATGTCGGAACAGAATTATTTCGACCAGACGGTCAACCATCCCTTTGAAAATCTCTATGCACACAGTACCTACGAGGCCAGCTGCGGTTTCATGGCAGACAGGAACAGCTATTTCGGTAAGGCGCTGACACAGGATTTCAAATACCAGCTGACAGGAAGTAAGTTCTTGCCGTCGGCTTGGTATGATTATGATTTCGCGCTGACGGAACCGAAAGAGGTGGCCGCATTGTATCCCAGTAAGATAGGTCCTGTGGAAGGATTGGAGAACGAGCCAATCCTCTGGCCGGGGAACGGTGCCACCGATATCCAATGCAACGTGTCACCAACTTTCAGTAGTATTGAGGGGATGACAAAGGCGGAGATCTATTGGGGTACTGATCCGAAACAACTGAAACGGACGGAAATGACGAAGATTTCCCTCCGTCCTTCCACCACGTATTACTGGTATGTGAAGGCCTATACGAAGAAAGGCAAGCATACCTCTCCCCTCTATCGTTTTACCACCGCGGCAGAGAAGGCGGCAAAGCCTTATCCTGTTGACGGAGAACGGAACACCCAACTGCGGGTAGCACCCACCGCTGAGTCGAAGACTTTGCCGATGAGTCTTTCCTGGCGTCCTGCAGCCATTGCGGAGTCGTATAAAGTGTATTTTGCCACGACAAAGGAAGAACTCGACCATAGTCTGATCGGGGAAACCGCTATCACCTCGTTTAATCCCGGTACTTTGCTTTATGGACAGAAGTACTATTGGCGTGTGGACGCAGTAAGGGCCGACGGCAGTATTGTCCGTGGGGATATATGGACCTTCAGCTCACCTGCACGTTCTATTCAAGAGGGACGTACAGAGATGGAACATCTTGCACGTAGTGCCTATGCTTACTTGGAGCGTAACGTCAATACACGTTTTAAGGGATATACGGCTTCGAATGATACCGTCACCGTGGGAGAGGTAGGTCCTGGTTCGATGACGGGTATCTGGCAAGGTAACGAAGGAACCTACCAGGTAAGTGTTACTTTCTATGATGAGGCATCGGGACAGGCATGGATGGGTTTGTCGGTAAACGATAAACTTATTGATTCCTGGCGCGGTGAGCGTGTGGAGGGGTTAAAGACACATAAGGTTCCAGAAGGAGTCTCTCTGAAGCCCGGTGACCAGATACGCATAGATTTCTATACGCACCGCAGGATGAGATGCAGGATTGACTGCATGGATATTGTCAGGTAGCCAGGTCCTTTTTACGCATCGTATATGCCTTGATGATTCCTAACTTCCATATCCATAGGTTTTTTACATCTTGTGGATTTAAGTTTCTTTAGTTTTGTATCAGTAGTTTGTTATCCGTTAATGCGTTTCTTCACCCGCTCCCATGCCTTGGAACCATTGAAGAAGCATTTGTCCATCGTATCCGTCATCTGTTCCAAACGGCTCATGGGAATAGCAAACGTGAGTTCATTGCGCCCGACCATCGGACGAACACTAATATCAAACATGCCCAAGTAGCAACTATGCCCACCTCGGCGATTCTCTGTCAGCAGGTTGGTGACGGTACTGTTGCACCCAGATCCCCAAACCGTCTTGACGGCATCATCCCAAGTGTTGTCGAAAAATGCCCAGTTTACAAGTCCTGCCAGCACATCAGGCGTAGCGTAGAAAAAGATGCCCTCCAAGTCGTCGAGAGATTCTATCTGGTCGATACGGGCAAAATTCAAGTATGGAGCCGGAGCCAGGGGTATCTGCATGGCTGTGATCGCTGCTGCAACGGCTTCTGGCGTACACTTGTACTTCTCAACCTGTGAGACGAAGTGTGGCACGCGTTCGTTCAACTCACCATAGCCGGTATAGATGCTCCCACCATTACAATCAATGGTGTCGCTGGAGAAACTGACAACATCTCCCTGTCTCACCCTCTTCATGCTCGCCATGATGCAATGGCCACGCTTGCGCACCTCTGCCATGGGCTGCTCACTATAGCCGATGGCTATGGGCAACTCTATTTCTCCAAATGACTCCCGAAGCTTATTGATAAAGTCATGCACTCCAACCATAATTTGCAATGATTAAAATTAAAATTTGTGGTTACAAAGATAGAAAATATTGATTAAATGAACACATAAAGAACACGTTCTTTTTGTCGGGCATGAAAATTTTATAAAAAATTCCCGTACATTCTGTTTGAATATGCTGAAAAGTATGGTTTATCTGCGGTAGTTTTACATTATATGACACACACTCTTTTTGTTTTGTAATCTGACTACATCGGCCTTGTAATCCCATTACTGCCGTTCTGTAATCTTATTACGGTTTTTCTGTAAATCCACCACGAATCCACCATACACAAATAGTTGGATTTGTTTTTCAATATTTCGTATAAACTTTTGGAAAATCCAGAAAATTTTTGTACCTTTGTCACTAGCATTAGAGAATGCAAACGAGGATAAGGCACGGCCGCCAGTGCGGAGTCCTGATGTTTAACTAAAAGGGCGGCAAAGATTGTTTTTTATGAATTATAAATTTGATAGCTATGAAAATGCATTAGTTGACAACATCTCACCCAATGTGGTGAAAACGCCTTTAGAGAAAGGGGAAGACAGTGTCTTACCCTTGATAATTGAAACGACAAACGATATGAAAGATTTATCTGAAGAAATGATATATAATCAGATGCCTGCTCACTATCTGCTCTGCTACAACGCGGATTGCCCTAAAGGCGACAACTGTCTGCACCGGCTCGGTGCCATTCACGGCAAGCCGGCAGACAAGGTGGTGCAGGCCGTGAATCCCAAACTATGCTGCGGTGATAACTGCCCATACTACAAACCCATGAAGTCCGTTAGCATGGCCTACGGCATGACCCATCTCTATGACAAAGTGCTCGCCAAGGACATCTCCTCCCTTCGCAACACCATCATCCAACACTTCGGCAATGGCTCCTACTACCTGCGGCGAAACGGCCGGCACCCTATCTCCCCCGAAGAGCAAGCCTGGATTCAAAACCTGTTCTGCAAATACGGCTATACCGACGCCCCGCAATTCGACAGTTATAAGTCGGAGGTCGGCTGGTAGGCCGTGCCATGGGGTTTGAAAGCAAATGTGTAACTAAAATTACCATAGTAAGGGGCTTGTCTGAAGTGCCCCCTACCATGGTAACAACTGACGAAAGTCCTCCCACAGGAATGACTTTCAACGGTATCACGCATGTGTCAAATTTTAAAATTCACCCACAGCGGATAATGGTCAGACATCATATATGAGAGTTCCTGCTTCTGAAGTCCACGATTAATAAGGGCTGTTTCCACGAAGTCGTAGTTACCTGCGCTAAGAAACTCCAACGATAGTTTTGGGCGTTTCTTCTCTGCTGTATTGAACCAGGCAATCTGGTCATAATATTTATCCTTATTAAAAATAGATCGCGACACTTTCTGTAAATCGTCAGGAACATATAACCCCTCAGATAAGAATGTTTTGTCGAGGAAGTCACCTCGTGCTTCAATATTGAAGTCACCTAACACAATCAAATTCTGGTCGTAAGCATTAATGTCACTAGCCCAGTCGGAAAGCCATCGGGCTACACCATGAATCTCTTTTTCACGTTCTTTGGGGTCATCGCCATAGATAATATGAACGGTTACCAGAATAAAAGTCTTGTCAAGAGAACGGAAACTCACGGCATAGGGAGAGCGTACGAACTGCTCATGGATAACTTTCTCGGGATCGTCCACCCATTCGTTGGGAATTACAATTTCTCCAGCCAGTCCCGAAAGGTTCACCCTACGGGTATCGAAAAGATAAGCCATACGCTCTAAGTTTCCCGATTTAGTTTTGTTAGTATCAGTGAGGATCATTGACCAATTATCACCCAGAATCTTTAGTGTATCACGCAAGGCTCTGAGATTTGACTTCACCTCCTGAATGGCAATTACATCGAAACGACTCAGGATCTCCGCAATACAGAAAATGGATTGCAGGTCTCTGCGAGGAGAATCTTTCGCTTCACTCGCCCATTTGCGTGTTAGATTTCCGAAAGCACGAATATTCCAAGTGGCAATCAACAGGTTTCTGTCCAGTTCTTTCGATGGAACTTTTAGGTCCAAATCGCGTTTGAGTAATTCAAGGTTCTTAGCTACTTCCACTGGTAGCGGATCATAAATAGTATTTTCCATTAGTTTTATTGGGTTAAGTTAATAATAGATGGGGGTTAAGAAGAAGCGAAGAAAAAATCCCACTCTGATTCAATCCATCTTTCCGCTACAAATATCGTCATTTTTTTTGAATTCAGCAAGAAAAGTGAGAATCAATATTATTGCAAATTCAAAGAAAAATCATCAGAAATGAAAGTGTGTGTCATTAAAAGATGTTAACTCTAGAGGATTCTATACGTGACTCTAGATTATTATGGAATAATGTGAAATAATTAAAATCAAAAAAGATAGCGATTAAGAAAAAAACATTATCTTTGCCAACGATACCGAACTACCGTTGTGTGAACTATAAAGAACTGGTACACATGAAGAAGAAACAGAGTATCACGAGTGTTTTATGCATACTGCTGCTGAGCTTGTTCGTCTCATGTGGCAGCACAAACAGTCCCATCCTTTCAGGCAGCCATGGACTTCTTGAAACGATAAGATCAAGAGGCTATATTATGGTAGGCGCAACTGGTGACTATCCTCCGCTGTCGTATCTGAATCCTGAGACAGGGAGATATGAAGGTCTTGACGCTGACCTGTCAGAGACAATTGCCAAGGAGTTAGGTGTGAAAGTACGTTATACAGCTACCACTTGGCCGACTATTAACACGGATGTTCTGGACGCTGCAAGATTCGACATTGCCAACTGCGGTATAACCATTACAGAAAAGCGGCTGGAGACACTGGACATGTCTGACGGTTATCTGGAAAACGGGAAGACTATCATCTGTCGCAAGGAAGACAGCAGCCGTTTCACTTCACTTGAAGCCCTCAATCAGGAGGGTGTACGTGTGATGGTGAACCCCGGAGGACTGAATGAGAAGTTCGCCCGTGAGAACCTTCCCAAAGCCACACTTTTCATTCATGAGCATAATGAGAAAATACCTGGCAAGATAGCGGCAGGTGAAGCCGACCTGATGATTTGTGAGACTACGGAGGCCACTTTATACGTGAAGAGTTATCCTGTTCTTGATGCGCCCTTGATTGACAAGCCTTTCACGCATGGAGAAATCGGTGTGCTGATGCGTAAGGGAAATCCAGACCTGAAGCTGTTTATCAATAACGTGATAAAGCGGATGAAAGAGGATGGAAGGCTTCAACAGTTGAAAAAGAAGTATCTGTAATATGTACGGCATCATCGATTGTGATAATTGCTATGTAAGCTGCGAACGTGTCTTCCGTCCTGACCTGAACGGAAAGCCTGTCGTTGTCCTGTCAAACAATGACGGCTGCGTGGTGGCCCGTTCGAACGAAGCCAAGCGCATGGGCATCAAAGCCGGAATGCCTTACTTCCAGTTGGAAGAGCAGTTTCCCAATCAAAAGATAGCCGTATTTTCTTCCAACTACGAGTTGTATGGCGAATTGACAGCGCGTGTAGTGGAAATCATCCGCAAGGAGGCACCCGCTTATTTCCGTTATAGCATTGATGAGTGTTTTGTCTATCTCGATGGCGCGGAACCGAAGGAGCAGCGAGAACAGAATGGAACTTGTTCCAACTTTGTAGAGTCGCGTCTGAGGAAGAACGAAGATCAACATCTGGACTTGAAAGCCTGGGGCGAGAATCTTCACAAGAAGATTAAGCAGAGCGTGGGAATGCCCGTCAGCATTGGACTTGCTCCCAACAAGACACTTGCGAAGATTGCCAGCAACTTCGCCAAGAAGTATCAGGGCTACCGTCACTGTTGTATAATAAATACTGACGAGAAGCGTATCAAGGCCTTGAAGCTCTACCCCATCGAAGAAGTATGGGGCATCGGTCGCCGCTATGCCACCAAGCTGCAAAGCCTGGGCATCACAACCGCTTACGACTTTGCCAGCCATCATGTAGAATGGCTAAGGGCCATGTTCCACAACATCGTCATAGAGCGCACATGGAGGGAGCTGAATGGAGAAGACTGCGTTCCCAATGAGGAACTGACGAAGAAGAAGAGCATCTGCACCAGCCGGAGCTTCAACGGCATGGTCACCGACTTCGAGACACTGCACACCCATGTCGCCAATTATGCCGCCCGCTGTGCAGAGAAACTGCGCCAGCAAGAAACAGTGGCCTCCGTTGTGGGCGTTTTCATCCACACCAACCCCTTCCGTGAAGACCTTCAGCAATACTACAATTTTCAGGAGCAGCGGCTCGTGGTGCCCTCCTCCTCTACCATCACCATCTCCAAGGCAGCCACGGAAGCACTTAAAAAGATCTACCGTCCCGGCTTACACTACAAGAAGGCAGGTGTCATCGTCATGGGCATAGGTCCCAAGAGTCCCCTTCAGCCCGATCTCTTCGATTTCAATGCAGAACAGTTTGAGAAAATGAAACGTCTTGATGCCATCATCGACCGCATCAACAAGGTCAATGGTACTGAGACCATTGTTCTTGGCAGTCAGCAATACACTCAAAAAGATGGTAAAGGAAAGGCTAACGTCTTTGCCAATGCCATCAAGCATGATTTCAAAAGTAAGAACCCAACGACTCGTTGGAGTGATATTATTCAGTTAAAATAAGGGAAAGAAAAGAAAGGGTAAAGCCATTCATCTGGTTCAAGAACAGATACCTGAACTTTGAGAAATTATAATTGAAGTATATGGCAAAGCGAGAGTACATACAGGCCAACAAGGATTGGCTGGAGGCAAAAGCCAAGGAGGAAGGCGTGAAGGCTCTTCCAAAGGGAATTTACTATAAGGTGTTGGCAGAGGGTAATGTCCAGAGTGCCAGGCCGAGCGTAAGAAGCGTCGTCACGGCTCACTACACGGGCAAGACCATCGACGGCAAGACACTCGACAGTAGCCAAGGCGGCGTGCCCTTGGCTTGTAGGCTCTGTGACCTCATCGATGGTTGGATCATCGCCATGCAGCAGATGCACATCGGTGACAAATGGGAGGTTTATATCCCTGCCGAAATGGGCTACGGGAAATTCTCTCAGCCGGGCATCCCTGGCGGTTCAACGCTGATATTTGAAATCGAATTATTAGGTATATCATGACATTACGGGAACTAATAACATCCGTGAATGCTGATGAATATGAGGATTCTGCGCTATTCCAGCAACTGCTGAAAGTGAAGCCGGAATATGGCTCCAGCAGAAGGATTGCCGTAAAGAAACAAAACGGGGAAATCGCCGTTTCGAATGTGCATGTAGGTTCATTGGGCGACATCATCACCTACCCTATCGATGTGGATTCAGACCTGCAGGTAAACAAGGAGCAGTTGCTCGATGCTATTCTCAAAGAGATTTCAACTCATGGATTCGACGAATCGATGTGGATTCAGACCTGCAGGTAAACAAGGAGCAGTTGCTCGATGCTATTCTCAAAGAGATTTCAACTCATGGATTCGACGAGGAAGAACAGGCAGAGCTCTGGAATGACATGACGAATATTCAGAAAGCAAAGATTATCAGATAGACTATGCAAGGCGATTTTAAGATTATATGATAAACAAAGATAAAATTGTGATTCGTAAGGCAGAGCGGAAGGACGTACCGCTTTTGCTGGACTTCATAAGGGGAATAGCCCGATACGAAAAAATGGAGAACGAGGTGGTGGCTTCGGTTGATGTACTTGAACGGGAAATGTTCGACGAGCACAGAGCCGAGGCGGTGTTTGCCGTGGCAAATGGCCGTGAGGTGGGCTTTGCGCTCTACTTCTACAACTTCTCAACGTTCATCGGACATTCGGGACTCTATCTTGAAGACTTGTTCGTTTGGCCTGAAGACCGTGGCAAGGGC
>CACZVX010000039.1 GCA_902784755.1 uncultured Prevotellaceae bacterium
TACCTCTTCCAGGTGAACAGCAAGGCCAACCGTGCAGGTGTGAAGTATGATGCCAAGGCCGCTGAGCAGAATCAGAAGCAGCGCCTGATGCAGTATGCCGGACAGTTCATGCGTGACCTTTATCAGAAGGCTAAGGTAACTGATAACCGTTATCTCTTCTTCTAATCTTAGAAGTAATTATCACAACAATATAAGAAGGCTTCCGGACTCGGGAGCCTTCTTTGTTTTTACGGGGATATTATACGAAAGAGGCGGGTAAACGATTACAGGATTACAGATTACAGATAGAATTCTGTGTCTCAAATCTCTTACTGCTACTTATCTATATATAAATATATGTATATATATAAAGTATAAAAATACCCCTACAGAATTGTAGGGGTTAAGAAAAAGGGTGTAATCCTGTAATCTTGTAATCACTTATTTACTGTATTTGTCAATAAGCGGTTGTGCCTGTTCACTACCCATGTCTTTTGCCTTTTGAAGATTAGCAAGTCCTTCTGTCTTTTTCTGGGTCTGTATCTGAGCAAGTCCAAGAAGCAAATAGCCATCTGCATATTCGGGGGCTATTTCAGTACAACGCTGTGCTGTTTTGATAGCGTCTTCAGGCTTCTTAACGCGTAGTTGCAAATTTGCCATTTCCGCATAATAGGTAGGCTCTTGAGGAGCAAGGATGATGGCGCGTGCGATATCTGAGAGTGCCTGCTGATAGAGTTTGCCGTTTACTTCAGCCTGTTCACGGATATAATAGAAAGACGCATTCACACGTCCTTGTACAAGGTATTCGTATCGGGTATAGTCGAAGACTGCATCGCGGTATTTTCCCATTTCATCATAGACTTGCGCACGAGTAAGGAAATAGGGTGCGGTTTCCACAAATCGCAGGGTGTCAGTTGTGTTAATTGCGCTGTCAAGCAAAGCAAGAATCTCTTCGTTTGGCGCGTTCAGTTTTCTCTTGCATTGTGCCTGTTCATAGAGAAGTTCCGGAGTGCTGAAACTCTTGTCTTTTGAAAGCTGTTCAAAAATGTTGAGAGACTGTTGAAAGTCTCCTTTGGCATAGATGATTTGTGCCTGCAGATGCTGATAGAGTGGGGCAGCATTCTCCTTATAGGCAGCGTTGGCTTCGTTGAGAGCATCATCGAGCGACCAGTGAAGACCATTGACTGCATAGTTATACATCATCTTACCATAGTTATAATGAGCTTCATCCTTGGCGTTTGCTTTCTTGATACAGGTTTTCATCGTTTCATCTGCATTGTTCCATTGCTGGGCTGCTGCCTCAATCAATGCACGGTGATTATAACCATCGGTGGAAGAAGGGAACATTTCTATGAAATCGTTGATTGTGGCGGTATATTTCAACGAATCCTTACTCTGGCTTGACATCATCAACATAAGTCTTGCCTGATCCTCATTAGACGGAAGGGCAAGAGGGATTCCTATCTGCTGAAAACTAGGATCATTGAGCGAAAAGCCAGTAACACTTAAGGATCGGATGAAGGCAACATCACAAGCATGAGTGTCGAAACTGGTAGTAGACATCTGTAGAAGTCCAATTACCTGACCGTACATATTTACGTACGGACATCCCGTCGTATGATCCGGGGCATTCATGCCAAAAATATAATAATTATATTTATCCATGAACTTCTCAACACTCTTCACCTTCGTTGCTACAATCTCAGGAGATTTCAAACCATAAGTGATGAGCCATGCATCCTGACCGTTAGTGGAAGCGACATTGGCGACAGCAGCTGGTGTGGTCTTTCCGTCTACACGAAAGCGGGCCACATCATAAATGTCGTTGAGTCCCAACATTCTCGTTACATTCATTTTGTTACCCATGGCATCAACTACCACAGCCGTTGCTGCTCCCAGGAAAGGCTTTAAGTCGCTGACAGCTTCTCCTTCACCACCCACAAAAACTCCATGGCTACTGGCCAAAATGGAGCCGTCTGCTCTGAAAGTGGTAAGGGAGAATACACTTTTAGCTACATTCTTAACCGCTGATGGCTGTGCAAAAAGGGATGATGTAAAAGTGAGAATGAGAAAATTTGAGATAAACAGAATCTTTTTCTTCATATTTAAGTCATTAATCTTTAATTGTCAAATAATAATTTGGAAAATGATGGTAGAACGTTTAAATATCATATTTTCAACAGTTCTTTTGCATTATTGATAGCGGCGGTTGTCACATCACTTCCGCTAAGCATTTGTGCAATCTCTTGAATACGTTCTTCGTCTGAAAGCAAAGACATACGGCTTTTTGTACCTTCCTTTGTTTCTTCCTTAAATACTTTATAGTGATGTCTGCCCAATGCGGCTATTTGTGGCAAGTGGGTTATACTGATGACCTGACGGTCTGTCTGTCCCATTTCCTGCATAATCTTTGCCATCATTTCAGCTACACGTCCGCTTACACCGGTGTCAATCTCGTCGAAAATAATGGTTGGAAGTTTGACAGTTCCACTAATCATGGCTTTTAAGGAAAGCATCACACGTGCTATCTCTCCTCCTGAGGCTATCTGAGCAACAGGTTGCATTGCAGTACTGGTATTGGCACTAAAGAGAAATGCCACTTTATCAGTTCCCTTTTCCGTCATTTCCGTTTGGGTTATGTCAACAACAAAACCAATATTTGGAATTCCAAGGGGAACCAGACGGTTCTTCATTTCTTTTTCTACCTTTTGGGCTGCTTTCAAGCGGAGGGCATTCAGTTCTGAAGCTTTCTTCAGGGCTTTTTCTCTGGCGGCTTTTTCCTGTTGGCGCAAAATATCCATCTCTTCCGAGCTGTTGTCCAGATGACTCAGCTGTTCTTTCAATTGATTGCGCAAGGTAATAAGTTCTTCAACTGTTTCAACCCGATGTTTCTTCTCAAGAGAATAGATTATCCCCAGTTGATCATTGATAAAATCAAGTCGTTTCGGATCATAATCCACATGCGATGATAACTGACTAACTTCAGCGGCAATGTCTTTCAGTTCAATATAGCAACTGTCAATACGTTCTGTTACCTCTGCGACATCAGCAAAGACACCTTTAATGTTAGAGAGAGTCCGGGATACTTCCCTTAAGCTTTCAACGAGATTAGCTTCCTCACCGCTAAGGATTCCTTCTGCGTTGAAGAGTGCTTCCTTGATATCCTCTACATGGCTAAGTGTCTCGCTTTCTTGCTCTAACTCTTCTTGTTGTCCGGGTTCCAGATTTGCTTCCTGAAGTTCATTGTATTGGAACCGCATAAAGTCTTCATTCTCGGCAGCTTTTGCAAGTTCTTCTTGCATTCTCACAACAGCTTTTCGGGCAGTCTGATAGTCTTTGAATGCTTGCTGATAATCGGAGAGTTGCTTGCCGTCCTGAGCGATGATATCCACTACATTAAGTTGGAAATCCTCTTCTTGCAGAAGAAGATTCTGATGTTGTGAATGAATGTCTACAAGTTGTTGTCCAATGGACTTCATTACCGCAAGAGAAACAGGAGTGTCATTGATGAAAGAACGGCTCTTTCCGGTAGATGTCAGTTCTCTGCGGAAAATACAATCCTCATGATCATAATCAATGTCGTTGTCAGCAAAAAGACTTTCCAGCTGATAACGACTTAAGTCAAAATGGGCTTCAATGATACAACGATCACATCCCGATTTAATGCTTTTGGAATCGGCACGCTGACCAAGGAGTAGGGAAAGGGCTCCAAGAATGATACTCTTTCCAGCACCTGTTTCTCCAGTAATCACAGAAAAACCCGGAAACAGTTGTATGTCGAGCTCATCGATGAGCGTGAAATTCTTGATATAGAGTTGTTTGAGCATTATTGCTTGATTTTCTCCCAAGTGTTATTCTGGGAGGCATTAATACTGAAGAGTAAGTCATAAACAGATTCCTTCTCTTTCTGAGTACCCTTACCTTTATAAATATTAGCTAGTTCTTCCTTTTTATAATCGGTCCAGATTTGTGGCAACATGCTCAATGGTCTGTCCTCATGTGCCTTTCTCAGATTCTCTAAAGCTGTCGTGATATTGTTGCGTCCACGTTCTGCATTGTTGGCCATTTCATCAAGCCCCGTGCGATAATAGTCGTACTGTAACTGGCGGAATGGTTTCATGGCCCCTTCCAGGTAGTCATTGATGATAGCAAAACGGTTACGGTTGTTGTCGAAAGCCTTCCAACCATTGAAGTCAAGGTTCTGCGTGTTATTCACCAGATTTAGACAACGCTGAAGGATATCTTCACCACCCATTGGTGCAAAGGAATCCAGGTCAAGACCAATGATAAGATAAGCGTAATACGCCATCAATGCTGTAAGTTGATTGTCAATCTGTTCTTCATTGAAGTTCAGTTGTTCAAACTGTGAAAATTCAAAATCGAAGTTAGCATCCCTATTGTTATAGAGGGTAGAGGTGTAACTTGAATTATAAACCGGACGGTTGGCTTGAATGAGTGCCGTACAGGTGAACCGGTTATTTGACTGGTCGAATTTGGTTACCGTTATATTGAAGTTACAAACGATGCGTTCATTCTTTTGGAATTGAAGAGCTGTCCATTGCTGGTCGTTGAGGAACTGTTCCATCGTTTGTTGCAGGCTCTCAAAGACAGAAACGTCTGTTCCTTGAATCTGTGCATGGTTGATAGTGACCTTAGCCTGTAGCTCCTGTGCTTTCAGATTAATGCTGAAAGGT
Source organism: uncultured Prevotellaceae bacterium (assembly GCA_902784755.1). Lineage (GTDB taxonomy): Bacteria > Bacteroidota > Bacteroidia > Bacteroidales > Bacteroidaceae > Prevotella. The sequence continues at coordinate 4,674 of CACZVX010000039.1, forward strand.
ATTGAAAGGAACAGCATGATAGCAATGAGTTTCTTCAACATAAGCTATAAGCATTAAAGAAGGGTTGACAATTCATCTACAATATCTCGGGCTACTTCAGTTTTTGGCTTCTTTGGGAAGTCTTTTTGACCTTCAGCAGAGATGATGCTGATCTGGTTGTCATCGGAACGGAAAGTTGTGCCTTTGTTACGCGTAGAATTGAGCACAATGAAGTCGAGGTTTTTCTTTTCCAGTTTCTTCTTGGCATTCACTTCCTCATCGTTAGTTTCCAAGGCAAATCCTACCAATATCTGATGACTGGTTTTTATTTTTCCAAGCTGTGCGGCTATGTCATGGGTGGGTTTTAAGCGAAGAATCAAATCATCTTTCTCTCTCTTGATTTTCTGGCTGGAAGTAGTTTCCGGGCAGAAATCTGCTACTGCTGCACATAGAATAGCAGCATCCATCTTCGGAAATGCTTCGATGGAAGCATTATACATTTCCTCACAACTTTCCACATCGATGCGATTCACACCTTGTGGTGTAGAAAGACTTACAGGACCGGCCACCAATGTTACTTTAGCACCCTGACGAACACATTCTGCAGCTAAAGCAAATCCCATTTTGCCGCTTGAATAGTTTCCAATAAAACGTACGGGGTCAATCTTTTCGTAGGTGGGACCTGCTGTAATGAGGATATTCTTATCTGCCAAAGTCCCTTTTGTTTCTGAACATCCTATTTCTTTATTTAGGATTTCTACAATCTTTTCAGGCTCCTCCATACGTCCTTTTCCTTCGAGGCCGCTTGCAAGGAATCCGCTTTGTGGTTCAATAATATGGTTGCCGTAACTTATCAGCGTTTTCAGATTCTGCTGAGTGCTTGGGTGGGCATACATATCAAGGTCCATAGCAGGAGCTATGAATACTGGGGCCTTCATCGAAAGGTAAGTAGTGATTAGCATATTGTCGGCTACTCCATTGGCCATCTTTCCGATAGTGGAAGCTGTCGCAGGGGCAATGAGCATGGCATCGGCCCATAGTCCCAAGTCAACGTGACTATTCCATGTTCCGTCACGCTGTGAGAAAAACTCGCTGATAACGGGCTTGTGGGTTAGGGCTGAAAGCGTTATGGGAGTGATAAATTCCTTTCCTGCAGGAGTTATTACCACTTGTACCTCAGCACCCTCCTTGATGAGTCCGCGGATGATGAGACAAGCCTTGTAGGCGGCTATGCTGCCCGTAATACCGAGCACAATCTTCTTACCTTTGAGCATACAGAATGATTATCTTTTGTTGAATTCGCGTAAGCGGATACGGGTAAGTACCTGCTTGGTGTTATAGGTAAAGTCACTTCCCAACATCCAGCTATAATAGCCAGGATCGCGATGAAGGACCTCACTTACTATCCATCCTTTGTATTTACCGAAATTAAATACTTCCTGCTTGCGGGGATTGCCTTTTTCATCGGTTAATACATTTCCTTGAGCGTCCTTCATTTCCTGCCATACGATACGGCCTGCAAAATCCACGTTGTCATTGGTCTTTGAAAAGGCAGCCAATTCATCCATATCGTTGTTCAGGAGTTTGCTTTCATCATCGAGTACGGCAGGTGAACCAGGAGCATAGTAGTCAAGCTCTGCCTGCAAGACACGCCATGTGGCTTCAGTATCTTGATCGGCCAAATGCGCTTGGAAGTCATCTTCCATCTTACGTCCGCAATAGAACTTATATGCACCAGCAAGATTACGGCGTTCCATTCTCTTGAAGATTGTACAGGCATCAATCTTGCGGCATTTCTCAAAATCGAAGTCAATGCCGGCACGAAGAAATTCTTCGGCAAGAAGTGGAATATCAAAATTGTTGCTGTTATAACCCGCAAAATCACATCCTTCAAAGGCCGCTGCCAACTTGGGAGCCAACTGTTTGAAAGTAGGAGCGTCTTTTACATCCTCATCGCTGATGCCTGTCAGTTCTACAACAATTGGTGGAATAGACATTCCAGGGTTGATAAACTGATTGTGACGTTCCTCTGTTCCATCGAGGTTAACCTTAATATATGATATTTGAATGATCCTGTCCTTAACAAGATCAAGCCCCGTTGTCTCCAAGTCGAAGACAACGAGGGGCTTAGTAAGATTCAATTTCATTCTTTAATAATTAGTCATTCAAAAGCATTGGCATGATAAGCATCAGCACGTCTTCGTTCTCGGGCTGCTCAACTGGCACAATGAGACAAGGACGTGATGGATCAGCCAACTGGAGAGTTACCTCATCACTTGCGAGATTGTTAAGAATTTCTGCGAGTGATGGACCCTTAAAGCCAATATTCATTGAATTGCCTGTGTAGTCGCAAGTTACCTCTTCTTTTGCACTCGTTGAGAAGTCGATGTCTTCTGAAGAAACCTCAATCTTTCCGCTTTCAATATGCAAGCGAACAAGCTGACTGCTTTCACTGGCGAAAGGCAATACACGACGAAGGGCTCCAATCAGCGATTTACGGTCGATAGTCAGCTGATAGGGATTGTTCTGAGGAATAACAGAATTATAATTGGGATAGCGTCCCTCAATCAGACGGCATTGTAATGTGGAATCACCGAATACAATCTGAGCATTACGTTCATCAAAACGAATCACGACATCGCTTTCGTCCTTACCCAACACATTCTTCAGCAATGTAGCGGGCTTCTTGGGCAGAATGAATGCTGTCGGTGTCTCTGTCTTCACGGTATAGTTCTTGTTGCGAACCAACTTATGACCGTCGCTGGCTACGATGGCAAGTGCATCAGGGGTCAGATCGAAATAGATGCCGTTCATCACAGGCCGAAGTTCCTCTTGAGCCGTTGCAAAAATGGCACGGGTAATATTGTCACCCAAAACATTGCTTGGCATTGTTAGAGAGGTAGCCGTTTCAGGCATAGGCTGAGCGATGGGGTATTCTTCTGCATTTTGAGCCGTGAAATTGTAAATACCATTCTGATAAATAATCTTTACGCTGAAGGTGTTGGTGTCAACGTCAAGAGTAAGCGGCTGTTCTGGTAATTCTTTCACAGCATCGAGAATGGTATGGTTGTTCACCGCGAACTTACCTTCGCCATCAGATGTCTCCAATGGCATAGTCGTCCGCATCACGTTTTCACTATCTGAAGCTGTGATGGTGAGCTGGTTGTTTGCTACTTCGAAAAGAAAGCAGTCAAGGATGGCAAGGCTGTTCTTGCTGTTGATAACCTTGGCGAGCGTTCCGAGTCGGCTGCTGAGTGCCGAACTAGATAATGTAATTCTCATTATAGTCGATGTTTTTAGTTACTTTTATTTGAGGTACAAAAATACACAAAAAAACAGAGTGAAACAAAAAAAACGCAGAAAAAGTTTCTCCCGTTAGAACTTTTTTATTAATTTCGCAAACTGAATACATACATAAACAAATATAAAAATGGATATACAAGGAAAAATTATTGCAGTATTGCCAGAGCGTAGTGGCGTTTCTGCGCGTGGTGAATGGAAGGCTGGAACTTATGTTCTTGAGACTCATGACCAGTATCCGAGAAAATTGGCATTCGATGTGTTTGGTGCAGATCGTATCAATCAATTTGCTATTAAGGTAGGTGAGGAAATGGTTGTGTCATTTGATATTGATGCACACGAGTATCAGGGAAGATGGTATAACAGTATACGTGCCTGGAATGTACAGCGTATTGATCCCGCTGCTGCTCAGGCTGCCGCCCAGGGAGTACAGCCATTCCCAGCTCCAGAAGCTGCTGTTCCTCCTACTGCAGCTGCACCTGCACCATTCCCACCAGCACAGCCTGCTGTTGAAAATAGTGCCGACGATCTTCCGTTCTAGAAATTCTTATTAATAATCATAAGAAAGGGCTACATCAATTGATGCAGCCCTTTTTAAATCTATGGAGTTTTCCCTTTGATTAGAGAATGCTCTTTACAGTCTCCAGCATACCTTTCTCCTGAATGCTGTCAAGGAAGCAAACAACCATGTCGGTAAGACCAGGAATCTGGTTCAGATCGCCATGCTCACCCCAAATAAGGTCCTTTGCTGCGAGAACGCCTTCGGCCACTTTGCGAGTGTCGCCTGTAGCCCACAGTTCTGTTAGCAAATCCATAATCTTCTGGTCGTCATTTGGCTGGATAGGAGCTCCGTCAGCACGTGTGCCACCCTTGTAATAGGTGATGATGGCAGCCAGACCGAGTACGAGACCCTTAGGCAGTTCACCCTTGCGCTCCAGGTAAGTCTTCAGACCGGGGAGGTCGCGAGTCTGGTACTTGGGGAATGAGTTCAGCATGATGCTGGTCACCTGATGGTCAACATACGGGTTGTTGAAGCGCTCAAGCACATCGCTGGCAAACTGCTGCAGCTCGTCCATTGGCAGATTCAGGGTCTGCATCAGTTCTTCAAACTGTACCTTGTGGATATACTTGCCAATTACCTCATGGTTGCAGGCGTCGCGTACGATATCCACACCAGAAAGATAAGCCACAGGTGAGAGTACGGTGTGCGGACCATTGAGCAGGGTAACCTTGCGCTCATGATAAGGCTTCTCGCTCTCTGCGATGAGCACATGGAGTCCGGCTTTCTCAGCGGGGAATTCTGCACGAAGGTCTTCGATGCTCATATTTGTTGGCTTCTCAATCACCCAGAGATGGAAGATTTCTGCCTGTACAACAAGGTTGTCAGCGTAAGAGATCTTCTGCTGGATGTCGGCAATCTCCTTGCGGGGGAATCCGGGAACGATTCGGTCCACGAGGGTAGCGCAAACATAGTTGTACTTTTCAAACCACTCTTTGAATCCCTCATAGTCTGCTCCGAAATCATCTTTCCAAAGTTCGATGTACTTCTCAATGCACTCCTTCAGGTGATGGCCGTTCAGGAAGATCAGCTCGCATGGCATGATGATGAGACCCTTAGAGGGGCAGCCGTTGAAGGTCTGGTAGCGGCGATAGAGCAGCTGTACCAGTTTGCCGGGATAGCTGCTGGCGGGAGCGTCAGAGAGCTTGCAGGCAGGATCGAAGGCGATACCGGCTTCTGTGGTGTTAGAAATAACGAAACGGATTTCGGGCTGGTCGGCCAATGCCATGAATGCAGCATTCTGGCTGTATGGATTGAGGGCACGGCTGATGACGTCGATACGTGTGAGTGAGTTGACAGCTTCACCGTTCTGGCGTCCCTGCAGGTTCACGTGGTAGAGGCAGTCCTGGCCATTGAGCCAGTCAACCATACCGCGCTCGATGGGCTGAACCACAACCACCGAACCGTTAAAGTCAGTCTTCTGGTCCATGTTCCACACAATCCAGTCAACGAAAGCGCGGAGGAAGTTACCTTCACCAAACTGAATGATTTTCTCAGGCATCACGCTCTTAGGAGCCGTGCGCTTGTTCAAAGCTTGCAATTTCTTCATGATTTGTTTATTGTTTTAAATAGATTAAATATTGTGAGTGCAAAGATATAAAAATCTTCGATATGATGATGCAGTTTTTTGCGTTAAATAAACGTAAAGGTTTACGCTATTATCCGAAAAGGTAACGGAGGGCTTCTTCAACTTTACGCACGGGATGCAACTCGATGTTGAAATGCCGTCCACCCAGTCCTTGCATGTTATGCTTGGGGATAATCATGTGACTAAAGCCCAGTTTCTCAGCTTCGGCAATGCGTTGCTCTATCCGATTGACAGGTCGTACTTCACCTGAGAGTCCCACTTCACCGGCCATACACCATCCGCTCTCTATTGGAGTGTCTACATTGGAGGAGAGTACGGATGCAATCACGCTCAGATCCATGGCCAGGTCAGTAACTCGCAGACCGCCTGCGATATTGATAAAGACGTCTTTTTGAATTAGTTTGAAGCCTACCCGTTTTTCCAATACGGCCAATAACATGTTTAGTCGCCTCTGGTCAAATCCTGTTGCCGAGCGCTGAGGTGTTCCATAGGCTGCCGTTGAAACTAGAGCCTGAGTCTCCACGAGGAAAGGTCTTACGCCTTCAATGGCACTTGAAATAGCAACGCCTGAGAGTCCTTCATGGTCTTGTGTCAGTAATAGTTCTGAAGGATTGCTCACTTGACGGAGCCCGTTTTGTTGCATTTCATAAATACCTAATTCAGACGTGGAACCAAAACGGTTTTTCATAGCCCGCAGAATACGGTACATATAATGCTGATCCCCCTCAAACTGAATTACCGTATCAACGATATGCTCAAGTATCTTCGGACCGGCTAAGGTACCTTCCTTATTAATATGGCCAATAAGAATTACAGGAACACCACTTGACTTGGCAAAGCGGAGTAGGGCAGAGGCACATTCACGAACTTGGGTCACACTACCCGGAGAAGAATCCACATCTTCGGTGGAGATCGTCTGTATGGAGTCAATGACCACCATGTCCGGTTTCACCTCTTTGATGTGACTGAATATATTCTCCAATGAAGTTTCGGTTAGAATGAGCAGATTCTCATTTTCGTCTCCATTGTTCCTTAATCGTTTTGCGCGCATCTTCAATTGATGAACACTCTCCTCGCCACTTACATAAAGAATCAACTTATCGGGAATGTTAAGTACAGTCTGCAATGTAAGCGTACTCTTGCCAATACCAGGTTCGCCTCCTAACAATATGATACTTCCAGGGACCAGTCCGCCACCCAACACTCTGTTGAGTTCTTCATCAAGCATATCTATGCGTGGTTCGTCATTGCTGGAAATATCGCGAAGTCGTAATGGGCGATTTTTACTGCCCGTTGTTGTCTGCCTTAAATGTGAAGCCGCAGAACGAGCTGCCTGCTGGCCACTATCATTTGCAATGCGTATTTCCTTATAGGTGTTCCATTGACCGCAGGCGGGACATTTACCAATCCATTTCGCAGATTCTTGTCCACAGTTTTCGCATACATACGCTATTTTGTCTTTTGCCATAGTTTAAAGGTGAATCAAGTTTTCAATTCAACTGCAAAGATACTTAATAATGGTTTCCTATGCAAGTAATAAACTAAAATTTCAACCTTTTCTTTTGTTTTTTCTTTCTTTTACACTACCTTTGCATCTGTAATGAAGAATATAGTTTTTTTCGTCATAGCGGTAATAGTTTTTGTTTCCTGTGGTCAAAGTTACGAGGAACAGCAACGCATCAGTAAAGCAGAACGTGCCCGGCTTGCCAAGGAGGATTCGGCTGCATTGAAGATTGGCGTACTCCCCACTATTGATTGTTTACCTCTTTATGTGGCAAAAGAACGCCGTTTTTTTGATACGCTTGGCGTGGATATTCGTCTGAAGCCCTATACCTCACAGATAGATTGTGATGATGCTTTGCTTAAAGGTCGGATCGAAGGTTCCGTTACTGATTTAGTGAAGGGAGAGTGGATGAAAAAGAAAGGACTGGAACTGCGCTACGCTACGGCTACGCAGGCTCGCTGGCAGTTTGTTACGAATCGCTTGTCACGTGTAAGCGAATTGAAACAACTCAACGATAAAATGGTAGCTATGGCACGTTTCAGCGCTACGCATCTGTTGGCAGAAATGTGTGTGGATAGTGCAAAGCTGCAACGCGATAATGTTTATCTGGTGCAGATTAATGATCCCAACATTTGCCTGAAAATGCTGCATAACAATGAGATAGATGCTATGCTGCTACCTGAGCCTCAGGCTACGGAAGCTCGTCTCTGGAAACATCCCGTACTTATGGATACTGAAAAGCGTGACATTCGTTTGGGCGTGGTGGCTTTTCGTGAGAATGGTCTGAGGAGTAAGGAGCGCCAACGCCAGTATGCCGCTTTCCTGAAAGCTTATAATGTGGCCGTTGACTCTATTAATAAATTTGGTATTTCAGCTTATGCTCCAATTGTGAAGAAATACATGAAAGCGGAAGCCCAAACCATCAGCAAATTGCCAAAGATTAACTTTACGCATACGGCTCAGCCACGTGAGAAAGATCTTAATCGTGCCCGTAACTGGCTCAAATAAAGGAAATCAGATTATTCCGGCTTCCACTCCACCAATTCTATCATGAGGGCACGGTCTTGCTCGTTTATTCCGTGTTGACTCAGTAGCTTTTCGTCTTTTTTGAATTCAAGTTCAATGCGCCCATTTTTTTCCGATTTAAGGAATTCTCGGAAAAGGGCGACTGCTTGTTTGATGTCTTCGTTAAACCAATAGCAATAGCCTGCATTGATGCGGTCAGCCTGACTTATCTTCCCGCTCTTAATAATGACATCGTATTCGTGCCCGGCTTGTTGGTCGCGTCCCATACATAATAATGCCCATGCCAAGGTACTGCGATATTTGATGTTATCAGGATTCTCATAACTTAAGCGGTATAGTTCGCTTGAAGCATTCTCGTATTCACCCGCTTGGGTTAGTGAAAGGGCGTGGAGAAACTGAAAACGTTCATTGTCAGGCTTTATTTCCAAGATGCGTTTGTAGTAATTAACTGCTTTTTTGCTGTCTTGGTTTAGGTATATCCGGGCAATCATTGCAAGACACTTTATATTTTCCGGCTCACGTTGTTCTATCTCTTCGAGTTCATCAAGAGCCTTCGTCGTATCACCCGTTTCAATGAGTAATTTTGCCCGGAAAAGCATGAGCTCGGAATTCCCAAAATCCTTAAATGTCTGATGGCTCAGTATGAAGAAATTGTCCGTAGTCAGGTTGCGCATGAAGGGATCGTAGACAATCTCTTTATGTTGTGGGTGAAGTTTGAAGAATCGATAGAGATCCTGCAGATAATTCAAACGAACGAACGTAGGTGAATTGGTATTCATCCCTTGTGCGATTGAACTCAAACCGTCATCCGAAGACATTGCCTCCTGCAGTTGTGGCGGTATATGGTTGATGACAGATGATATTCCAAGCAGGAAAGAATAACGGTCGCTATTGCAGAATGCGCCCTTATCGACCATCTGCTGGAGAAGATTTCCCAATTTCGCATTATTGGTCATGCTTGGGAGCTCGGGATGCTGCATGTAGAAGGGAGTGAACCAGTTGCTCAAAGTATAGAAGAAGGGGTATCTCTTCATTTGTTTGAAACCGCCGAAATAAATGTCAGAGCCTTGCTTCTGCATGTTGAACATACGTAATACATCCTGTTCCAGTTGTTCGGCTTTTTCATCGGCAGATTCGGGGTGGAGAATATCGTCCATAGGGTCGTCCTCTATCTCTTCAATGCCGTTTAGTGTAATCCGGAAGTTATTGTTGCGCAGAAGATTAGGCATGATTTCACGCTGAATGGTCTCATTGTCACGGTCGGCATTAATACAGCAGATAACGTGTCTTTGCAGTTCAATGAGTTCCTGCACATGGTTCTGACAATGGTTGCTTATTTCCTTACGGAGTTCCGGATAGACATTGAAATCCAGGCGCTTCAGAGAGAAAGCCCACCCGACAAAGGCCCGCTCACGTACTTCTACGTTTGTCGCATGTTCGTGGAGATATACGAGAAGACGGAATTTCTGCACATCAAACTGTGTAAGGCAACTCATCGTGATGGCGCTGATAATGAGTTGCACGTCAATTACGTCAACAGCAGGCGAGAGCAGCAAGCCGCAATAAAAATCATATTGTGACTGCTCCCATTGACTACTCACAAAAATACGGTCGAAAAGACTCCGCATAAAGTCATGGTGGCGCGCATAGATTCCCGTTTCTTTATGCTTGCGTTGTTCTTCGGGCTCCAGGCTGAGCATGGCGGTCTCTGTGACGAAGTCTTTAAGCGTACTTTCTATGCGTTCATGGCTGAACATATGACGAAGTGAGCGTTGTTGAGCCTCTCGGTAGAGTTGTACCTCACGGCAGAGCCATGACATATGGGCATTGGCCGTGAAATTCCACATGTTCTGCAAGAGTCGCTGGTATATCTTGTTGCGGTCAGGGTCGGGGTAACCCAATTCCATGTATTCGAGCATTCGGTGGTAGTCGTCCTCGATACTGTGAATAGACATATTACCATAGGCCGCAGGGTTGTCAGCCATATATTGATGTATTGCCTGAAGAGCCTTTCCAAGTTGTCTGGATTTTAACTTATTAAAGGCAGATGCAAAAATCTCTTTGTTAGTCATTTAAGTAGTCTGAATTAAAGGAAAGGTGAAAGCAGGTGAGCAAACCATCCGCGGAATTTCTGCCAGGGTTTCCGCCAGCTGTCCCATACCTTTTCTGTAAGTCGGAACGACTCAAGTTTGTCTTGATTGAACATGTCGGAAAGTTCGCGGGTAGTTCCTGCATCAACGATTACAGCATTTTCTTCATAGTCGAACCGCAGGCTGCGTGCGTCGAGGTTAGCAGAACCCACGGTACAAAGTTGTCCGTCAACCATGATAATCTTGGTGTGATGGAAACCGTCGAGGTAAATCCAAACGTCCGCTCCGCATTTCATCAACTTATGCATGTTGTAGTAACTACAGTCGGGCGTGAGGGGAATATCACTTTTCGCGCCTATCATCAGTTCAACCTTTACTCCACGCTTAATAGCCCGCTTAAGGGCGCGCTTGACGGAAGGAGTCAGCGTGAAATAGGGGTTGACAATCTTGATAGAGTCGCGGGCGTTATTGATGGCACTACAGTAAAACTGGCGGATTATCTTTGGTGTCCGGTAGGGTTCCCGATTGATGATTCCCACCGTTTTACGACCAGCTTCAGAAGTGGTGTCGGGCTTCAGACCTTCAAAATATTCCGGGGTTGTGAACCCACGATAATATTGTGCACCTGTTATCTTCTCGCCTGTAACGCGTTTCCAGAGTTGTACGAAAATGCGCTGCAGCTGATTGACTGCTGAACCTTCAATGCGGCAATGCATATCGCGCCAACGGCCTACTTGACGAGTGCCCTTAATGTAATAGTCGGCCACGTTCATACCCCCCGTGTAGGCAATCTTCCCATCGATGATGACAATCTTGCGGTGGTCACGTCCAAAGAGGTCGTTAAGCCAGGGAAACTCTACGGGATTAAACTCATAAAGCTGAATGCCTTGCCTGCGACGGAGTTCCACATGCTGGCGCTTCAAAGGCTGATTATTCGACACGTTGCCGAATCCATCATAGAGAGCTCGCACCTCCACGCCTTCCTTTACCTTTTGCGCAAGGATTTCGAAAAGCAGGTCAGCAATGGAGTCATTACGGAAATTAAAGTATTCCAGATGAATGGAGCTGCGGGCTTGACTAATGGCCCTGAACATATCGTCAAACTTCTCCTGCCCCGACATAAGCAGGGTGACCGAATTGTCGTTAGAGAACTTCACGCCCTTCTCCTGTAGTTCCCTGACAACGACAGAATCCGCACGTTGGGCCTGAAGTTGAAGCGTAAAGAAGAGAGCGTGTAGAATAAGAATGATCCACACACCTCCGGCTGACAGCCGCTGGAATAAAGAAGTGGCTGTTCTGCTCATTTACGAGTTCGTGTATTTATTGAAATTATACATTCAGACCACTAAATCATACATGAATAATGATCAACCACACCAAGCAGATGATTCTCCTGGTCGATAACCAGGACCGTATGCACCTTGTTCTTGTGCATAATCTTCTGAATCTCTGTAATTTTCGTATCTGCCAAAACGCATTTCGGCTTACGCGTCATGATGTCTTCTACCGTATGCTCCACGAAGCCAGCCTGCCAGCGCTCCATAGCACGACGGATGTCGCCATCGGTAATCAGGCCGATAATCTTCTGGTTTTCATCGAGCGAGACGCCAAGTCCCAATTTGCCTTTGCTGACGAGGATAATAGCCTCTCCCAAATGCATTTCCTTCGGAATGATTGGTAGGTCGGTAGAACGCATCACGTCCTGAGCCGTTGTCAGCAGTCTCTTTCCAAGTTCGCCGCCAGGGTGGAACTGGGCAAAGTCACGGGGCTTGAAATTGCGCAACTCCATGAGTGCAACAGCAAGTGCATCTCCCAAAACAAGCTGGGCAGTCGTACTGCTTGTGGGCGCCAGATTCAATGGACAAGCCTCTTTGTCGACGTGGGTGTTAAGATGGAAGGTGCTATAACGGGCCAGCAGGGAATCGGGGTTTCCCGTCATTCCGATAATGGGAATGTTCATGTGAAGCACCATGGGAATAAATCGTAGCAGCTCGTCGGTCTGGCCGCTGTTACTAATGGCCAGCACCACGTCATCATGAGTCATTACGCCGAGATCGCCATGATAGACATCGAGCGGGTTGATAAAAAACGAAGGCGTGCCTGTGCTGGCAAGTGTTGCGGCTATCTTAGCACCAATGTGACCGCTTTTGCCCACACCTGTGACGATAACCTTTCCCTTGCAATTGAACATAAGTTCTACGGCCTGCTCGAAATCATCGTCAAGCTGGGGAATGATTCCAAGCACCGCATCAACCTCATCGCGAATGCATTGAATAGCGTATTCTCTAATCTGTTTTCTCATAATAAGTCTTTGATTAAAGCCTCTAGTTTGTGTAGTTCCAGCATATTGGCGGCGTCACTCAGCCCTTTGTCGGGATTAGGGTGAACCTCGAAGAAATAGCCTGTGGCCCCGAATGCCTTGGCGGCTTTTGCCATAGCTGGTACGAAACGGCGGTCACCTCCCGTCTTCCCGTCAGCTCCACCCGGACGTTGCACGGAGTGCGTACAGTCCATGATAACCGTAGGCGTGAACTGAAGCATATCGGGTATGTTGCGGAAATCCACGACGAGGTTGTTGTAGCCGAAGGAGTTCCCACGTTCAGTAAGCCAAACGTCCTTGGCCCCAGAATCAAGGGCTTTCTCCACGGGGTAACGCATATCCGGGCCGCTCAGGAACTGCGCTTTCTTGATGTTAACCGTCCGGCCCGTCTTGGCGGCAGCAACCAGCAAATCAGTCTGGCGGCAGAGAAATGCTGGAATCTGCAACACGTCACATACTAGTCCCGCAGGTTCAGCCTGCCAGCTTTCATGAATGTCGGTCAGCAGGCGAAGCCCGTATTTCTCCTTCACGTCGGCAAGCATCTGAAGGCCCTTTGTGAGTCCAGGCCCACGGAAAGAACGGATACTCGTGCGGTTGGCCTTGTCGAACGATGACTTGAAGATAATGTCAACGCCCAGCTGTTTGTTAATGCGCACAAGCTCCTGAGCCACTTGGTCAAGCAGTTCAGCAGATTCAATGACGCAGGGGCCTGCTATGAAAATAGGTTTCAAAATATATTCTTCTTAATTATTTTGCAAAACGATGCTGAAGCTTCCACACGTAGGCGTCAATTGAAGCAATGGAACAGATGTTGACCACATCGCGTACCGAAGCGTCGAAGTCGGTGAAGTGAATGGCTTTGTTGAGTCCCATCTGAATCGGGCCGATGATTTCCACATCGGTATCGAGCACTTGAAGCATCTTGAAGCTGGAACGTGCACTCGTGAGGTTGGGGAACACCAGCGTATTCACGTCGAGGCCCTTTAGACGAGTGAAAGGATACATCTCGTCGCGCTGTTCCTTGTTGAGTGCATAGCCAATCTGCATTTCTCCGTCGATGGCCAAATCGGGATACTCTTCTTGTAAGGTGGCCACTGCATTCCTGACTTTCTGTGAACCTACTGAAGTATCACTTCCGAAGTTGGAGTGGGAGATCATGGCAATGTGGGGTTCTTCGTTGAACCAGCGAACGGTCGTAGCGGCCAGACGGGCAATATCAACCAGTTCTTCCGTCTTGGGATTGTTGTTGATAAGCGTGTCGCCAATATAGAGCGTACCCTTCGGCGAATTGATAATGTGCATGGTTCCGAAATGCTTGAATTCCTCGCGGATACCAATCACTTCCTTGGCCACCTTAATCGTGTTGGAATATTTCGTATAGAGACCCGTGATGAAAGCATCGGCGTCGCCTGTCTCCACCATCATCATACCGAAATAGTTGCGCTCAAACATCTTGTCGTTGGCCTCCTGATAGGTGTAGCCGTCACGCTGGCGCTTCTCGGTGAGAATCTTTGCGTAACGCTCACGGCGCTCAGCCTCGTTGGGGTGACGGAGGTTTACAATCTCAATGCCTTCAAGCGAGAGGTCAAGTTCTTTGGCCAGTTTTCCGATGGCTTCGTCGTTACCGAGCAGGATGGGGTGGCAAATGCCTTCCGCTTTGGCCTGAACGGCAGCACGCAGCATCGTGGGGTGAATACCTTCGGCAAACACCACGCGCTGGGGATGAGCCTTGGCCGTGGAGTAGAGTTTCTGGGTGAGTTTGGTTTCCTGTCCCAAGAGAACGGAGAGCGAACGCTTATATTCGTCCCAGTTCTCAATCGTTCTGCGGGCAACGCCACTCTCAATGGCAGCCTTGGCCACAGCGGCAGAAACCTCAGAAATCAGACGCGGGTCAACAGGCTTCGGAATGAAGTAGTCGCGGCCAAACTTCAGGTTGTTCACATTGTAAACGTCATTCACTACGTCGGGAACGGGCTGCTTGGCCAAATCGGCAATGGCGTGAACAGCAGCCAGTTTCATTTCCTCGTTAATCGCCTTCGCCTGCACGTCAAGCGCTCCACGGAAGATATAGGGGAAACCGATCACGTTGTTAATCTGGTTGGGGTAGTCCGTACGGCCTGTTGACATGAGCACGTCAGGACGGGCTTCCATCGCGTCTTCGTATGAAATCTCAGGAACGGGATTGGCCAGGGCGAAGATGATGGGGTCTTTGGCCATCGTCTTCACCATCTCCTGCGAAAGCACATTGCCTTTGGAAAGCCCCACGAAGACATCTGCTCCGTTGACGGCTTCTGCCAGGGTGTGCGCATCACGGCGGTCGGTGGCAAAGAAGCGTTTCTGCTCATTCAGGTTCTCACGGTCGCTCGTGATCACGCCCTTCGAGTCGAGCATCAAGATGTTCTCTTTCTGCGCGCCGATGGCCATATAGAGTTTTGTGCAACTGATGGCTGCCGCACCGGCACCATTCACCACAATCTTCACTTTCTTGATATCCTTGCCGATTACCTCCAGCGCATTCTTCAGTCCGGCAGCTGAGATGATGGCCGTGCCGTGCTGGTCGTCGTGCATCACGGGAATATCGAGCGTGCGCTTCAGGCGTTCCTCAATGTAGAAGCACTCAGGCGCCTTGATGTCTTCCAGGTTGATTCCGCCAAAAGTAGGGGCAATGCGCTCCACGGCCTCGCAGAACTTCTCGGGGTCTTTTTCGGCAACCTCAATGTCGAACACGTCAATACCGCCATAGATTTTAAAGAGCAGACCCTTACCCTCCATGACAGGCTTGCCGCTCATGGCACCAATGTCGCCAAGACCTAATACGGCCGTACCGTTTGAAATGACGGCCACAAGATTACCTTTGTCGGTATATTTGTAGGCGTCGTCGGGGTTCTGCTGGATTTCCAGACAAGGGAATGCGACACCTGGTGAATAAGCTAGTGAAAGGTCGGTTTGTGTGCGGTAGGGCTTGGTTGGCTTTACTTCTATCTTGCCGGGACGTCCGTTCTGATGATAGAGTAGAGCCGCTTCTTTTGAGATTTTTACCATTGTTGTATTACTTTGTTAATTGAATCTTTTACCTAATCGACCGCAAAATTACTAAAAAACCATCAAACGGGAACAAAGTTTCCGTTTTTTTTGCTATCTTTGCGCAAAATGAATAAGTGTATGCGCAAAAACGGTCATCCTACAAACTATCGGCAGGAATTGCGAGATAAAATCCTGCGTACGGCCATACGCCTGTTTAAGAAACATGGCGTGAAAAGCGTGAAGATGGACGATATTTCCAACGTCTTGGCCATTTCCAAACGTACGCTTTACGAAATCTACGACAACAAGGAAGAACTGCTTCTGGCTGGTGTGCGAAATGACCAGATGAACAAAAGGCAACAGATGGAAGCCTTTGCCACGAAGGGGAATCACAATGAAATCGAAGTGATGGCCCAGTTCGTGAAGATGCAGATGGAAGATCTCAACAATATCAGTCCGCTTTACTTTAGTGAAATCGGTCTCTACAAGCGTGTGGTTTCTTTTATTCAGGAGCATAAGGCCGAACAGCGCCGCTACATTCTGGACTTTATCCAGCAAGGAGTCGAGCACGGCTATTTCATGCCCGGACTCAATTACGACATAGTGATTGATATGGGAGACGGGGTGATGAATTATGTGATGGAAACCAAGCTCTACGAGCGGTATCCCATCCAGGAAATTTTCCAAAATTACGTCAGTGTCCTCATGCGCGGCTATTGCACCGACAAGGGAATCGTGGAGCTGCAGAAGTTGTTCTGAAAAGTCTTTTTCTTAATCCTAGAAGAACAGCTTGAGTACGCTGTCGATGATGCCGCCCAGCCATTCCGGGAATACCCAGAAGAACAGTACGATGAAGACGAACCCTATCCAGCCGCATACCTTGGTGAACGTAGGCGATGGCTTCCTGCCTGTGATCATCTCGTAAATCGCAAAGACGATTGCCCCGCCGTCGAGCGG
>CACZVX010000040.1 GCA_902784755.1 uncultured Prevotellaceae bacterium
ACAACGGCTGTAGGTGTGGTGCCTATGATCATCGCCCAGAGCTCGTTCTGGATGCCTGTAGGTGTTACCATCTTCGCTGGTGGTATCGGCTCGCTCATCATGGTAGTCACCATGCTGCCTGTTATTTATTGGAAAGTTTCAACAAAATAAAATAGATATGAGGTATATTTTTAGATTAAACACTGAGACACAGAGGAACAGAGTTCTTTCTCTTTGTGGATTGCTCTGTATCTCCGTATCTCTGTGTTCTAACAAAGCATTTGCACAAGCATATACGCTGCAGCAGATCAAGGACTCTGCCCTGCAGAATAACATCGCCATCCGTACGGCACAACACGATATTGAGGCTGCCAACCAGCAACGCAAGGAGGCTTTTACCAAATACTTCCCCAACGTAAGTGGTACAGGGGTGTGGTTTAATGCCAATAAAGGTATGGCGCAAACCACGCTGAATCTGGGCGAGAATATGTCACCTGAGTTAGGGGCAGCCTTGGCTCAGTCGTTGCCCCAGGAGGCACTGATGGCCCTTGGCAACCCCATCAGCATCTCGATGATGAAGAACGGCACCATCGGATCGGTAATGGCTGTACAGCCTGTGTTTGCAGGAGGACAGATTATCAATGGCAACAAACTCGCCAAGTTAGGCGAAGACGTGAGTCAGCTGAAGCTGCGACTCTCAGAAAACGAAGTAGAGAAAACTGCCGAGCAGTATTTCTGGCAGTTGGCTTCGCTGCAGGAAAAGATGAAGACCATCGAGGCTGTGGATACCCTTCTGCGCGATATACATAAAGATGTGGATGTGGCCGTACGCGCTGGTGTAGCCATGCGTAACGATCTGCTGCAGGTAGAACTGCGTCAGAACGATATCAGCAGTCAGAAGCTGAAGCTGCAAAACGGACTCTCGCTGGTACGTATGCTGCTGTCGCAGTATTGCTCAAACAATCTTACTGCAGCCATTTGCGAAAAGGCAGGGACGAATTGGTCGGTATGAATCATCGCACGCGTAAGCGCCTGCCCCCATAAGTCCCGGAAAGCCGTGGGCTGAGGATGTTTCTCCCGCAATAAATCAGCCAACGTAAGCAGCATGGTCCACGTGTCGCAATGCACCCAATGGTGGAGATTCATAAACGTGTCACTGAGGTTCCCACTCTCATTGGCTGCCCTTACATCCGCGGAGGAACTTCTTTAGCCGCTTACTTACGATTGTGTCGCCCATATAGAGTACGAAATCGGGCTGATATTCAGGCCGTTCCCCCACCCGACTCAGCACCTCATCGAAATGACTGGGACTGATGAAACCACAGAGCGACTCGTGAAGCACCACAGCATAGTCGATCACCAAATGATAATCGTCGGCATAGTGTTCGGCATATCCGTCATCTTTGGTCTGCCCTATCACAATCATAGGGCGCGAAGCTTTCAGGAAACGCTCACCCACGTCAACGGCTATAGCCTCGAAATTAGGAAAACAATGTATGCGTTCTATGGTACGCTCTTGCGGCAAAGACGGAACCGTGAAGTCGAACAGCGGCTCGCTAATCGGCACATTAATATGTACAGGGACATCCTCGTAGCGGGATGCAAGCAGGGTCTCGTTAACCAATCGGTTGCAATACCAGCGGGGTTCGTCGTCATGCGGTTCGGGCAGCGACACAGATTTCCCTACAAAACTGCCGAAGACACCAGGCTGCGGGAGTGTCTGCCCGTCCAACTGGTCAATCCATTGCAGGGGACGGTCGGCAGAAATCACCACCAAAGGCTGGTGCTGATACCGGGCCTCAGCAACTGCCGGAACAAGATTCAGCAAGGCTGTGCCCGACGTGACACAGACCGCCACCGGCAAGCTAGTACACTGGCACATGCCCAGAGCATAGAATCCTGCCGAACGCTCATCGGTTACAGGATGGCACGTGATATCAGGACACTCCGTGAGATTGTGCACAATGGGTGAGTTGCGGCTGCCGGGACAAACCACCGCATGGCGCACGCCGTGGGCCACCAGCAGACTGGTCAGTATGTTTACATTCTCCTTATTCGAGTACATTTCTCATCGTATTAAGTTTGGCTTCCGTCTCCTGCCATTCCGATTCTTCTATACTGTCTTTCAGTAGTCCGCCACCCGCATAGAGGGCATAATGACCACCATTGATCATCATACAACGGAGAGAAACATAAAGATGTGTTTCTCCTTCTGGCTGGAGCGGACCCTGGAAACCACTATAATACCGGCGTGGAGATGATTCGTTACGCAAGATAAAATCGAAGGCTTCGCGCTTGGGAATTCCGCAGACAGCCGGTGTAGGATGAAGGGTTTGCAAGAGGGTGCCTAAATGATGGTTGTCCGACAAGGTGAATGTGAAATCCGACCGCAGATGAGCGAGATTGGCTGCCCTTGTGGTATAAGGTCCCTCCTCGCTGATTTTGTTGGTAAACTGTTCGAGTGTTTCCATCATATAAGTGGCCACATAACGCTGCTCGCGGATATTTTTCTCGCTCCATCTCACTTCCTCCGTAAACGGCACAGTACCGGCAAGGGCTATGGTGCGGAAAGAAGAGCCACCTCCAACTCCCCCTTGTGGAAGAGACTCTGGGGTGCAACTCTCCAACAAAATCTCAGGTGTTGCCGTCAGCCACGTTCCTCCCTGAAGCGTACTCACTAAGGAAATAAACATCCGGGGATAGCGCTCACAGGCTTTCTGAAAAAGCATAAAGGGAGACTCTGGTTCGGCAACATCCAGATCCAGACAGCGGGAAAGCACAATCTTACGGAAGGTTCCTTCGTGAAGCTGGGCATAGAAATTGCAGAAATCAAGATGATAACGCATCTGATAATGACTCGACAAGGGCGATGGAATCACCTGACAAGGGAATGCATAATCAGCCAAGATTCCTGACGAGCAAACCGTAACGACTTCCTTGCAATCCATTGTTTCTACATGGGTAGGTGAAAGCAAAAGAATGGGTTGCTTAGGACTGACCGCAAATGGTGCAAAGACATATCCCTGACGGTCGTTTAGAGAACTCAGCCGATGCAGTTCTTCAGGTTCTCCTTCTTCCTGCACCATCAACGTACAAGTTTCAGCAAATGGCAGCCGAAAGATTGCAAAACTACTCATGCTTTGACTTTTTGGGAGAGATTATATAATTGGTTACATGAACCGTAGAGATAAGGTCGCCCTGACTATCCTCCAGATGAACGTCCCAGACATGGAGAGACCGTCCTTTGGAAACCAAGTGGGCAAAGGCTGTTACGGTATCGCCTTCCACCACAGCTTTCACATGTTCCCCGCTCACACTGATACCTACGCAAATCTTGCCGGGACAAAGAGCAGAACTGCCCACACCGGCAACATTCTCTGCTAAAGCCAAAGAAGCACCGCCACTTAAAAATCCAAAGGGTTGACGGTTACGTTCATCGACTTTCATACGCGCCATACAGGTATCTTCTTCCGGGGTTGAGATGAACTCCATTCCCAAGGCAGTTGAAAGATTGGGTTGGCGTTCTATAATTGCTTTGATTGCTGTCACATCCATAATTATTACTTTTTTTCGTAACCTTCTGGATGCAAATATACTGATTTATTGGATAATCCCCAAATAATTAACGAAGATTATATAAGTGAAGAACGAAGAGTGAAGAGTGCAGAATTGCAATCTGTTTAGAGCAGAAAAAACAACGATACACCGATACAAGAAATGACCGCCCCCACAACTCCCTTCAGTGTAATGGGCGTTTTAAACAGCCAATGACTAGGCCATATAATAATAATAGGTGTGAGGGCCATCAGGGTGGATGCGATACCAGCAGCCGTGTATTGAACGGCCATCAGGGAAAGGCCCACTCCCACAAAAGGACCACAGATTACGGCCAGTATGACGTAGAAGAAACCACGCCCGTCAGTACGACTTTTCTTGAAATCATCAAAACCCTGATGAATCCACATTATCAGCAAGAAACAGAAGAAACCGGCAATGCAGCGGATCATGTTGGCACTGAAGGGAAGCACGTTTATCACCGATGGAAGAATAGCCGTGGGAACATCCTGTGTGTAATGATCAAGTCCTATTTTACTGAGCACAAGTCCGACACCCTGCCCTATACCGGCACCTATAGCCATCAGCACTCCTTTCCAGGGCAGACGCAACGACAGTTTATGACCATCACCACGCCCTAAAATGGAGAGAGCGATGCCAGCCAATGTGATGCCCATAGCCAGCAGACTCTGCCAATTGAGCTGCTGCCCCAGCATAATCCATGCCGCCAAAGCTGTGGTAGCTGGTGCCAAGGTCATAAAAAGCTGACCGTATAAGGAGCCTATGAGAATATAACTCTTAAACAAGCAGTAATCACCCATGGCATAACCTACCACACCCGATAATGCCATCCAAAACCATGCTTTGGCACCTGCATAGACAGGATAGGGAGCGCCAAGTGTCAACCAGCACAGCGCAGCGATAAAGGAAGTAGCAATGAGCATGCGCCAGACATTGGAAACAAAGACGCCCCAACGTTTGGACACCATCTCACTAGCCAGGGCTGCACCTGTCCAGAAAACAGCAACTGTGAGTGATATGATTTCACCTAAATACTGCATTCGCGGGACAAAGGTACGAATAAGTGAGCACAAAACAAATAAAAAACTTGTTTTTTAATTTGCTTTGTCGAGCGCAAGTACCTTCGGCGAAGCCAAAGTACGAATAAGTGAGCACAAAACAAATAAAAAACTGTTTTTTAATTTGCTTTGTCGAGCGCAAGTACCTTCGGCGAAGCCAAAGTATGAATAAATGAGCACAAAACAAATAAAAAACTTGTTTTTTAATTTGCTTTGTCGAGCATAAGTACCTTCGGCAAAGCCAGAGGTACCATTTAACAGGCACAATAGCAAAAAAGCTTGCTTTTATTATGCTTTGTCGGACGAGCACAAAATCAAAAGTGAAGAATTTATAAAATAGAAAATGCTTTCACAAAAAACTTTGGTGAATACATAAAATCTTCATATATTTGCACCAAATCGAAAACACTAACGATGAACATCTGCCGATGAAATACGTTGCGCTTCCCGATAACAGGGTGCGGAGACTATCTTTCTATCTTGCCATGGAAGAATATGTGGCTCGTAATACCGACGAGCTGGATTGTTTCTTTATGTGGCAGGTGAAACCCAGTGTCATCTTTGGGCGCAACCAAGTCATTGAGAACGAAGTGAATCTGCCTTACTGCCGTGAGCATGGTATCCAGGTGTTTCATCGCAAAAGCGGAGGCGGATGTGTATATGCAGATGAGGACAATCTGATGCTCTCTTTCATCACCAAACAGGAGAATGTAGGCTTTGCCTTCAACCGTTATATCAGTATGGTGATTCTGATTCTCCGGAAATTGGGCGTAGAAGCTGTGGGCACCCGCCATAATGATGTCATGATAGGTGACCGGAAGGTGAGCGGAACGGCCTGCTATAAATTAGGTGACCATTGCATCGTACATGGCACTCTCCTTTACGATACCCACATGGAACACATGATGCAGGCCATCACACCTTCGCAGGAGAAACTGCAGCACAATGGTGTGGAGAGTGTGCGGCAGCGCATCTGTCTGCTTAAAGACTACATCCCGATAGGTCTCCAAGAACTGAAGACATTTATCCAGGCCCAGTTGTGCGAAGAAGAAGTGATGCTGACGGAAAAGGATCTACCTGGTATCGAGCTACTGGAACAGAAATATGATATGATCTGAATTATCAACAATCCAAACAACAACTAATAAATCCCAAACAAAGAAATGGAAAACAAAAGAACCTGTCTGTATGACAAACACGTAGCCCTTGGGGCACTCATCAGTCCGTTTGGCGGTTTCGACATGCCTATTCAGTATTCGGGCATCGTTGATGAGCACCAGGCCGTACGCCAGCATTGTGGTGTTTTCGACGTAAGCCACATGGGTGAAGTGACCGTAAAGGGTAATGATGCTGAACGCTATGTAAACCACATTTTCACAAACAATGTATCGGGTCTGGATGATGGCCAGATTCTTTATGGAATGATGTGCTATGAAGACGGTGGTGTTGTTGACGACTTGCTGGTCTATAAGATGGCAGATCAGGATTTCTTCCTGGTTATCAATGCTGCCAATATCGACAAGGACTGGGCATGGATTCAGCAGCAGGCTGAAGGTTTCGACGTGAAACTGAAGAACTGCTCTGACGAATACGGACAGTTAGCTGTTCAGGGACCCAATGCCGAAGCCGTGGTAGAGGAAGTGCTGCAGATTCCCTGCAAGGAACTCGTATTCTATACTTGCAAGACAGTTTCTCCTGAGATTATTGTTTCCCGCACAGGCTATACAGGCGAAGATGGTTTCGAAATCTACGGCACACCCGATTTTATACGCGAATGCTGGGATAAACTGATGGCCAGTGCCCGCTGCAAGCCCTGTGGACTGGGATGCCGCGACACCCTTCGTTTCGAAGTAGGACTGCCCCTTTATGGCGACGAACTGTCTGCCGAGATTTCTCCCGTCATGGCAGGTCTCAGCATGTTTGTAAAACTTGACAAGGAAGAGTTCATCGGCAAGGATGCCCTCGCCAAGCAGAAAGCTGAAGGCGTTGCCAAGAAACTCGTAGGTATCGAACTGGCTGACAAGGCTATCCCCCGTCATGGCTACAACGTATTGAAAGACGGTGAACTTATCGGTGAAGTGACCACTGGTTATCACACTATCTCCACCGACAAGAGCGTGTGCATGGCCCTCATCGACAGTCGTTTTGCCAAACTCGACACGACGCTGGATATCCAAATCCGCAAGAAGGTGTTCCCCGGCAAGGTAGTGAAGAAGCGTTTCTACGAGAAGCATTATAAGAAATAACCGGATACCCGGCTAACCGAATAACCGAATAACCGAAATAAAAGAATAATACAACTATGGCAAAAGTAATTGAAGGACTCTTTTACAGCGAGAGTCATGAGTATGTGAAAATCGAAGGTGAGTATGGCTACATCGGCATTACCGACTATGCCCAGAACGCATTAGGTAACGTGGTCTATGTGGATATGCCCGAAGTGGATGACGAAGTAGAAGCCGGCGAAGAGTTCGGTGCTGTGGAAAGCGTAAAGGCTGCCAGCGACCTCATCTCTCCCGTAAGCGGAACCGTTGTGGAAGTGAATGAGGCTCTCGATGATGCGCCCGAACTCATCAACCAGGACGCTTACGCCAACTGGATCATCAAGGTGGAACTCTCTGACAAGTCCGAACTCGACGACCTCATGGATGCCGCTGCTTATCAGGCTTTCTGCGAGAAATAGTTTTATCTAATGAGTAATTGGGAATGAGTAATTATGATTACCTTCAAGCATTGATATCGTCAGATAACTCTGCGGAAGGTCATATCATAATTACTAACTCCTAATTGCTCATTACTAATTAAAACAACAATGAATTACAAATATTTCCCCCATACGGAAGATGACTTGAAGCAGATGCTGGAGAAATCGGGCGTGAGCTCCCTTGAAGAACTCTATGCCGATGTTTCTGAAGCTATCCACTTCAAGGACGAGTACGACCTGCCGGAGGCTAAGAGCGAGATTGAACTCCGCGAATACCTCCGTGCCCTTGCCCAACTGGATGCACCGCTCACGGTGTTTGCTGGAGCTGGGTGCTACGATCATTATGCACCTTCCATCGTGCAGAACCTCATCGAACGCTCTGAGTTCCTCACTAGCTATACGCCTTACCAGGCAGAGATTTCCCAGGGCACCCTCCACTACATCTTTGAATACCAAAGCATGATGGCCGAGCTCACGGGCATGGACATCTCCAATGCTTCCATGTACGATGGTGCCACAGCAACTGCCGAAGCCGTGATGATGGCATTCAGCGCTGCCAAGAAAGCCGCAAAGGTGCTCGTCAGCGAAACCCTCGACCCTAAGGTTCGTCGGGTTGTCGACACCTACGCCCACTTCCATGGCATCGACATCGTGAGCATCGCACAGAAGGACGGTGTCACCGACCGTGAAGACATGCTGCAGAAACTTGTCGATGGTGGCGTAGCCGGTGTGGTGGTTCAGGCTCCCAACTACTATGGCATCATCGAGGACTTCACTGGTTTGGCCGATGCCATCCACGAGCAGAAGGCCCTTTTCATCATCAATAGTGTGGCTGCCGACCTCGCCGTACTGAAGACACCCGGTGAATGGGGAGCCGACATCGCTGTGGGCGAAGGCCAGAGTTTAGGCATTCCCATGTCATTCGGAGGCCCTGGCATTGGCTATATGTGCTGCAACGAGAAACTTATCCGCAAGATGCCGGGACGTATCGTAGGTATGACGAAGGACAATCGCGGACAGCGTGCCTTCGTGCTCACCCTTCAGGCTCGTGAACAGCACATCCGCCGCCAGAAGGCCACTTCCAACATCTGTTCCAACCAGAGTCTGATGGCACTCTATGTCACCATTTATCTCTCTGTAATGGGCCGTCAGGGACTGCGTGAAGCTGCCGAACTCTCCTATGCCGGCGCTCACGAACTCTACGACAAATTGATTGCCACGGGCTATTTCAAGCCAAAGTTCCAGCAGCCGTTCTTCAATGAATTCTGCCTCACCTACGACGGTGATGTGGACGATTTGCAGGAACAGTGCACCGAATGGGGCTACATGGCCGGTGTGAAGATTGACGAGCACACCATTATGTTCGCCGTCACTGAGCAGCGTACCTCAGATGAGATTGACGACTTTGTAGGTTCTATCATTGAAATTAAAACGCAAGAGGCATGAACAACAAACTATACGGAAACCTGATTTTTGAACTTTCAAGACCAGGACGCAAGGGTTACACCCTGCCAAAGAACAATTTTAGGCACAGCCTCAGCGAACTGCCCGGGAATCTGCTGCGCGCCAAGGAGGCAGCCCTGCCCGAATGCGACGAAATGACCGTCGTACGTCATTATACGAACCTTTCTCATAATAACTTCGGTGTGAACGACGGTTTCTATCCGTTGGGCAGCTGCACGATGAAATACAATCCTGTCATCAATGAAGAACTCGCCGCCCTGCAGGAGTTTGCAGGCAAGCACCCCATGCAACCCGCCGACACCTGCCAGTGGACGTTGCACATCTATCACGAGTTGCAGAAGCAGCTCTGTGCCCTCACCTGTCTCGGAGAGTTCACGCTCAATCCCTGTGCCGGAGCCCATGGTGAACTGACAGGCCTGATGGTCATCCGTGCTTATCACCAGAGCCGCGGCGACGACCGTCGCACGAAGGTACTCATCCCCGACTCTGCCCATGGCACCAATCCCGCTTCTGCAGCTGTCTGCGGCATGGAGGTCATCGAAGTGAAATCTGGCTCAGATGGCCTGGTAGACCTTGAGGACTTAGAGCATCTGGTCAAAGAGCTCGGCCCCGACATTGCCGCCATGATGATGACCAACCCCAACACCCTCGGCATCTTCGAGAAAAATATTCCTGAGATTGCCAAACTGGTGCACGACTGTGGCGGTCTGATGTACTACGACGGAGCCAACCTTAACCCCATGCTCGGCTATTGCCGTCCAGGCGATATGGGCTTCGACGTGATGCACATCAATCTCCACAAGACCTTCTCCACGCCTCACGGTGGTGGTGGTCCTGGTTCCGGTCCTGTCGGTGTACGCGAAGGTTTGGAAAGCTTCCTTCCTACACCTCGCGTTGTCTTCCATCCCGAAGACAAGTCCTACACCGTAGAGACAGGCGACTACGAGCAGTCATTAGGCAGCATAGGCAGCTTCTTCGGCAACTTCAGCGTGATGATCAAGGCCTACTGCTACATTCTCTCGTTGGGCCGTGAACATATTAAAGAGGTAGGCCCGTTGGCTACTCTCAATGCCACCTACATCAAGGAGAGCCTGAAGGACGACTTCGAGCTCCCCATCCCCGGACTCACCAAGCATGAGTTCGTCTTCGATGGTCTGAAGGACAAGTCTACAGGTGTCACCACGATGGATGTAGCCAAGCGTCTGCTCGACTATGGTTATCATGCGCCCACCATCTATTTCCCACTCCTCTTCCATGAGAGTCTGATGATAGAGCCCACGGAGAACGAGTCGAAAGATACGCTCGACGGTTTCATCGAGGTAATGCACAAGATAGCACAAGAAGCCCGTGAGAACCCCGAATTGGTGAAGACCGCTCCCCACTCTACGCCTATCGGTCGTGTGGATGATGTCCTCGCCGCCAAGCATCCTGTGGTCACCTATCGGCAGATGATGAATGAGGAATAATGAAAAATGAAAGAAATTGCCGTAATTACCATAATCTATAGGTTCTAATAATTACGCGAATTACGGTAATTTCTTTCCAAAATTAAACCCCATGACAAATACCGATTTAATCATTATTGGTGCGGGCCCTGGCGGATACCGTGCCGCTGAATATGCAGCCAAGAACGGATTGCAAGTAGTCATTGCGGAAAAAGCGGAAGTGGGAGGCACCTGCCTCAACTGCGGCTGCATCCCCACCAAGACCTTCTGCCATCATGCGGAACTCATCGATGAACTGCGTGACACGGGGGCCTCAGGCCTCAAGGGCGTTAGCTTCGAAGTCGATTTCCCCGCCATTGCCGCCCGTAAGCAGTCCGTGGTAACCCAGTTGCGCACAGGAGTCGAGACCCTGCTCTCCCAGCCTGGCATCACCCTCGTTCGTGGTAACGCCAGCTTCAAGGACGACCATACGGTCATGATCGGTGAAGAGGAATACTCCGCCCCCAACATCATTATTGCCACCGGTTCCGAATCCGCCATCCCCCCGTTCCTGAGGAATGGAGATTCAGGAGGTAATCATAATTCTACACTCTACACTCTACACTCTACATTAGTTTCTTCTACGGAGTTGCTCAATATCGACCACATCCCCGAGCATCTCTGCATTGTGGGCGCCGGTGTCATCGGTATGGAGTTTGCCGCCGCATTCTCCTCCTTTGGCAGCAAGGTTACGGTCATTGAGTTCCTAAAGGAATGCCTGCCCCCGATGGACAGCGACCTCGCCAAACGACTCCGTAAGATGCTCGAGAAGCGAGGCGTGGAGTTCTTCCTACAGTCGGCGGTGAAGAGCATCGATGGCAACACCGTCACCTTCGAACGCAAAGGCAAGGAACAGACCATTGAAGCTGACACCATCCTCATTGCCACCGGCCGTCGTCCCCGCACCGAAGGTCTCAACCTTGAAGCCGCCGGCATCGAACTGACTCCCAAGGGTGCTATCCCCGTAGATCCCCACACCTTCCGTGTGTTGTCATCAATAGATGCCTCTGCAGAAGGTAATCATAATTCTACACTCTACACCCTAAACTCTACATTAACAAAAATCTACGCCATCGGCGATGTCAACGGGCTTCAGATGCTTGCCCACGCAGCCACCTTCCAAGGTATCCATGCGGTCAATAACATCCTTGGCAAGGAAGACACCATCGACTTCACGGCCATGCCTGCTGCCGTCTTCACCAACCCCGAACTCGCTGGCGTTGGTCCCACTGAAGATCAGTTGAAGGAACTCTCGGGAGGTAACTACATCTGTCGAAAGGCCTATTACCGCGCCAACGGCAAGGCCCTGGCTATGAATGCCACCGACGGACTTGTGAAACTCCTGGCAGATGCTGAAGGCAGAATTGTAGCCTGCCACGTCTTGGGTGCCCATGCTTCCGACATCGTACAGGAAGTGACGGCCCTCATCCACGCCAAAGCCACACTCCGCAATCTTGCGGATGTCATTCACATCCATCCCACCCTTGGTGAGATTCTTCACGAGGCCGCATTCTAAAACAATTCTATTAGAACATATAGGGCGTGAAAATTTTGAAGTGAACCCCGAAAGTTAGAAAAAAACTTTCGGGGTTCACTTTAAAATCCCTAAAATCTCAAATTAGTTTTCAGTTTTTCCATATAGAATTTGTGGCGGAAGAAGGGATAATGAAATAAAAAATAGTATCTTTGCAAACGTAAATTAAACAGCTAAAGAAAATGAAGAAGAGGTTGTTGCTTTTGGTCATGACTATGACCTGGCTTAACATGGTGGCTCAGACCGTAAACATCCCGTTTGGCAAGGGAACACTGCGGCTGACGCCACTGACGGAGAATGCCTTACGTGTGGAGTATGCCGAGGGGAACCAGAAGGACTCCTTGCCAGAATGGGTGTATGTGAAGACAGAGGCCACGAAATGGAAGGATGGGCAGACGCGGAAGATGCAGGTCAAAGTGGATGCTGAACGGCAGATGCTGACGATTATGAATGCGGAAGGACAGTCTGTCTTTGTGGCAAAAGGACACGAGCTCACAAAGGATGCTACTGGCAAAGCGCGACTGACTATTGAATCGCCTAAGGATGAACATCTATATGGCATGGGACAGTTTCAGGACGGGCATAACAACATACGTGGGCTTTCGCGGCGACTAACACAGGTGAACACGCAGACGAGTATTCCGATGCTGATCTCTAGTAAGGGCTACGGACTGCTGTGGAATAACTACGGAATGACGCTGCTGAATCCCTGTCTGAATAGTATCGTGCTGCAGAAAGCGGCCGAAGAGGGCGTTGCCGAAACAGTCAACGTGACGTCGACGGAAGGAAACCGTCAGGAGGTACGGCGTCAAAACCGTTTTGCAGCCACGATAGACATTGCTGAGGAGGGTGACTATGCGCTGCTGCTGGACGTGGGACAAAAGATGGCACGGCGGCATAACCTGAGCATCGACGGAAGGACGGTCATTGAAATGCGTAACCTGTGGCTGCCTCCAACGGCTTCTGAAATCGTACATCTGGAGAAAGGAAAACATCAGCTGACAGCTGAATTGTCGGGGGGAGACCAGCCTGTCGTATATTATAATAAGGTTAAAAATGAGACAGTACTGGAGTCACCCGTGGCACAAATAGTGGACTATACGGTGTTTGTGGGCAGTGCTGACGAGGTGATTGCCGCCTACCGTGAGGTGACGGGAGCGGCTCCGCTGATGCCCCGCTGGGCGCTGGGCTATATCCATTGCAGGGAGCGTTTCCATTCCCAAAACGAAATTCTGGAAACGGCGCAACGATTCCGCCGTGAGCAGTTGCCCGTGGATATGCTGGTACAAGATTGGCAGTACTGGGGACCTCACGGATGGAACTCCATGAAGTTTGACCAGGCGAACTATCCTGATCCGAAGGCACTCACCGATTCGCTTCACGGCATGAACCTGAAGCTGATGCTCTCAGTGTGGTCGAAGATTGACCGCAATTCAGAGGTGGGCCGTGAGATGGCAGCGAGCGGTTACTATATTCCCAACACGGACTGGATAGACTTCTTCAATCCTGCGGCGGCGAAAGCCTATTGGAAGAACTTCAGTCAGCGGCTGCTGCCCACGGGCATAGATGCCTGGTGGCAGGACGCCACGGAACCGGAGAACGACGATCTGGAAGGACGACTGGTGAACAACGGACAATGGAAGGGTGAAACTTTCCGCTGCGTCTATCCGCTGCTAGTGAATAAAACTGTATGCGAAGGACTGTTGAACGACCAACCCTCACGAAGGCCGATGATTCTGACGCGTAGTGGATTTGCGGGCATACAGCGTTACGGTTCTGCCCTTTGGTCGGGCGATGTGGGCAATGACTGGGAAACTTTTCGAAGGCAGATTACCGCGGGACTGGGTCTGCAGGCAGCGGGCATCCCTTGGTGGACGTATGATGCAGGTGGTTTCTTCCGTCCTCAGAACCAATACAGCGACAAGGCTTACATCGAAAGGATGCTGCGCTGGATAGAGACATCGGTCTATCTGCCGCTGATGCGTGTGCATGGCTATATGAGCGACACGGAGCCGTGGCGATATGGCAAAGAGGCGCAGCAGGTGATTGCGCAATGTCTGAAGGAGCGCTATCGGCTGCTACCTTATATCTATAGTTATGCGGCTGCCATCTCGACAGAGAGTTCCACGCTGATGCGTCCGCTCGTCTTCGATTTCGCCGATGATGCAGAGGCACTACAACAGGAGCACGAATATATGTTCGGGCGTTCGCTGCTCGTAAATCCTGTTACGGAGCCGAATGTCACAGAATGGACCACTTATCTTCCCCGTCATGCCGGAGGATGGTATGATCGACTGACAGGCCGCCACTACGAGGGAGGACAGCAGGTGACGACAGCCGTTGACCGTTCGCGTATTCCCGTATTTGTTTGTGCTGGCAGCATCGTGCCTACAGGGCCAGACGTGCAATCGACGGCTGATGATTTTCATAGTATGATTACACTGAATGTCTATCCCGGACAGGATGCCTCATTCACGCTCTATGATGATGACGGCGAATCAAATGGTTATCTCCAAGAACAATGTAGCCGCATGCAGATCAATTGGGACAACACTCGCCAAACGCTCACGCTTAACAAACGCAAAGGTTCTTATAAAGGCATGCCACGGCAGCAGACATTCGTGGTGGGACTTCCTGACGGAACCATGCGTCAGGTGGTTTATAAAGGGAAAAGAACGGTTGTCAGTATGAGGTAACAGATTTGATTTAAATTCAAAACAACAAATATGAAAGCACTTTTGACAGGCCTGCTGATAGCTACTTCAACCATTACGATGGCACAAACTTATGAGGTGCCCGTCTCGGAGGCACATGAGCCGATGGCAAAGGGACAATATGAACCTACGTGGGAATCGTTAGAGAAACATGAGACACCCGAATGGTTCCGTAATGCGAAGTTCGGCATCTGGGCCCACTGGGGACCACAGTGCGTGGAAGGCTCTGGCGACTGGATGGCGCGCGGACTCTATATTGAAGGCTCTGACCAGGCGAAATATCACCGCGAGCATTACGGACATCCGTCGGAGTTCGGGTTCAAAGATGTGCTGCCGCTCTTCAAGGCGGAGCGCTGGAATCCTGAAAAACTTGTGGAGCGCTATAAGCGTTTGGGGGCGCAGTACTTCTTCGTACTGGGTAATCACCACGATAACTTCGACCTCTGGGACTCGAAATATCAGAAATGGAACTCGGTGAACATCGGTCCGAAGCATGACATCCTCGCGGAATGGGCAGCGGCTGCAAAGAAATACGGACTGCCACTAGGCATCTCGTTCCATGCAGATCATGCCTGGACGTGGTATGAACCTTCGCAGCGCTATGACCAGAACGGAAAGAAGGCAGGCGTCTATTACGACGGACATCTGACGAAAGAGGACGGCAAAGGCAAGTGGTGGGAAGGATATGACCCACAGGAACTCTATGCCCAAAACCATCCGCTGAGCGACCGCTCGTGGAGCAACAGCCAAATTCACCAGCAGTGGGACTGGACGCATGGGGCCGCAAAACCCACACAGGCATTTGTGACTAATTTCTACGACCGTACGCTGGATGCCATCAACCGCTACAAGCCTGATCTGATCTACTTCGACGTGACGGTGCTGCCCTTCTATGACATCAGCGACGCGGGCATGAAGATCACCACCCATTTTTACAACACCAATCCGCGAGCCGTGGTTTTCGGAAAGATTCTCAACAAACGTCAGCGCAAGGCATTGACATGGGACGTGGAGCGCGGGGCTCCCAATGAGATTATTGAAGAGCCGTGGCAGACGTGCAATTGCATCGGTGGGTGGCATTACAACACGTCCATTTATGAACGGGGCACCTATAAAACGGCAGCAACGGTGGTGAAACAGCTCGTGGACATCGTAAGCAAGAACGGCTGTCTGCTGCTGAATATTCCCCTTCGTGGCGATGGTACCTACGACGAGAAGGAAGCAAAGATTCTCGATGACCTGGAGGCATGGATGAAGGTGAACAGCGAGAGCATCTTCGACACCCGTCCATGGGTGAAATTCGGTGAGGGCCCGGTGGCCGATGCCGACATCAAGCTGAATGCGCAGGGATTCAACGACGGACAATACAGCCATATGGACTCCCGCGACATCCGTTTCAATCAGACCAAGAAATATCTCTACGTAACAGCGATGGGATGGCCTGAGAGCGGACAACTCGTCATCAAGAGTCTGGCGAAAGGCAATCCAAACCTCCGCAAATCCATTACCGGTGCATGGCTGTTGGGTTACGGCAAGGTGAAGGCGCGCCAAACTGCCGCCGGACTTGTGGTGACCCTTCCGAAACAAGTGAACGAAATCGCACCCGTTCTGAGGATTAAGAAATGATGTTCTTCTTAGTTTACGGTTGACAATTAACAGTTGGCAGATGATTAATACCTCTGCGTACTCCATTCACTCTGCATGATGTTTTTATCCGTGAATATACAAATCAAACTAAAAAATGAATTTTTATTTGCATTTGTTCTCACTTATTCGTACCTTTGTACCCAAATATAGCTATATCAAAAGGAATCAATGAACGTTTTAGAATTATCAGAACAAGAGATTGGCAGACGCGAGAGTCTGCAGCAACTGCGCAATATGGGCATCAACCCATATCCCGCTGCTGAATTTCCCACCAACGCTTTCAGCACGGACATCAAAGCAGAATTTAAGGATGACGAAGAGCCCCGGCAAGTAAGCATTGCGGGCCGTATGATGAGCCGCCGCGTGATGGGTAAGGCGTCTTTCGTAGAACTACAGGACTCCAAGGGCCGCATCCAGGTGTATATCACCCGTGACGATATCTGTCCCGAGGAGAACAAGGATATGTATAACGTGGTGTTCAAGAAACTCTTGGACATCGGTGATTTTATTGGCATCAAAGGATTTGTATTCCGTACACAGATGGGTGAGATATCTGTCCATGCACAGGAAATCACGCTGCTCTCCAAGTCGTTGAAGCCCCTGCCTATCGTGAAATACAAGGATGGCGTAGCTTATGATAAGTTTGACGATCCAGAACTGCGCTATCGTCAGCGTTATGTGGATCTCGTGGTTAACGACGGTGTGAAGGAAACCTTCGAGAAGCGTGCCATCGTGACCCGTACGCTTCGCAATATTCTCGACCGCAATGGCTACACGGAAGTGGAGACACCCGTGCTGCAGACCATTGCCGGCGGTGCTTCTGCCCGTCCGTTCATCACGCATTTCAATGCGCTAAATCAGGACATGTATATGCGCATCGCCACAGAGCTTTATCTGAAACGCTTGATTGTAGGCGGTTTCGAGGGTGTCTATGAGATTGGCAAGAACTTCCGAAATGAGGGTATGGACAAGACCCACAACCCCGAGTTCACCTGCATGGAGCTCTACGTGAGCTATAAGGACTATAACTGGATGATGTCATTCACCGAAAAGATGCTCGAGGAAATCTGTATCGCCGTGAACGGAAAGCCTGAGGTGGAAATCGATGGCAACCTCATCTCTTTCAAAGCTCCTTACCGCCGTCTGCCCATCCTTGATGCCATCAAGGAGAAGAGCGGCTATGACTTGAACGGAAAGACCGAGGATGAAATCCGCGAGATTGCCAAGAAACTCGGCATTGAAGACACGGAGACCATGGGCAAGGGCAAACTCATCGACGAAATCTTTGGTGAGACGGCCGAAGGAACTTTCCTGCAGCCCACCTTCATCATTGACTACCCCGTAGAAATGTCACCGCTGACAAAGATGCATCGTTCAAAACCCGGACTCACCGAGCGTTTTGAGCTGATGGTGAATGGTAAGGAGTTGGCTAACGCTTATTCTGAGCTCAACGATCCCATCGACCAGGAGGAGCGTTTCATTGACCAAATGAAACTTGCTGCCAAGGGTGATGACGAAGCCATGATTATCGACCACGACTTCTTGCGTGCCCTGCAGTATGGTATGCCTCCTACGAGTGGCATCGGCATTGGCATCGACCGTCTGGTGATGCTTATGACTGGAAAGTTTGCCATCGGTGAAATTATGCTCTTCCCACAGATGAAGCCTGAGAAGAAGGCTCCCCGCAGCACCGCTGAGGAATGGGCTGAAGTAGGAGTTCCCGAAGAGTGGATTCCCGTGCTCAATAAAGCCGGTTTCTATCTCGTTCAGGACATCCGTGAGCAGAAGGCACAGGGCCTGCAGCAAAAGATTGGAGACATCGTGAAGAAGTTCAAGCTCGACATGCAGAAGCCCTCTGTGGATGATATCCAGCAATGGATAGATAAAACAAATTAAAATTAAGATTAAGATTTAAGATTATTCGGCTACGCCGATTATCAATTCTCGATTAAATGAGAGCATACAAGTTTACTTGATTTGCCGAATGCAAGAGAGAATCACGAGCAAAGCTCGTAATTAAGAATTGTAAGATAATAATTCTAAATCGCAACGAAGTGAGAATAATTCTTAACTCTTAATTCTTAACTTTTAACTCAAAGAATATGTTTGACTGCGGAAACATAGCGATTATCGGCGGCGGAAGCTGGGCAACAGCCATCGCCAAGATTGTGGTAGGCCACACCCACCACATCGGCTGGTATATGCGCCGCGACGACCGTATTGAGGATTTCAAGCGACTTGGGCATAACCCAGCCTATCTGATGAGCGTCCACTTCGACATCGATGAGATCGATTTCTCTTCAGATATCAATAAGATTGCACAGGCTTTCAACACGCTGGTGTTTGTCACGCCTTCTCCTTATCTGAAGAATCATCTCAAGAAATTGAGGACCCGCCTACGCGATAAATTCATCATTACCGCCATTAAGGGAATTGTGCCCGATGAGAATCTCGTTTGTTCTGAGTATTTCCATCAGGTTTACGACGTACCCTATGAGAATCTGGCATGCATTGGCGGTCCTTCACATGCTGAGGAAGTGGCACTCGAACGTCTCTCCTACCTCACCATCGGTTGTGCAGATAAGGAGAAGGCTCAGGCTTTTGCCCGTCTTATCGCCTCTGATTACATCAAGACCAAAACCTCAACTGATGTCATCGGCATCGAATATTCTTCCGTCTTGAAGAATGTCTATGCCATTGCTGCCGGAATTTGTTCTGGTCTGAAGTATGGTGACAATTTCCAGTCGGTGCTGATGGCGAATGCTGCTATGGAAATGAACCGCTTCCTGAGTGCGGTAGCCCCACAAGACCGCAATATCATTGACTCTGTGTATATGGGTGACCTCCTGGTTACGGGCTACAGCAATTTCTCCCGTAACCGCACTTTCGGCACGATGATTGGCAAGGGTTACAGCGTGAAGTCTGCCCAGATAGAGATGGAAATGATTGCCGAGGGTTTCTTCGGTACCAAATGTATGAAGGAAATCAACCGCCACATGCATGTCAATATGCCTATCCTTGACGCTGTTTACAACATACTCTATGAGCGCATCAATCCTCAGATAGAAATCAAACTCCTTACGGATTCCTTCAGATAAAGAATATGCCTGGCAAAATTGTCAGGCATATTTTATTATATGAAGAGGCTGCATTCAAAGTCGCTGGCCTTGAGGATTATAGTGTTGACCATTTCTCTCAATGATAATCTGACGGTTGCGAATATATTTCACAATCCTAGATTCCGATGAACGGCCAAAGCTGTTAATGTCTGTTGTTTCGTCGGAAGGAACACGGATCTCCATATCATAGATACGTACTTCACCACTCGAATTGTTGTTCAGAATAGTAAGACTCTTCAACTGAAGTGCCTGTGCCTCTGTGAGTCCGGCTTTCTCCACCAAATCCCATGTATAGGTACCCTTGGACTGTTTGTCGACACTAACGCTCTTCTCCCCTTCACCGGTATCATACTTGATGATAAAAGCGCGACCACCTGTGAAGTGAATCATGACATTCACCTGCATCACGCCGTTGGCAAAGTTCAATTTCATTCCGCCACTATTACGTCCCAATACAAAGGCGCCCTGCGTACAACCACCGGGAATACTGCCATCGCTTTCTGTATAGGTGGGATCTATGAGTGAGGGGTGAGACTCGTCACCGGTGATGGTTTCTATCACATTCTTCAAATCCTCAGGCAAAGCATCGGGAGCATCCTGGAAATGATACCAGTCGCCGGTGAGCACCTTGAATGGTGTTACCACAATGATGTTGCACGTCGTAGTCACATCTTTGGCACCACCGCTGGCAACGGCTGTCACGGTGAAAGTGCTGCTGGCTGTTGGAGTTCCACTGATGGTCACCGTGTTTCCCTCTAAAACATACGTTAATCCTTCATCTAACCCCTCTATGATCACAGTGGTTGCCGAGCCCCCGAATTCATAGACGATGGGGTCAATGGGACGCCCCCTTTGTATCTCCTGTCCAGAGTTGGCACTAATGCATGTCAGTGTGGCTTTTTCGGGAATCACATAGTCTTGATAAGGAACGCCGTCTAATTCGAAGGCGCCAAAATCGGGAGCTGCGTCATTATAAGGAATATAGATATCATCGGCAGTAATGTATTCCAAGCCTGCGGCTGCAGCTTCAGCCGCTGTCATTTTACGTTCGGGCGTAAAGCCGATAACAGGCATTCCCATATCTTTGAAGATGCTGTTCTCCTTCAGTCGGGCAAAATTGTTCTTCGGCAAGGAGCCATCGGCTTCACGGGGAGCCATGAAATCATCTACACTGAGCGAAAGGAATTCGCCACTGTGGTCGCGTGTCTCCACCTTGTTGCCACCCACCTTGTTACCTTCCTTATAAGGGTCACAACCGTCGATCGTCGTCCAAGAATTGTATTCCGTATCAGGCAAGACGGAACCCTCTTTATCAGCCGACAGGAACTCGTGGTTTCCAACATTCACACCATTCTTCTGAGCACTGGCTCCCCATCCCACACAGTTGCGGATAGTCATGCCGCCATATTCGAAGATAGTGGGGAAACGATAGTTATACTCATTGCCCCAGGCAGTACAGTTAATGATATACATTCCCTCGTAGGCATTGTTTTGGTCAAACCCTTTGTGAAGATTATTAAACGACACACAGTTGGTTACCACATGGGCACCTACCGACTGATCGAAAGCAGCACCTCCTGATGTACCGCCGCCACCCAGTTTGAATCCGTTGCCATTCTTTCCCTCACTGCCATCGGGAAAATAGCCGGCATGATAAGCCCAGCAATTGTCAATGACCACAGGATGATAGACCATGTAGAGATCCCAGTTGTCATCACTGTTGGTCCAGGCGCGACAACCATGGAATTCCGTACCGGGGCCGGGAAACAGCTTACAGGCAAAACCATCGGCATCGCCGCCGTCGTCAGAACCGTTATAGCTACGACTGTCGTTATTGTTATAGGAGTCACAATTAATGACCATGTTACCGCGACAGAACTGGTACCCAGGATTGAACTGTGGCGTTCCAGGTGGCAGCGACTTGGTTTCCTCGATACTGAAATCCTTATACATGCCTATTTGCAAACCCGTATCGTTATTGTCATGGAAAACGCACTGTTCGATGATATTATAGGAACCTTCCACCTTCATGCCGTTATCCTCCGCATTGCAAAGCGTAAGCCCCTTAAAATGCCAATAGTTGGCCAGATGGTTCACATAGATACAACGACCCATCTTGAATTCACTCTGAGTCGTATGATGCATTCCCGAACCGTCGATAACCACTTCTTCTCCAGGCACCGCCCACAGATAACAGCGTCGGTCAGCTGATGTTGCCTTCTCAGGAATCTTGATACGCTCGCTGATGGTGTAAGTTCCTCCATGCACCCAAATCGTATCTCCTGGCTGTACCAATTCTACTGCCTTGTGAATGGTCAGCAAAGGCGCATCTGCCGTTCCTGCATTCTCATCATTACCCGTTGTTGTTACATGGATGGTTCCTGCCGTAGTGACCAAAGTACTGGCAAACAGGACACAAAAGACCATGACTGATCGTCTTAGGTTATTATTTCTCTCCATTTCCTGATTCATTTAAGTAGTCGTTGCAAAAGTACATATTTTATAGAAAATAACAAACTGAATAGCAAGAAAAGAAAGGCTGCATTCGGAAATACAAAAAACCAAAAACTTTTGTTTTTGTTTTGATATTTCACTCATTTGCACTATCTTTGCAATCTGAGACAAATCAATCCGATAAATAACATCTTACATTATGAGCAACATCAAACTTGACATCACAAAAGCAGCTTGCTTTTTGGAAACTGGTGCCGTGAAGGCTTTTGAGCCACAGGTAAAAGCCGCTCAGCAGGCTTTTGAGCCACAGGTAAAAGCCGCTCAGCAGGCTTTGGAAGAGGGCACATGCCCAGGTAACGACTTCTTAGGATGGCTGCACCTGCCATCAAGTATTACTCCCGCTTTCCTTGATGAGGTAGAAGCTTCTGCACAGGTTCTCCGCGAAAACTGCGAGGCCGTGGTTGTGGCTGGTATTGGCGGTTCTTATCTCGGTGCAAAGGCCGTGATTGAAGCCCTGAGCAATTCATTCCAATGGCTGGTGGGTGACAAGAGTAATCCTACCATTCTGTTTGCCGGTAATAATATCGGTGAGGACTATTTAGCTGAATTGACCGACTATCTGAAAGGAAAGAAGTTCGGTGTAATCAATATCTCAAAGAGTGGAACAACTACTGAAACCGCTCTGACATTCCGTCTGCTGAAGAAGCAATGCGAGGATCAGTGGGGCAAGGACTTTGCCAAGAAGGTCATCGTGGCTGTAACGGATGCAAAGCGTGGTGCTGCCCGTACTTGCGCTGACAAGGAAGGCTACAAGAGCTTTATCATCCCCGACAATGTGGGTGGCCGTTTCTCTGTTCTGACCCCTGTAGGTCTGCTCCCAATCGCTGTTGCCGGATTTGACATCAAGCAACTGGTAGCCGGTGCTCAGGATATGGAAAAGCAGTGCGGATGCGGTGTGGCTTTCGAGGAGAATCCCGCAGCCCAGTATGCTGCCGTACGTAACGGTCTGTATCAGGCTGGCAAGAAGATTGAAATCATGGTAAACTATCAGCCTAAGCTGCACTTCATGAGTGAATGGTGGAAGCAGCTCTACGGTGAGAGTGAGGGTAAGGACCATAAAGGTATTTTCCCCGCAAGCGTGGATTTCACTACCGACCTGCACTCTATGGGACAATGGATTCAGGATGGTGAGCGTACCATTTTCGAGACTGTTATTTCTATTGAGCAGCCTAATAAGAAAGTTCTCTTCCCCAACGATGAGGAAAACCTCGATGGTCTGAACTTCCTTGCTGGCAAGCGCGTGGATGAAGTGAACAAGATGGCAGAGCTTGGTACCCGTCTGGCTCATGTGGACGGTGGTGTACCTAATATCCGTATCTCTGTTCCCGAACTGAACGCCTACTATATCGGACAGCTCATTTACTTCTTCGAAATTGCCTGCGGTATCAGCGGCAACGTACTGGGTGTAAATCCATTCAACCAGCCTGGTGTAGAGGCATACAAGAAGAATATGTTCGCCCTGCTCGACAAGCCTGGTTATGAAGCTGACTCCAAGGCTATCAAGGAGCGTCTGAAGAATGAGTAATTAGGAATTAGGAATTATGATTACCTAAGAACAGGTAAAATCTGCATAGAAAAGAAACCTACAAATGTAATCATAATTACCCATTACTCTTTCCTAATTACTAATTGAGAATATGAAAGAAGCAATTAAGCGATATCTAGAGAGAACAGGCTTTGGGCAATTCAAGCCCAAAGCTGTTCTTTTTGATATGGATGGGGTGCTGATGAACTCCATGCCCAATCATGCCATAGCCTGGCAGCGGTCGATGGCTTCTTTCGGTATTCACATGACGGAGGCTGATGCCTACGCGACAGAAGGAGCCCGCGGCATAGACACCATCCGTAATCTGGTGAAGAAACAGACGGGAAAAGTTATCACCTTGGAGGAATCACAGCGGATGTATGATGAGAAGACGCGGCAATTCGGACTGCTACCTAAAGCTCAAGTCATGGAAGGAGCTTTAGAACTGCACGAAAAGATTCATCGCGATGGCCTCATCATCTGTATAGTAACTGGCAGTGGCCAGCGCCCGCTTATCAACCGTCTGCTCACAGAATTTCCACGCGTCACAAAAGCACGGCTAGTGACTGCCTACGACGTAAACATAGGAAAACCCGCTCCCGATCCCTATCTGATGGGAATGAAAAAATGTGGCGTACTGCCGCAGGAAACCATTGTGGTGGAAAATGCGCCATTAGGGGTGAGAGCAGGAAATGCCGCCAAAGCATTCACCATTGCTATCAACACCGGTATTCTGCCCGATGTTACCCTTTGGGAAGCTGGAGCAGATATCGTGCTGAGCGGAATGCCCGAACTATGTAAAAGGTGGGAGGAATTAATGGAGAGTGTAGAGTTATGATTACTGCTGGAGGTAGATTTCTGCGCAAACTCTGGGCTTGCCTGGTTTTCATAATTCTAAACTCTACACTCTGAACTCTAAACTAAATAGTTATTTCTCCTGAACCGAAACAACGGTGATGCTCCTTGTCGTAGATAACACAGAACTGTCCGGGAGCAACACCCTGAATGAGATGGTCGGAATGGACGAGACAACAACCATCTTCTATCTTTTCCAGATGCGCATGATGAAATTCTGGCGTATGACGAATCTTGAAAGTAACTTCGGCAGGCAGTTCCGCTGCAGTGAGATGATGGAAATCGTGAAAACGGAACTCCTTTGTACAAGCTTTCTCTGGCTCATAGCCTTTCGTCACATAAAGCACGTTCTTGGAAATGTCTTTCTTAATGACATTCCAAGGGCCGCCGCCAAAACCTAAACCATGACGCTGGCCGATCGTGTGAAACCAAAGGCCTTTGTGTTCACCTATCTTCTTACCCGTCTCCCATTCTAGCACATCACCAGGATTCTCACCGAGATACCTTTTTATATAATCATTGTACTTGATCTTCCCCAAAAAACAGATGCCTTGGGAATCCTTCCGCTTGGCATTGACCAAATGTTCGCGCTCAGCAATCTGACGAACTTCGTCCTTCACATGATGACCGATGGGGAACAAAGCCTTACGCAACTGCCAGTCGTAAATCTGTGCCAGGAAATCAGTCTGATCCTTCACGGGGTCAGGACTGGTGGTGAGCCATTTCTGCCCGTCGATCCATTCAGTCTGTGCATAATGGCCCGTAGCAATGAGATCGTAGTCTTTACCACGCTTCTCATCGAAGGCGCCAAACTTGATAAGACGGTTGCACATCACATCTGGATTCGGCGTGAATCCGGCGCGGACCTTGTCCATGGTGTATTTAGTCACCTGACTCCAATATTCTTGATGACAATCCACCACTTCAAGCTTACAACCATAACGAAGGGCCACAGCAGTAGCCATTTCCAGGTCCTCTTCGCTGGAACAGTCCCACTCCTCAGTTTCCTCTGGACCAATCTTAATGTAGAAACAATCGGGATGCAGTCCGCGGCTGGCCAGTTCATAAACCACCACCGAACTGTCCACACCACCCGAGAGCAACACAGCAATGCGCTTGTCTTTGAGTTCTTCGTCTATCATGTGGGCAAAGGTAACACTTTTTTCTGTTTTTCTTTGTTCAATCAAAGAAAAAACGCTAACTTTGTCCAAAATAATCCCAAACTACTATAATCATGGAAATACTGAAAAACGAACAGCTGCAGATTGCTATCTCCGAACATGGGGCTGAACTGCAGAGCATCCAAGACGCTGACGGAAATGAATATCTATGGCAGGGCGATCCGAAATACTGGGGACGCCGTTCACCCATTCTTTTCCCTATTGTTTGCGGACTGTGGGACGATTGTTACCGTCTGGATGGGTATGAATATAAAATGCAGCGCCACGGTTTTGCCCGTGACATGGACTTCCAACTCATTGCCAAGACTGACAGGAAAGTGACTTTCGCCCTGGAAGATACCCCCGATACTCACCGATGTTACCCCTATCACTTTATGCTGAGCATTACCTATCGTTTGGATGGTAACAAGATTCATGTCATCTGGCATGTTCACAACACGGAAAGAAATGAGATTCATTTCCAGATTGGCGGACATCCTGCCTTTATGATTCCTGGTATGAAAGAAGGTGACGAAGTGAAAGGTACGATTCGCTTTGATAATACAGATAAGATAGAACGTCTCATCGGCAACATGAATGGATGTATCATTCCCGGACGCTTCGACGTAGGCAGCAGGGATGGTATCTGGCATTTCAACGAAGACAGTTTCAAGGAAGACTGTGTGATTATCGACAAGAGTCAGGTCAAGCAGGTGTCACTGCTGGATGAAAACCAGAAGCCCGTGGTGACTGTAGATATGAAAACGCCTTGTGTAGGTATTTGGGCGCCCTATGGCAAACATGCTCCCTTCGTATGTATTGAGCCCTGGTATGGCATTCACGACAAAGTGGAATACCATGGTGATTTCCGGCAGAAATATCTGATGAACCATCTGCAGCCCGGAGCATCCTTCCTTTCAGAGTATACCATTACCATTAAATAAACTAAAGCCGCATCCCAAAAGATGCGGCTCTTTGTTTCATTTCCCCAAGAACTTAGTATTGATATAATCCTGGAACTTTTCCCTGTAAAGATCACCGATAGGCAGATAAGTTTCACTGTCCATGATGACACGGTTTTTATTCACCTCCTGTATCTTCTTCAGGTTAATGATATAACTACGGTGGATACGCATAAAGGAAGATACCGGCAAACGCTCCTCCATCTTTTTCATCGAAAGCAGAATGATGAGCGGCTTAGGCTGTCCTTCGACATGGATTTTCAGATACTCACTCATACCCTCTACATATAGAATGTCGCGAATCTGCAGTCGAACCACCTTATATTCCGTTTTCAGGAAAATGGCATCGTCCTCATCCACGGTAGATACAGTTGCCGTATTCATCAGGTCATAACGCTGTTTCACTTTGTTAGCTGCCCGTTGGAAGTCTGCAAGACCAAAAGGTTTTAGCAGATAGTCCACAGCATCCACCTTGAATCCTTCCACGGCATATTCCGAATAGGCCGTGGTAAAAACGACCATTGGGGGTACGTCCAATGACTTTACAAAGTCCATACCATTCAGGTCGGGCATATTGATATCACAGAAAAGTACATCTATCACCTCGTTCTCCATGATCTTCCTGGCATCGAGGGCACTCTGGCAAGGGGCTACCAGTTCCAGGAACGGAATCTTCTTGATATAGGCGGCAAGCTGTTCTAGTGCCAAGGGCTCGTCATCAATTGCTAAACATCTGATCATACGTCATTATTCAATGGTAAAAGTAACAACACTTCGTAGGTCTCTGGATTGTCTTGAATGTCTAAAGTATATGTTTTGTTATACAATAAAT
Organism: uncultured Prevotellaceae bacterium; assembly: GCA_902784755.1. Classification (GTDB taxonomy): domain Bacteria; phylum Bacteroidota; class Bacteroidia; order Bacteroidales; family Bacteroidaceae; genus Prevotella. The sequence goes on from CACZVX010000040.1 coordinate 27,128, forward strand.
CTAAACGCTGTTTAACATTGGCGAGTCCTACCCCACCCTTTTCTTCTGTTTTCTGGTCACCGGTCAGTGTTTTCTTACTGTTCTTACAAACAAACTTCATACGCCCGTCATCAATCTCCAAACTGATATCGATAAAAGAATCCTGCTGATAACTGACGCCGTGTTTGAAGGCATTCTCCACAAAGGTAACGAGCACCAACGGAGGAATTTTAGAGTCCGGACAGGTATTAGGAACTTCTGTATGGATACGTACCTTATCCGTATAACGTATCTTCATCAACTGAATATAGCTTTTCACAAACTCCACCTCCCTTCCAATGGGGACCATTTTCTTATCGGCTTCGTAGAGCACATAGCGCATAATCTTTGAGAGTAGCAGGATGGTATCTTTAGCCTTTTCCGGATCAATATCCACCAAAGCATGAATATTATTGAGGGTATTCATGTAGAAATGTGGATTGATTTGATATTTCAGATAGGCCAGCTGTTGTTCCAACGAACGGCTTTCCAAGGCCTGCAGTTCCCGTTGGTCCTGCTGATACTTGAAATAGAGTTTCACCCCGAGATTCATACCCAGAGCTAATACCATCATCAAGAACTGGAAAAATTTCTCCAAGACTCCTCCCATTGGCAATCTGTTTCCATGGGGAGGAGGACCCATATGCCCCTCTGGACCGTGATGCTCATCAAGACCATGAAAGTCTATAATATCACGGTGTGCTTGGGAATCCCTGATTTCTGGACGGAATTCAGTTTCATGAATGGGTGGCGGGTTGTCCATCCCTTTGGGATGATGGTTACCCTGACATTGAAAAAGAACAAAGGCTGCTAGCAGACAAACCACGCCTGCAAAATAAGGCAACCGTTTATGCTGATACACCAACAAAGGAGCCAAGAGAAAATTATGCAATAAGAAGACTGCCAGATATACCAACATGATACGCCAAACACGAAACACATCATGCCATTGGAACATTTCCATGTTGGCTTGTTGCGCATGTACATAAAGACCGAGGAGCGGTGCAATGAAGAGGATAGCCCATAGCACTACATAAACCAGATGTTCATGGAGCAGGTTCTTTCGAATTCTTTTCATTTCAGTTTCCACATTCTAAATAACGGAGGAATTGAGGGTTTGTTGCGTGTAGTTTCAGCAGATTAGCAGCCATGACTGCCGCCGCCAATAGGGTACAATACAGTAAAAAAGGCAAATCTATTCATATCTTTATGTCTTCATTGTTCTAAAAATTTACTGCAAAGATATGAGAAAACTGCTATCTTTACAAAAGCAATCAACAAACAGGCCGTTTTTTTAAGCGAAACGACTAAGAGAAGATTTGGAACATGACCTCTATAAAAATTTCAGGGACGAACACCATTTTATTTGGTATCAGCCCCTGATAGTTTTTTTTAGCTGGCTAAAATAGCCCTTGTTAACTCTTTACAATTTGAATACTTTCTGTTTCTGTTTGCAAAAGTAAAACAAATAGCGAAACTTTTTTGGACTATACTACCAAAATTTATAAAAGATGGGTCAAAAACATATCCTTAATTAGGACAAATCACGCATCAGAATTCCGCAATTCCCTAATATTCAACAATATAGAAAGTACAAAATTAGAATCTCAGACCGTAATCTTTTTTACCTGAGAAGGCGTTAGATTATAGGTCTTTTTGAACATTCGGGTGAAGTAACTCTGATCCGTAAATCCACAACAAGTAGCTACTTCACTGATGTTCATCCTACCTTCTTCAAGCAATCGGTGGGCTCTGTTCATACGGATACGCATGACATATTCTGACGTATTCATACCCGTTATAAGCTGAACCTTGCGGGTCAACTGTGAGCGGCTGATAAACAGGTTGTTAGCCATTAACTGAACCGACACCTCACCTTTTCCCATCTGGGTTTCAATCTCGCTTACTAGTTTCCGCATGAACTCTGCGTCGGTCTGGGAAATAGGCACTTCGTCCTGCTTGCCTGTCAGCAAGGCTTGTGAATAACGCTGGCGAAGCATATTGCGATTTTCCAACAGACGTGCCACTAAGGTACGGAGTTCTTCAGTCTTGAAAGGCTTCCCAAGGAAAGCATCGGCTCCTTCAGCCATTGCCTTGATACGGTCCTCATCACCTCCACGGGCAGAGAGTACGACAACAGCAATATGATCCAACAACTCGGAACTGCGAACGGCCCGGCAGAGTTCAAAGCCATCCATACGAGGCATTAATAAATCAGTTATAATCAGATCAGGAAGAATCTCCTTCGCCTTCTCAATACCTTCCTGTCCGTCCTTGGCATAATACAGACGGTAATGATTTTTCAACTGCAAACCTATATAATAAGACACATCAGGTTCGTCATCTACTATCAATACGATGGGGGCATTCTCCGGAGAGCCCTCTATCTCTTCAAATTTGTCTTCACTCTTTTTAGCGTGAAGGACATCCTTAGGAATCAAATCGGAATCAAGTTGCTTCAATTTCTCAGAGCCATGACGAAGCGGAAACGACAAAGTAAAGATGGTTCCCTTTCTTTGTGGACTTTCCACCTGTATCTCTCCACCGACAGTTGTGACGATACTCTTCACCAATGCCAGGCCAATGCCTGTGCCAATCGTCGAAGGTCCTTCTGAACCCTGATAAAACTCATCGAAGATATGTTCAATGTCTTCTTCGGAAATACCCATACCATTATCAGCCACCTGGAACAGGATATGCTCATTCTCCACATGAGAAGAGATATAGACATGTCCATGCGACGGGGTGAACTTGAAGGCATTGGATATCAGATTTGAGAACACCTTAACCACATAATCAGGCACGAAATCCATATCCACGCGACTTTCAGCAGGTGAGTAGCGAAGTTCCACCTGACATTTCTCGGCCTGAGGCTGGAAACTGGAGACAAGCATCTTCAGATAAGCCACAATATCGCCATGGCGCCAGTCTTCTTGCTGCATCTCACTTCGTATCTTGGCAATATCGAGCAACTGATTGACGAGATTCAGCATACGCTCGCCCTGCCGGCAAAGGGCCTCACCCATCGAGGTTAATGTGGAAGGCTTGGGCTGAGGCTCAGAAAGCAACTGCTCTCCCGTGCTGATAACCACGGTGAGGGGTGTCCTGAATTCATGCGTAAGATTCTGATAAAAATCAGAACGTGCTCTCTCCAGTTTCTTCTCCAGTTTCAAGTTACGCGAACGGACCCATAACGAATTAATCAGCAGAACAAGAGCCACCGTGGCCAGTAACAGCATCAAACCAATACCCACAAGGAAGAACCACATATAACGCTTTTCCTCCCGATTGGTATCCTCCAGGTTCTTGATTTCCCCTTTGTAATGTTCATCAATATAGCGGACCCGGAAATTCTGTGTTTCCAATAGTTTTTGCGGACTGTTCACACTGTCATTAATCTGCTGGCTCAGTTTCAGGGCAGCCAAAGCTTCCGGATAACGTGCCTGCCGCTCATACATCAGATAGCGCAGGCGGCTCATCGCTGCCTGATGTGGCAAAGAGCCTATCTCAATGGCCGTTTTATCACCTTCATCGATATAGCGTTGTGCATCTGCATACTGGCCCAGCAGGATATTGATATGTGCCAGAGGCGTCACAGATTCAAGCCAATGCCAACGGTCATTGCTGCCTTTCATGAGATTATATGCATTCAGATATTCCTTCTCAGCCATATCCCACTGATTCTGTTTTTCATAAAGGCGGCCGAAATTAATATGACAAAGGCTGACACCCAGTTCACTCTTAATCTCGCGGTTGTGGGCCATCGACAGCTGATAGTAGAGACGGGCGGAGTCCAGCTGATTCTTTTCCTCGAAGATAGCACCCAGATTGGAATAATTGATGGCTTGTCCCATTTGACTGTCCAGTTCTTTCTCTACCTTCAATGCCATTCGGAACAGACTGTCTGCTAACTGGAGTTCCTTCAGAGAGAGAAACATATTGCCCAGGCCGTTCAAGGAGGTCACCTTGTTCTTTCGGGCTGCATAAGACAGCTTGTCGGAAAACTTATCACAGAGTTCCAAAGCCATATAATGATTCTCAGCTGCTTCTTCCGTCATACCCAGCCGTCTGAAGTCAGTACCGATATGATTATAAGCCCTGACCATCTCAATCGTGTCATTTCTTCCCGAAGCACATGTCAGTCCTTCCCGATGAGTACGGAGTGCTTCTTCAAACTGACTGTTATTCCGGTAGCAGCGACCCAGTTGCTTGTAAACAAGGGTCAGTCGCATACGGTCATCCTTTAGCAGCAGACTGTCACGCAGGCTTTCCAGTCTGTCGATATCCGTAATGGAACTATAGACACTGTCGGCCTCAGCAGCCGCTTTAGCTTCTTCAGGCTCTATTCCCGAATGCTGGCAAGAGCCCAGGAGAAACACAGCTGTTACAGCCAAAACCAGGGATAGGGTCTTTTTCATAAGTAGTCTTTGTGATCAAAAAGCTTCACGGTATTTGCTTTCATCCTTGTCTTCCAACATAGAAAGATAGCTTTGGTAGCGACTTTGCGCGATGTAGTGATTTTCCAAGGCCTGCAGAACAGCACAGCCAGGCTCATGGGTATGCGTGCAGTTGGAAAAGCGACAGTCTTTGGAAAAATGGAATATCTCACGGAAATATCCCGTCAGTTCCTCTGGTTCCATGTCGAAGGTGCCAAATCCTTTGATTCCCGGTGTATCAATAGCCCAACCCCCAAAAGGTAAGGGAAGCATCTCGGAGAAAGTCGTTGTATGCATGCCCGTGTTATGGGCATCACTGATTTCTGCAGTCCGAAGTTGCACTCCAGGTATCAGTTTATTCAACAAAGTGGACTTCCCTACTCCGCTATTTCCCGAAAAGAGCGTTATCTTGTCTTTCAGCAAGGGGACAAGGGTACGAAGGGGCGAAGGGCCGAGATTACACTCTTCGCTTGAACTATTCTCGTTCTTTCGTTCTCCCGTTCTCTCGCTCTCTTCGGCAATAGCCGAAATAGCCACACACTGATACCCAATGGTATCATAGAGCGTCATCATCATTTCCTGATAATGCAGCTCTTCTGGGGAGAGTAAATCGGTCTTGTTAAAAACGAGCACCACAGGGATGCGATAAGCCTCAGCTGAAGCCAGGAAACGGTCTATAAAAGTAGTGGAAGTTTGGGGATAGTTGACGGTGACAATCAGAAACACCTGATCTACGTTTGCCGCTATGATATGACTCTGTTTGGAAAGATTGGAAGCCTTACGGATAATGTAGTTCTTACGATCGAGAATCTCCGTAATGAATGCATATTGCTCTCCTCTCTCAAGATCAACCACAACCCGGTCACCCACAGCTACCGGATTGGTACTGCGGATACCCTTCAATCGGAAATTACCTTTGATTTTGCAGTCGATAGTCTGCCCGTCATCCGTAAGGACGGTGTACCACGACCCTGTATTCTTAATGACCAGCCCCTTCATACATTCCAAAGTCCCCCTAATAAGGGGGATTTAGAGGGTCTCTTACACCGTCATAATTTCCTTATTCTTGGCAGCCAGAAGGTCGTCTATCTTCTTGATATACTTGTCGTGAATCTTCTGCAAGTCAAGTTCAGCGTCCTTCTCGTTATCTTCTGAAAGACCGTCCTTGATAGCTTTCTTCAACTTATCCTTGATTTCACTACGCACATTACGAACCTCCACCTTAGCCTTTTCTGCAATCTTGTTGCACTGCTTGGTCAGGTCACGACGGCGCTCCTCGGTTGGCTGAGGAATACCCAGACGAATCACTTCACCATTGTTTTCAGGAGTGATACCCACGTCGGAATCCATGATTGCCTTCTCAATATCACGAATAGACTTGCGGTCCCAAGGTTTGATGGCAATGGTACGGGCATCGGGACAAGTCACGCTGGCCACCTGATTCAGTGGTACCATCTGACCATAAGAGTTCACACGCACACCCGACAGGATAGCCACATTGGCGCGACCTGCACGGATTCGGTTCAGGCTTTCTTCCAAGAAGAGGGCAGCCATCTCCATGCGCTCTTCACTTTCATTTAAAGTTGCTTTTACGTCAATCATATCTCGAATTATTTAGGTTTTCTCAGGCAAAGGTACGAATAAGCGAAGACAAAACAAAGAAAACATTTCTTTTTTTGTTGAGCGCAAGTACTTTCGCTGTTTTTTCTCAGCAAAGGTACGAATAAGCGAAGACAAAACAAAGAAAAGCATTTCTTTTTTTGTTGAGCGTAAGTACTTTCGCTGTTTTTTTCTCAGCAAAGATAAAGAATAAATCTGACATCTGCAACAAAACAAAGAAAAATTATTAACTTTGCAGACAAAATCGAATCTGCATGGAAACAGGAAACATTCTCAATACCATCAACGATGCCGACCGCGATCTGCTGACGACCATCAATTTCGACGGGCCTACGGGATACGATTTCTTCTGGGCGATTTATTCGGACAAATGGACGTGGATTCCCTTTATACTGGTCATTGTCTATTGTCTGCTGCGCCCCGGGAACTGGAAGCACCGCCTGCTGATAATTGGTAGCGTCGCTTTGTTGTTTTTGCTAAGCGACTTCGTGGTTTCATCGTTTATCAAGAATGTCATCTGCCGACCAAGACCTAGTCATGATCCCGCAGTGATGAGCCTGCTCAGTTATGTGAACGACTATCGTGGCGGAGCCTATGGATTCCCCAGCAATCACGCCAGCAACGGCTTTGCCACTGCTACTTTCCTCGCCCTTTTGTTCCGCAATCGGTGGGTTACGCTTTCGGCATTTCTTTGGGCTGTCGGCTCCTGTTACAGTCGTATGTATTTAGGGGTTCACTACCCGACTGACATTCTCTGTGGTGCACTTCTTGGAACCCTCTTCGCCTTCTTGGTGTTTATCCTATATAAAAAAGCAGCAAAGCGCTTAGCCTTGCTGCCCTATAGGGAAATCTATGTTTCAAGAGAGATGCTTGCCATCCCCTTCATTTTCCTTCTGACGGTATTAACGCTTCTGATACTAAGTTTGTAAGTTCCACAAACTGTTGGATAGATAGTTGCTCCGGACGCTTTGTCAAGAGTGAGGAGTGAAGAGTGAAGAGTGAAGAATCTGGAGGTACCATCTGCTTCAGCGAGACGCGCAGCATCTTACGACGCTGGTTGAAGACGGTTTTCACCAAACGTTTGAAAAGCCTTTCGTCGCAGCCCAAATCCATCACCTCATTACGCGTCAAACGGATAACCGCACTTTTCACCTTGGGCGGCGGATTAAACACATGCTCATCCACCGTGAAAAGATATTCCACGTTATACCAGGCCTGAATCAGCACCGACAGAATACCATAGGCCTTTGTGCCTGGCTCGGAAGCTATACGCTGGGCCACTTCCCGCTGTATCATACCCGTGCAACAAGGTATCAACTCCTTGTTATCCAGCATCTTGAAGAAAATCTGCGAGGAGATGTCGTAGGGATAGTTACCAGTCAGCACAAAGGGTTGGCCGTCGAACACGGTATGGAGGTCCATCTGCAGGAAATCGGCAGAGATAATTCCAAAGGAACGAAGAGACGGGGGGACGAGGGGACGAGATTTGTCTTGAGGGTATTCTCGTTCTCTCGCCCCCTCGTTCTCACGCTCTCCCGATTTTATAGAAAACCGTTCCTTTAAATATGCCACACTCTCACGGTCAATCTCCACCACTTTCAAAGGTCTTGGCTTTTCCACAAGAAACTGCGTCATCACGCCCATACCAGGCCCCACTTCCAACACAGGAAGTTCAGGACAGGCATCCACCGTGTCGGCTATTGCCTTCGCTATCGAGAGGTCAGTCAGGAAGTGCTGCCCCAGATTCTTCTTCGGTCTTACTTGTTTCATCGCTGCAAATTTACAGATATTTGAGGGCAGAACAAAATAAAAAGGAAAAAACTTTGTACCTTTATTTCTTAGTCTTCCATAAAAATCGTATCTTTGCAATCAGAATCTACTAATAAAAGAAAGATACGATTATGAGAGACTTTAATTTCTATGCACCCACCCAAGTGGTGTTTGGCAAGGAATCGGAAGAAAAAGTGGCCGCATTGGTTAAGAAATACGGCGGCACAAAGGTTTTGGTACATTATGGAGGAGGTTCCGCCAAACGTTCTGGACT
>CACZVX010000041.1 GCA_902784755.1 uncultured Prevotellaceae bacterium
ATGAACGTATGGGTGGAAGACGGTGATGTGCTGTTCTATGTTTCGCAAAGCGGATGGTTCGATGAGAACAATACGCTGCTGAAAGCGGGGCGCTGGCGTATTCATTTGGAAAATCCAATGAGTGGTCCATTTGAGCAACGCTTATGCCTGAATGACGGTGCTGTATATATTACCTTAGGCGATACAAAAATCCGTCTTTGGGCAGATGTCTTTGAACCTCTCGTGTACTGCGAGATCCAATCGACCACAAAGAAAAAGAAAATCTTGTCATACGAAAGTTGGCGCTATCATGACCGGCCTGTCACCAAAGACGTAGGACAACAGTGCTCTTACAAATGGACCGTTCCTGAAGGTTGCATGACTTTTGCCGATTCCATCGAGGTTTTGAAAGATGGTATTCTGTTCACTCATCAGAACCGACAGGAGACCGTTTTTGATTATACCGTCAGTCGTGAGTTCCTAGATGAAATAAAAGACCAACTCTATAATCCTATCGGCGGATTGCGGATGGAAGGAACGATGAAAGCGCCCGACTTTAAATATATAGGTACGCGCGAAGGAATCTATGCCAGTACGGATTATCGGGCATGGGATTTCATTGCAGATACTCAAAAGGCGGTGGTGGCCATTTCGCTGACTAACCACCCCAACCCCTCCTTCAAAAGGAGGGGAACAGAAGCGGATAAAACTCCCCTCCTTTTGAAGGAGGGGCAGGGGTGGTTAAACAAGGCTTTAAAGAAATCAAAGCAACGCTCGGTCCAGTGGTGGCACCAGTATTGGCAGCGCAGTTGGATCCAGAGCGATAATGCAGAAGCATCGGAAATCATACGCAACTATGAACTCATGCGTTACATGCTCGGATGTAATGCCTATGGTTTGTGGCCCACGAAATTCAATGGCGGTCTTTTCATCTTCGATCCTGCTTATGCCGATTCTGCTCTTGCAGCTTCACCAGTAGCCAAGGCACCTTCCGTGGCTCTTACCCCCGACTACCGCAAATGGGGCGGCGGCACTATGACCGCCCAAAACCAACGTCTGGTGTATTGGCCGATGCTAAAAAGTGGCGATACCGACCTCATGAAGGCACAATTGGATACCTATCTGCGGATGCTGCCGACGGCTAAACTATGGGCACAGCATTTCTGGGGACACGGCGGCGCCTGTTTCCCCGAGCAGATAGAGAACTCCGGACTGCCGAATCCAGCGGAATACGGAAAGCCAAAACCGGGACAGGACCGTGGCGTAGGCCGTAATGCATGGCTGGAATACGAGTGGGACACTGCTTTGGAGTTCTGCATGATGGCCTTGCAGGCCCGTGAATATGCCCCCAAGGAAAGTTGGGATAAATATGAACCACTTATTGCCGAATGCCTGAAATTCTTCGATGAACACTATCAATACGAAGCCAACAAGCGCGGAGCCAAGACCTTCGATGCCAATGGCAAACTGGTGATATACCCGGGCTCGGGCTGCGAGACCTATAAGATGGCCTATAATCCTTCATGCACCATTGCTGCCCTGAAGGCAGTTTTGGAGAAATGGGGTAAGGATTCGGCAATGCTTTCCCGCATCCCTGAGATTCCCACGAGGGTCATTGGTGGAGATACCTGCATTGCTCCGGCCATCGTTTGGGAGCGAATCCAGAATGTCGAGACGCCCCAACTCTATCCCGTGTTCCCTTGGCGCATCTACGGATTGGGACGACCGGGACTGAAAACGGCCGTCAATACCTATGAGAAAGATCCGCATGCCTTGGAGATGCGCTCATCGAAAGGCTGGAAACAGGACAATATCTGGGCTGCTTGTCTTGGACTCACGGAAGAGGCCCGTCGGCTGAATCTGGAGAAATTAGGGAGCGGTCCTTATCGGTTCCCTGCTTTCTGGGACCCGGGCTTTGATTGGGCACCCGACCACAACCGCGGCGGAGCGGGAATGATAGGCCTTCAGGAGATGCTGCTTCAGGAAACGCCTACGGGTGAATTGCTGCTTTTCCCCGCATGGCCGAAGGAATGGAATGCCAAGTTCCGCCTCCATGCTACGGGTGGACGCATTGTTGAAGCGGAAATCAATAACGGAAAAATCAATCATATCAAATGAACCCCATGAAATCATTTATGAATATAGTACACAGAGATACAGAGACACGGAGTTTCATCTATCATGGGTTCTTACGCATTTCTCTGTGTCTCTGTGTCTCTGTGTACTTTAACTTAAATATAGCTGCACAAATTGAAAATGCCCGATGGATTGGGGCAATTTCGAAAAAAGTGGCAAAGATTCCAACGGGTCGCTGGAGTAATGCCGTGTTTAAACAAGACACGTTTAAAATAAAGTGGCAGGACGTGGACTCACTTTCTGCCCGCTCCATCATCGTGAAAAAGGACTTTCAGGCCAAAGGGAAGATAGCCAAGGCTGAGGTGGATATCTGTGGATTGGGCCATTACGAACTGACCATCAACGGACAAAAAGTGGGCGACAGCGAGTTTGCCCCGCTCTGGAGCGAATACGATAAGACCGTATATTATAATAGGTATGATGTGACCGGATTGCTGCGGAAAGGACAAAACCGCATGGAAACCTTGCTGGGCAACGGAATGTTCAACGTGCAGCGCGGCTCGCGCTACAGCAAACTGCAACAGAGTTTCGGTCCGCCACAACTCTTGTTACTGCTGGTCATCACCTATCATAATGGAAAAAAACAGATTATCGAAAGCGACGGCTCTTGGCAATGGTGCTTGTCACCCATCACGTTCAACAGTATCTACGGTGGGGAGAGCTATGATGCTTCCCTTGAAGGGAAGGAAACGTGGAAACCAGTAGTCTATACCGAAGGACCTAAGGGAACACTTCGCTTACAGACGGCTCCGCCCGTAAAGATTATGGAACGCTACGATGTGAAGTCATGGAAGTACATTTTGCCCGATTCCATCGAGGCTGCATCGAAGGCTACAAAACGCACAATCCCCAAAGGAGCCTTCGTCTGCGATATGGGTCAGAACCTCGCCGGATTCCCCGAAATCACCGTCAGCGGCAAGCCAGGCCAGAAGATTACACTGCTTGTTTCGGAAAAACTCACGCCCCAAGGTGCATGCGACCAACGCCAAACAGGTCGCCAGCATTATTACGAATACACGATAGGTAACTACTCCCCGCTCTATAGGGAGGGGCAGGAGGGAGGGTTTTCCTGGCACCCAAGATTTTCTTACTACGGCTTCCGTTATATTCAGGTTGAAGGAGCTGTATTTGAGGGGGAACCCAATCCTGACGGACTACCTGTACTTCATAAACTACAAAGCTGTTTTATCTATAACTCTGCACCCGAAGTTTCTTCTTTTGAATGCAGCAATGAACTTTTCACTAAGACACACCGCCTGATAGAACGTGCTGAGCGCTCCAATATGCAGGCCGTGCTTACCGACTGCCCTCATCGTGAGAAATTAGGTTGGCTGGAACAGGACCATTTGAACGGTCCATCCTTGTTATATAATTACGATTTGCGTACCTATGTGCCAAAAATTATTCAGGATATTGTAGATACCCAAAAGTCCAATGGCATGGTTCCTACCACAGCGCCCCAGTATGTCTCCTTCGGGAATCTCTTCGATGATTCACCCGAATGGGGCAGTACACTTATCATTCTGCCGTTTATGTACTATGATCAATATGGCGACAGTACACTTATCATGAATAACTACGAATCCATGCGCCGTTATGTGGACTATTTGACAACTCGGGCAGATTCAGGAATCGTCAGCCATGGTCTTGGCGATTGGTATGATCAAAGAGGAACAGAACCTGGTGGTTTCACCAAAAACACACCTGTTCCACTGGTTGCCACTGCCCATTATCTGATGGATTTGCGTTATGTGGCTCAAGCAGCCAGAATGGAAGGGAATGCCACAGATGCGAAAAAATACGATGAATTGGCTGATTTTGTGACCAAACGTTTCAACGAAGTTTTCTATCACACCGATTCTTGTTACTACGGAACGGGTAGCCAATGCTCCAATGCCCTACCCCTTTTCCTTGGAATCTGTCCTGATAAGGAGGCCGTCTTACAAAACTTGATTTCCGATATCCGCCAACACGGTACACGACTTACGACTGGTGACGTAGGCAACCGCTACCTCTTTCAAGTGCTGGCAGAAAACGGGCAGAATGAACTTTTGTTTGAAATGCTCAATCACAATGAAGCACCGGGTTATGGTTATCAGATTAAAGCCGGTGCCACTACGCTTACTGAACAATGGATGCCAGAGAACGGCTCGTCACAAAACCATTTCATGATGGGTCAGGCTGACGAATGGCTGTTCAAGTCGATTGCTGGCATCCGCCAACAAAAAGGGACTCATGGCATGCGCCATTTGCTGATTGCTCCGCAACTGGTTGGTAATCTTCAATGGGTAAAAGCTTCAACCATGGCGGCTACAGGAAGAGTGAGTGTGTATGCCACCCGCGATAATATTACGGTGGAAATCCCAGAAGGCTGTGATGCAGAACTCATCAAGATGAACGGTGAAAGGAAATTCGTCATGAGTGGAAAACATACTTTTTAGAAGAAAAAAGGATAAAAAAGGATAATCTTTCAAATATTTTTGTATATTTGTCACGGTAAACCTTTTCCCTAACTTATGGACGATACTTCTGAAAAGAAGAACTTTTACAACGCTATCTCACCATGGAACTCTATCGGCGTACGATTGAGTCTTTCCATTTTGGGTGTCGCCATCGGTGTCTTTGTCGTTGGCTTGTTGATTTATATTTATTTTCAGGAGGACAATGTGAAACAGGAAACCATGCTTCGGGCAGAGATGCAGCTCACCGAAGAGATTTGCGAGGCAGAGAAACTGCTAATAGGTGATACAACCCTGACCGATAAGGAAAAGACAGATTCCGTGATGCACATCATCCAGCGCATCAAACCCTACAAACATTCTTTCTGCATCCTACTTGATGCCAACGGACATTATCTGTTGCATCCCGACTCCAGTCTGACGGTCTATGACAAAGATTCGGCCACCATCGCCAAGAGACCCACCATCTTCCAACGAGCCCGTCTTACCAACGATACCGCTCTCGACTCTCTTGGGCGAAAAATGCTGAACGGAGAAAGAGGTATGATGGAAATCTTAAAAGGTAAGGATTATTCGATGGCTGTCTATCGCCCCTTACAACCTACCGACTGGTCGGTGGCCTTGGTTTGCTCACGCCTGGATGTTTTTGCTTCCCTCATCCATATCGTTTGGTTTGCGGGCATCGCCGTTGCACTGGGTGTCCTGATGATGTTTGTCCTGTGTGTCATTGCCATCCGACGGATAACAAAGCCTTTGGACCAACTGACACAATCCACCAGTGAGATTTCAAGGGGTAACCTTCACGTGGAAATGCCTGAACTGAAAAGAGAAGATGAAATGTGGCAGTTACGTGAGTCGTTTGTACACATGCAGCAGTCTCTTCGTGAACATATCGACCAACTCACACAAACAACTGCGGCGAATGAGCGTATCAAGAGTGAACTGAGCATTGCCAACAACATCCAGCAAAGCATGATGCCCAAGACTCATCAGCCATTACCCGATCGCTCCGATATTGACATTTACGCTTCACTGGTACCGGCCAAGGAAGTGGGCGGGGACCTTTTTGACTATTATCTCTATCACAACAAACTATGTTTTATAGTAGGTGACGTTTCGGGAAAAGGCATTCCTGCCGCTCTTTACATGGCTATGACGATGAGGGTGTTCAGGATAGCCTGCCGGCATCACATCAATTCTGCCCACGAAATTGCCGAAGCCATGGGACGTACCTTAGCCGAGAACAATGAATCGAATATGTTCATCACCGCTTTCATTGGCGTACTTGATCTGGAAACCAACAAATTGGGCTATTGTAATGCGGGTCACAACCAACCCCTGATGGTGTATCCCGATGGTCATTGCAGCCTATTACAGTCGGAAAGCAACATTCCTCTTGGTATTCTTGAGCATTTTGACTACGAAGGCGATAGTATGGATTTCCTCGTTGGAACCAAAATGCTGGTTTATACCGACGGACTCACCGAAGCTGAAAACCCACAGAAAAAACAGTTTGGTGAAGAGCAGCTCATCCATACCGTAGAGGATCTTACCTTCCTTTCTTCACGGGAGATTGTGACAACACTCGACTCCAAGGTAAGACATTTTGCCAATGGGGCAGAGCAGAGCGATGATCTTACCATTCTCTGTATCAGCAAACAGGCCCCCAAACGCACCCTTTTCATCACCAACGAGATGAGCGAAGTGACCAAGCTAAAACAGTTTATGGAAGGGGCGGCCCGTGAGTTTGGCATTCCAGATGATATTCAACTGAGTTTAAACCTGGCTGTGGAAGAAGCAGTGGTAAATGTCATCAACTATGCTTACCCAAAAGGAGCGGAGGGAGACATTGAAATCAACATTACCAACTCCCCCATCCCTGATCTGTCAGAATCATCCACTGAGGTTATCTTTACGATTATCGATCAAGGCGTACCTTTTGATCCTACAACCCATGACGAAGCCGACACCACTTCTGAACTGGAGGAAAGGCAGATTGGCGGACTGGGCATTCATCTTATCCGAAACATCATGGACCGCGTGGAATATCAGCGGGACGGAAACAGCAACAAATTAACAATGACTAAAATATTAAACTAACTGCTTATGGAAGGAATCATTTTCTTAGGACTCAGCCTTTACGCATGGATTACGATTGTGACCGTGCTGGGCATGTTTGCCGTACTTATCTTCACGAAAGTACCTGCTGAAGCAGCTTTCCTAGGTGCCATTGCCATCCTGTTGGTAACAGGAGTTCTCGAAACAAAGGAAGCTCTATCGGGATTCAGCAGTTCATCGGTGGTAGTTATCGGTGCCTTGTTTATCGTTATCGCCGGACTTGTCCATACTGGTGTCCTTCAATGGATCACCAAACATCTATTAGGTACGCCCGGATCATATCCAAAGGCCATCGTTCGTCTGATGGTGCCTGTGGCCGTTCTTTCTTCATTCCTCAATAACACAACCGTTGTAGCTCTCTTCGTCAACGTTGTAAAGATGTGGGGAAAGAAACTCAACATCACTCCCTCCAAACTATTGATACCCCTAAGCTATGCTTCAGGTATGGGCGGTATCTGTACGTTGATAGGTACACCGCCAAACATGATTATCTCGGGAATGTATGCTGAACAAACCGGAAATACCATGAACGTGCTCACCCCATTGGCTCCCGGACTTTTTTGCATGTGCGTGGGAATCCTCTCCATGATTGCCATGCGCCGACTGCTGCCTGAGCGTAAAGCTCCGGAAGCAGGCTTCGAATCAACTGGTGACTACACAGTGGAATTGCTCGTTCCCACCGATTGCTCCTGTGTAGGCGAAACCATCGAAGAAGCAGGTCTTAACGAAGTGAAGGGCGGTCAACTCCTTGAAGTCGTGCGTTTCGACAGGGAGGTTATCTCACCCGTTCCTGCTGATGAGTTTATCTTAGGTGGTGACCGTTTGATCTATTCTGGACAAATCAACGACATCATCGAACTGAAGAAATCCCATGGGTTGGTGAATGCAGATCACCACGTGTTCAGCATCGATGAAATGGACAAAAACCGCACCTTGAAGACCGCATCCGTAGGATTTGGCAGTAAAGCCATTGGTAAACTGTGGAATGAAACTGGATTTGATAAGTCAGACAAACTGACTCTTGTAGCCGTGAGCCGCCGTGGAGAGCGAATAGAACAGAGTCCTCGTGAGATTACACTGCAGGCTGGTGATACCTTACTCATAGAATGTCCTCCACAGATAAACGATCTGAGCAATGATGTCAAGAAGCAACTGCAGTTCTTTGAGTCCTCCGACCTTCCCAATATCGGCAAGAAAACGCTGGTTTCATCGCTGATTATGATTGCCATGATTGCCCTTTCTTCATTAGGAGTCATGACACTTCTGCAGGCAGCTTTTCTGGCAGCCTTGGTGATGGTACTCTGCAAGTGCTGCTCTATAGATCAAGCCATGAAGTCCATCAACTGGAACATTCTGATGGTGTTTGCCGGTTCGGTCGTATTGGGAACAGCCATCGAAAAGACTGGTTTGGCTCAGATGATGGCCAATGGCATCCTCAATGTCTGCGGTAACAACCCCGTCGTTATTATGGGCGCCATCTGTCTGGTGGGAACCTTTATAACGGAATTCATTTCCAACACGGCGACAGGAGCCATGTTCTATCCTATTGTCTATAATGCAGCAGTCAGTTTGGGCTACGATCCGTTCCCATTCTGTGTTGCACTGATGATTTCCGTCAGCTCCAGTTTCGCAACGCCTATCGGCTCACCCACTCACATGCTTGTTTACGGTCCTGGTGGTTATCGCTTCACCGATTTCGCCAAAATAGGAATCCCGATGAACCTCATTATCTGGGCAGCCAATATGCTGATAGTGAATCTGATCTGGCCTATCTCTCCACTCAATTAGAATAAAATAGGTCAACTTTCAAAATCTTAAAATCATAAAAGAAAAAGATATGAATTTAGAAATCAAAGAAAAGGATGGTATCCTGATAGGTTATCTCTCAGGTTATATTGACACGGCTACCGCTGTACAGGTAGGCAAGGATATAGAACCACTCATGGAACAGGCTAACCGCGATATTGAAATTGATTGTTCCAATCTGGAATATATCAGCAGTTCTTGTCTTCGCTTGCTCCTTTCCCTACGCAAGAAAGTGGCAGCTGATGGCGGTTCGATAGTTATTAGGAATATCAACGACGAGATCCGCAAGGTATTTACACTGACGGGGTTCTTTAAACTGTTTGATATACGCTAAAGGAATAATACGCTCTCATTACCCATATTGAAGAGCAGATCAAGAATGGAGAGGTTGGGCTGAAAACCTAACTTCTCTTTATATACTTGATAATAGGGACGCGGATGGAAGTCGGGATCTGCCTGTGGGTGTTTGGGATGGATGATACTCCGGAAATCTTTTGTATGTTCCGACAAAGTCGAAACATACTCTGCTGTTTTTCCTATATGCGGATGAATATCGAGGAGTTCACAGAGTTTTTCGGTAATGGCCAGGTTGAAATCGAAAAGGAAATCCCACCGCTGCTCAAAGAAAGGACGGATATCATCCTCATAGAACTCGAAGAACGGACTCTCCCCATAGGCACTTTGCAGGGCATTCCAATGCTCTGTTCTCCATTTGCCGTGGTTACTGATACGCACGTCCTTGATCTCGGTTTTCGAAAGTGCCTGTCCTCCTTCTGCTGCTTCCACGGGAAGGCTTAGGGCCTGCGTACCCTGCGTAGTGGCGATGAGGCATCGGTTTCGATAGGTCTGCTTCAAGAAATGCTCGTGCTGTTCGATAAGCACATCATCGAAGCGGTTCAGTTTCTGATACCACTGAACAGGACCGAAATAAGATGTAGAAAGCAGAACTGTTGACATCTATAAAAAAGACTAACACCTATCACCTGTTAAAAGGCCAAATGCGAAAAGCTGTACCTACGATGTCACCATGACGAACAAGGGTTTTCATCTTTCCCATATCGACCAGATAATAGCGCTGTTCCGTACTGCCACAATAGACACACTCTGTTGGAAGCCTGTAGTTTTGTTCTTCAAAATTGATGGTATCACCCGGAACCGCTTCCACACGGCCTATCCATGAACTGTCCTTTCCAAAGACAATGATGTTTCCTTTCTGATAAGCACTTCCCAAGCGGTTCACCATCATTCGGTCTCCTTTCCGGACTTCAGGCTGAAGGTCGGAGTTAGTAACTTGATAGATGGTGAATGCCCAGGCACGAACAGCCAGCATAATCAGCAGCATAGCTGCCAGCGCCAAGAAAAACTTCAGCGCATTCTTCAATATAGAGATAAGTTATAGAATCCAAGATCAAAGCTTTCACTTATCACTTTTCAATCACACTTCTTACTTGATGTTGTCCACCTTGCGGAACAGACGACTCCAGCGGATGCCGCCAAAGCCACTACGGTCAGGATCACTGCTCCACCAGATAAATATCGGCTTACCCACAATATGGTCCTCAGGCACGAAGCCCCAGTAGCGGGAATCTGCAGAATTATGGCGGTTGTCACCCATCATCCAGTAGTAGTCCATTTTGAACGTGTAACTGGAAGCCTCCTTACCATTGATAAATATCTTGCCATCCTTTACCTGAAGATCATTCTCTTCATACACACGAATAGGACGGTCATAGATAGGAAGATTCTGAAGCGTCAGATTCACGCTGCTTCCCTTCTTCGGAATCCAAATAGGGCCGTAGTTGTCACGCGTCCAACCCGTATGGGCATTCAGCGGATACACTTCTCCCGTAAATGAGTTAGTGTTCAACTTAATACTCTCCACAAGGTCCTTACGGGCTGAAAGAGCTTTCACGGCAGCTTTCGTCAATGGCATATAACCGCTCTGATTCAGACTGGTCAGGTCTTCCATTGAGATTCCCAGTTCTTTCAGCAGCTCATCTGGCAACTGACCTTTTAGTTTAACGTAATAGGTATACTGCACATTGTCAGGTTCCTTATTGGCCTTTCCGTCCAGATAGACGATGCGGTCCTTGATTTGCAATGTCTGTCCCGGCAGTCCCACGCAGCGCTTCACATAGTTCTCCCTGCGGTCGGCAGGACGTGTATCCACGGCACCGTATTCCGGTTGATTGTCACGGATGTACTGGCGGCCTACGTTGTAAAGAGCCTGATAATAGTCCCACTGCTGCTGCGCATTAAGCGAATCCAAATCGGGCTTGTTCTCCACCAACTGGTCACCGAAAGAATAGCACATCAGATAATAATCAGCAGCCTGATACTGGGAATTGGTGCAGATAGTGTCACCAGCTGGATAATTGAATACCACAATATCATTGAGCTGCACATTTCCAAGACCCTTCACGCGGCGGTAATCCCACTGCGGCCATTCAATATACGACTTGCAGTCGAAGAGGGGCAGCGTGTGCTGCGTCAGCGGCATCGTCAGCGGCGTCTGTGGAATGCGGGGACCATAGCTCACCTTTGACACGAAGAGATAGTCACCCGTCAGCAAAGATTTCTCCAGCGAAGAAGAGGGAATCACGTAGTTCTGGAA
Organism: uncultured Prevotellaceae bacterium; assembly: GCA_902784755.1. Classification (GTDB taxonomy): domain Bacteria; phylum Bacteroidota; class Bacteroidia; order Bacteroidales; family Bacteroidaceae; genus Prevotella. The sequence continues at coordinate 11,113 of CACZVX010000041.1, forward strand.
GAAAAACAGGTTGATGAAATAGACGGCCACAAGGGCAAACACCAAGGCATCTACCCATGACATGAGGAATTTTATCGGACCCTCAGAGTCCTTCCACCATTGCCATTTAATCTTTTTGGTAATATAGATGTCAAAGATGAAGGGCACCACGAGGAGTCCCCACCAGCTCTTCACCCAATAAAGAAACGCCAGATAGAGTACCAATACAATGATAAATTTGGTCCATTGTACTACTGGGTTCAACTTTTTCTTATTCTTGTCAATCATATTTATTAATGAGTAATGAGGAATTAGAAATGAGTAATTATGATATGTTTCTAGCCAGATTATCCGATTCAACATCGGGTATGCCTGGTTATCATAATTACAAATTATTCATTACTAATTACTAATTTAAAAATTAAACATATCCGAAATGGTGAGCAGTCCCTGATGCTCCTTTGTATATTCAGCAGCCAACACAGCACCCAGGGCAAATCCCTTGCGCGAATGTGCATCATGGGTAATTGTGATGCAATCGGCCTCTGAATCGTAGCGAACAGTATGAATGCCCGGCACTTCACCACGGCGCAGTGAATCAATGCGCAGCGTAGCAGGATCGTAGGGCTGGTTCTCCTGACCTTTTATCCAACCAGTTTTGCGGTCTATATTCTCAATGATTCCTTCCGCCAAAGTGATGGCAGTTCCGCTGGGAGCGTCAATTTTATGGATATGGTGTGTCTCTTCCATGTGAGCATCATACTGTGGAAATCCGTTCATAATTCTTGCCAGATATTTGTTCACGGCAGAGAAAATGGCCACACCCACTGAGAAATTGGATGCCCAGAACAATGTCTGTCCACCTTCGGCACACAAACGACGGACTTCATCGCCATGCTCTTTTATCCATCCCGTAGAACCAGACACAACCTTAACATTCTTGGCAAAAGCCTTCATGAAATTCCCATAAGCAGCCTGGGGAGCCGTAAACTCAATGGCTACATCAGCACTGGCAAAAGCTTCGCTCTCAAAGTCCTGCTGGTTATCAATGTCGATAATACTTACAATTTCATGGCCACGGTCCTTGGCAATCTGCTCTATCATTTTGCCCATCTTTCCGTAGCCAATCAATGCTATCTTCATAATTAATTCGAATTAAAACGGTGCAAAGATAAGCAAAATCAGCCATATTCCGTTGGTTTTCAACTTAAAATAACGTTTTTAGGCATAATTATGAAAAAGATTCTACGTTACCCACACGGGGAAACATGGCCTACACTCCTATTGTCAGCTACCATTCATCCAAAAGTTTTAGGGTAAAACCATCGAGAAAAATTAGGGCAATTGGAAAATTATTCGTAATTTTGTATCTCAAATAACTTAGTCAATATGGAACTGTTGATTCATTATTGTTGGAAGCATAGGCTCTTTCCGCTCAAAGAAATGATAACCACCGACGGACAAACCGTGGAAGTCATAGACCCCGGACTGCACAACCATCATGCGGGACCCGACTTCTTCAATGCCAAGGTGAAAATCAACGGAACGCTTTGGGTGGGTAACGTGGAAATCCATGAACGCTCCAGCGACTGGTATTTGCACGGACACGACCACGATCCTGCCTACGACAACGTGATTCTCCACGTGGCTAGAGTCATCGACCGTGACGTAAAAACGGCAAAAGGCGACTATCTTCCACAACTGCAAATGGATATTCCGCCCCTTGTGAGTGAGCACTATGAGCAGCTTCTTCATGAAGACCAGTATCCGCCTTGCTATCGGATGATTCCTGATTTGACGCGGCTCATGGTACATTCCTGGATGAGTGCCTTACAGACCGAACGGTTGGAGCAGAAGACGGAAGCTATCTACGAACGCGTGAAGCGCTGCGAAGGCTCTTGGGAAGCGGGTTATTTCGTCACATTGGCACGCAACTACGGTTTCGGTGTCAACGGTGAGGCTTTCGAACAATGGGCTTATCACATCCCTTTGGGCAGCGTGGCTCATCATCGGGATGACCTCTTTCAGATTGAAGCCATTTTTCTGGGACAAGCGGGATTGCTGGAACTTCAGCAAATTCCCGAACAATACCAGAAGGATGCACTCAACGAGGGATATTTCTCAAAACTCCGAAATGAATATCTCTACTTGCAGCATAAGTTCCAGCTGAAGGCTATGGATCCTACGATATGGCGGTTCCTCCGGCTTCGTCCGCAGAACTTCCCGCATATCCGACTCTCACAGCTGGCACAACTCTATTACAACCAGCAGGCAGGACTTAGCCAGTTATTGGAGTGCAAAACCATAGAACAGTTGCAAGAAGTGCTGAAAACCAAGGTGACCCCATATTGGGAAACACACTATACCTTCGGCTCCACCTCTTGCAAAACACAGAAGGGTCTGTCGCGTGCATCCCTCAACCTGCTGATGATCAACACGGCCGTTCCCATGCTCTTTGCATACGGTCGTCATCATAGCAAGGATGAACTCTGCGAAAGGGCTTTTGACTTGCTCGAACAGCTGAAAGCGGAAAACAATTATATCACGCGTATGTGGCAGCAGTGTGGACTGCCTATCGAAAGTGCCGGTGACTCTCAGGCCCTTATCCAATTGAAAAAAGAATACTGTGACCGTAAGGATTGTCTCCGCTGCCGCTTCGGTTATGAATATCTGAAATCCCCAAAAATCCCAGTAAATCCCAAAGAAAATGACTCATAGAATCTTTGAAACCCGCATGGAGGTGCGCGACTATGAATGTGACATCGAAGGTATCGTCAACAATGCCAATTACCTCCATTATATGGAGCACACACGTCATCTCTTCCTGAAAGAGTGTGGTCTCAGCTTTGCCGAGATGCACGCCAAGGGCGTGGATGCCGTAGTAGCCCGCATGAATCTGCAATATAAAGTGCCTTTGCGGTGCGATGATGAGTTTATCTCTCGCTTACATATCGCCAAGGAGGGTATCCGTTATGTGTTTCACCAGGATATCATCCGTGCTTCCGATGAAAAGTTTTCTCTTCGTGCAAAAGTTGAATTGGTTTGTCTGATTAACGGCAAACTTGGCACCAGTGAAGACTACGACCAAGCCTTCGCCGACTGGCTATAACCATCCCCCAAAATCCCAGTCCCTAAAAATGAGCGAAAAAGAGATACTCGCCGCGTTGGCACTGACGCGCATCAACTACTTCCATCTGGCAGGAATCCGGCAACTTTATGAGGCATTGGGCTCTGCCACAGCTATCGTGGAAAACATCCCGAATATACGCGATATCATTCCCGATATATCTTCCAAAATGATGGAAGGACTGCGCGATGTCAACACCGTGATGCCCAGGGCCGAAGCCGAACTTACCTATTGTCAGCAGCATGGCATTCAGCCATTAGTCCTGAACGACCCACTCTATCCTCACAGACTTCGTGAATGCGACGATGCCCCCTTGGTCCTTTTCTACAAAGGTACAGCCGACCTTAATCAGCAGCGGGTTATCAACATAGTAGGTACCCGCCACTGTACAGTCTATGGACAAGACCTCGTGCACCGCTTTATTAAAGATTTGAAAAGTATGTGCCCACGGGTTCTGATAGTCAGCGGTATGGCCTATGGGGTGGATATCTGCGCCCATCGCAACGCCCTGCAGCAAGGCTATGAAACCGTAGCCGTACTGGCACATGGACTCGACGATCTCTATCCACCTCGCCATCGCGAAACGGCAAATCAGATGATTCACCAAGGCGGACTGCTCACCGAGCATTTCACACAGACAAATGCCGACAAAATTAATTTCGTACGCCGCAATCGTATTGTAGCTGGTATGTCGGATGCGGCCATCATCGTGGAAAGCGCATCAAAAGGCGGCAGCCTCATCACGGCCCGTCTTTCCCGTGAATACAACCGCGACACCTTTGCCTTCCCCGGTGCCGTGGGTGCTCCTTATAGTGAAGGATGCAACCATCTCATCCGCGACAATCAGGCTGGTCTTATCACTTCTGCCGAAGATTTCGTGAAAGCCATGGGATGGCAGGATGATGCTCAGCTCCAAGAGGCACAGCAACAAGGCATAGAACGACAACTTTTCCCACAGCTCAGCGAAACGGAAGCCCGCATCGTAGCTGCGCTCCAGCAACAAAACGACCAGCAGATTAATATGCTTACCGTACGCACCAATCTCCCCATTGCCAAACTCACTTCCACGCTTTTCGAACTGGAAATGAAGGGCGTGGTGAAGACGCTTGCAGGAGGTATGTACCATCTTTTAACCTGATAGAAAATGAAGATAGGAAATATAGATTTCGAACAGCAACCTCTCTTTCTCGCTCCGATGGAAGATGTGACGGACATTGGTTTCCGTATGCTCTGCAAACGTTTCGGAGCCGCTATGGTCTATACAGAATTTGTTTCAGCCGAAGCTTTGGTGCGCTCCGTGAAAAGCACCGTCAACAAACTCACCATAGCCGATGAAGAAAGACCCGTTGGCATTCAGATCTACGGACGCGATGTGCCGCAGATGGTGGAAGCTGCCCGTATCGTGGAAGCCGAAGCCCATCCTGATGTCATTGACTTGAACTTCGGTTGTCCAGTGAAGAAAGTGGCCGGCAAAGGGGCTGGTGCCGGCATGCTACAAAAACCCGAATTGCTTTTGGAAATAACACGTGAGGTGGTGAAGGCCGTCTCAACACCTGTCACTGTGAAAACCCGTTTGGGATGGAATCAGGAACAACTTATCATCAACACACTGGCCGAACAACTGCAGGACTGTGGCATTCAGGCCCTGACCATTCACGGACGTACTCGTAGTCAGATGTACACAGGACAAGCCGACTGGACCCTTATCGGAGAAGTGAAACGCAATCCCCGCATCCATATCCCGATTATCGGCAATGGCGACATCACCACACCCGAAGAAGCCCGTTTGGCATTTGAACGGTATGGAGTTGACGCCGTGATGATCGGAAGAGCCACTTTTGGAAGACCCTGGATATTCACGGAGATTAGGGATTACCTGGTTAAAGGAGAGAGAACACCGTCAGAGAGTGTGAACACAGGAACCGTCACCTGTTCACTTAGTTTGGATGACAAGATTGATATTCTGAAAGAACAGTTACAAATCAACCTCGAACATATCAAAAAAGAACGTGGTGAGGACGATCCGAAGAACGAGCTGCGGGCCATTCTGCATACCCGCCGTCATTTGGCAGCTTCACCCATTTTCAAAGGAATTCCCAATTTCCGGCAGATGCGCATTCAGATGCTCCGCGCTGAAACCATCAGCGAACTCAACGATTTACTGGAGCAATGCCGACAACAGCTGAAATAACTATTCCGTAAACTCCCTTGTGTTTTCACTTCTTTTTCCTATTAAAGGGGTCTTCTTCATTCCAGGAAGATTCCTTGATAGTGTAAATGTAATTCTTGTCCTCAAACGTTTCCTCATTAATTTGACGGAAACTGGCGGCATCGATTCCTTTCAGCAGATGTTCGTGATAGAACACATGCTGCCCGTCAGCGGCAATGTGTCCGTAGAAATAGAATCTAGCCTTGTCCACATTGAGACGATTCTTGAGAATCTGCTCTCCGTTAAGAAACAGCATATTGTTGACAACGCACTTTCCGACACCTATATCTTCAAATCGTTTTACATCAATATCACTCAGGATGACTTTATTCATATAAATGATATCCCGCCCGTTTCGAAGATATTGACTTCCTGCAACAAGGGTGTCGAGGGGAGACTGAAGGGAATCTACCTTTTCGAGTTTCCATTTGGAATCTGAATCATACCACGACAGGAGATATACGTAGTTCTTATCCGTTAACCAATAACTATTACCCAAAGCCTTGAACGTGTTCCTATCGACATCCACCTTTTCTTCGTTTAAATAGACATACTCTTTATCCCGTAACAACATCCTGTTTGCCCAACTGTTTTGTCTATTAAAATATTCGGCACTCTCAACATCTATGCTGCTTTGGGAGGGATGGTAACTATACAAAAGCCCATCGTCTGGTAAATAGATGTGATTCTTGTCTTTGGGCAGTCCGCTCTTGTCAATATGAAACGATGCTACATCCGCTTGATCCATCACATCATAGCAATACCAAACGTGATTTTTGTCCTTTGCCCAGTTGTTGTCTAAAACCACAAAAGTCTTTGAGTCATAATCATTTAGATAGCGGTATGTGCCGACATTCAGTAAAGCAAGTCTGCTTTCAACGGAAATGTAATAGATGCCCCAAATGTTCTTTTTGTAGGTATAGTATTGTTCATTTACCCGTACCCCCTTGGGGATAGGGAACATATTCATCAGTAACCACATCCAGAAAAGGATGGTTACAATAATGCCTCCGATCACTACGTGCTTAATGCTCAATTTCATTTTTTTGTTTTCAGGGCCATGAACATAGTAAACTGTTCACCAAAAATCAGAGTTTGAACTTGTAGCCCAGCGTCACACTCAAGTATTGGTTGCGTAAATTCTCAGGCTCTGTTGTCTTGTCGATTTTTGTCAGTCCAAAATAATAGCGGGCATCGAGTGAAATATTCTGGTACTCGTATGAAACACCAAAAGGAATGCCGAAGTCAATACTTTTACATATATCTGTCTGGCTGCCACTCATGCCTCCAGCTTGGGGAAAAATAATATCCTGGGGCTTTAGGTAATAGGAATCCTCGTATGAAGGTATACTGCTATTGGTTGCATATTCAGAAGTATAGGTCATTTTGTCGTTCACCAAAAGTCCCAACTGTACACCTGTCTTCAGTGCCAATCCCTTTAACACATAAAAGTTAGCCAAAAGGGGCAAGTTGATGTAGTTAGCCTTCACCTTGCCATTCATACTGATGTACATGGCCACCTTCTGTCCGTTATCAAGGGGAATTAGTCCTGACATTGATCCTTTGTATTTGGCTCCCTGCTGCGAATAGAGAGCACCAAGGGAAACACCCATCCACGGTGTAACTCCATATTCGGCTTCCATGCCTGCGGTAAAGCCTATTTTCGAGGAATAGAAATCGTATTCACTTCCAGTAACTGTGGATACATTGATACCTGCAAGCGGTTTCAAAGAAAATTGTCCTACTTGGTTTTGAGCTGCCGAGGGCAGGAGGCAGAGTAGCAGAATTGCTGCAAAGAATGTAATTTTCTTCATTTTAAAATCAGTTGTTTTGTTTATCCAGAAACTCATCTTTTCTTTTGTCTTGTTCAAAGTTTCACTATGCAAAGGTAATTACTTTTTTCTGATTGACCAAACAATTCTACGGAAAGTGAATCATGAAATGGAATTGGCGAGAGATTCTGAAAGTGTTACCGAGCAGATGGCAAAGACACGCAGAGAATTTACCAGAATGACTAAGAAAGTTTCAAATCTGCAAGAATGCTGAACGAAACTATACGCAACCGCCATTCAGAAATAAAAAAAAACCAAAAAGACTTTGAGTCTTCATTGAAAAAATCTCTAGAGATTTTCTTGTAATTAAGGCCTAATTAGTTTGCAATAATGCCATTTTTAGCGAAAAATCTCTAGAGATTTTTTCATTGCTTAAAAGAAAAACTACTACCCTTTTTTGGATTTCACTCGATTTTACTTACCTTTGTACGCAAATGGCAACAGAAAAGGAGATATTCAAACGGTCACGACTGCTCTTGGGCGATGAAGTCATGGAGCGGGTAGCAGCAGCGAAGGTGATTCTCTTCGGCGTAGGCGGCGTAGGATCATGGTGTGCTGAAAGTCTGGTGCGTACAGGTATCCGACATTTGACCATCGTGGATGCAGACCGTGTGGCAACATCGAATATCAACCGGCAACTGATGGCGACCACTGAAACCGTTGGACGCGCGAAAGTGGATGCGCTAAAAAAACGCCTTCTAACCATCAATCCGCATGCGGAGATTAACGCCATAGAGGGAATTTTTACGGAGGAAACTGCCAACCAATTCCACTTAGACGAATATGATTTTATTATTGATGCCATCGACTCACTCAGCGACAAGATGCTGCTGATAGAATTGGCCTGTAGGACAAAAGCCAAATTCTTCTCTTCGATGGGCGCTGCCCTGAAACTGGACCCCACAAAGATTCAGGTGGCGGAATTCTGGAAGGTAAAGGGTGATCCATTGGCCCGTGCTTTGCGTAATAAGTTCAAACATGCAAAGCGTTTTCCCGCAAAGAAATTCCAGTGCGTCTTTTCTGACGAATTGCTCACAAACCAAGGTCTCGATGACGGTTCTGAGACCCTTCTATTTAATAAGGTACAAACCAACGGTTCCATTGCCCATATCACAGCCATTTTCGGTTTTTCGCTAGCTGGGCTGGTGATAAAGAACTGCGCTCAAATGACAAATGACAAATGATAAAGGTTTTACCTTTTTACTGTTTTACCTTTATATTTATTTTTCCGAGCATTCAGGACAAAGACCTTTCAACACGTAGTTGACTGTTTCCAACCGGAATCCGTCGGGGAGCTGAACAGCAGGTACATGAATCTGCTTAAGGCAGAAAGTGCGGTGACAACGGGTACAATAGAAATGGGTATGCTCTTGTATTTCAATGCCCCACTGCCGTCATCCACCACATGGATAAGGCCATGAAGAAGGAAGAGGGAAAGGGTACGGGAAATGGTGCTTTTATCTACTGTTGGCAACAACTGCTCCAACCGCGGCAGCGACAACATTTCATCACCGCGATGCAACTGTTCAAGGATGAGCAGGCGCGGGGCGGTGGGCTTGATGTCGTGATGCTCCAGATCGTGAATGAAGGATTGTTCGTACATGATGTCGAGTTGAGAGTGTAGAGTTGAGAGTGTAGAGTTGAGAGTGTAGAGTTGAGAGTTATGATTACTGCTGGAGGCAGATTTCTGCATAGATTCGGGCGTGCCCGGAAATCATAACTCTAAACTCTACACTCTCAACTCTCAGTTAATTAAAATTCCACAAGAACGCGGAAGACTTTGGCGGGAGCTGCCGCCCATTGTTTCATTGCATCGAAGGCGGTGTCTGGCGTGGCTACCGCAGAGATAAGCTCATCCTTAGGATAGTTGGGATTGTTCTGCATGTAGTGGATCACAGCACGGAAGTCAGCAGGCTTGGCATTGCGCGAACCACGGATATCCAGTTCTTTCTGTACAAAGAGTTTGGTAATAAACTCTGTACCAGCTTTAGCATAGCCAATGAAAACCACACGGCCCGTGAAAGCCACCTCATTAATGGCCTGATTCTGCGTGAAAGGAGAACCCACGGCTTCGATAACCACATCAGGACCCAGTCCACCGGTAATCTTTTCAAGACATGCATGGAGATCTTCCTTGGCCGTATTGATGACGTAAGTGGCACCCATACGCTTTGCCAATGCCAGCTTTTCATCGTCCAAGTCGGTGGCTATCACTGTAGCTCCACGCAGACTGGCACGTACAATAGCACCGATACCAATCATACCGCAGCCAATAACCATTACCACATCGATATCGGTTACTTCTGCACGGTTGACGGCATGGAAACCCACGCTCATGGGTTCTATGAGTGCTATCTCCTTTTTTGTGAGTCCATCTGCAGGAATAATTTTCTGCCAAGGTATGGCAAAATATTCACGCATAGCACCCCAACGCTGCACGCCAAGCGTCTCGTTATGCTCACAAGCATTGGCTCTTTCACGGCGGCAAGATGCACATTTACCACAGTTACTATAAGGATCCACGGTGACCAACATTCCAGGCTTCAGCACATCGGGTACCTCATTGCCCACAGCTTCAATTACAGCTGAAACCTCATGACCTGGCACAACAGGCATCTTTACCATCGGGTTCTTGCCGAGGAAAGTGCTGAGGTCTGAGCCGCAGAAACCTACGTAATTCATTTTCAGAAGCACTTCATCGCTCTTAATCTCCGGTTTTTCCAATTCAACAACGGCCATCTCTTCAAGGCCGGTAATCTGTACTGCTTTCATATTATTTGTTTTTATGGTTTTAAAGTTTCAGGCCACTTCGCTTTCAGATTCTAAGATGATAGCACCTCATTACCTTTAACCTGACAACCTCACAACCTTATTCAGACATATTCTTAATATACGGGAGTTTCACAAGATGGTTGAATCCATAGAAACGTCGCGCGTTCTCGCCTAAGAACTTACGCTTTTCCTCGGCGGTTAACTCCTGTGACTTCAGAACGAAGTCGTAGCTCATCTTATAGGTAATAGCGGTGATGGTGCGCGGATAATCGCTACCCCACATTAGTTTGTCGATACCACAGATATCAATAGCATCCCTAATGGCCTGAATAGCTCCAGGGAATGGATAGAACTCTGAGTTGAAAAGCCAGGTGATGCCGCCGCTCTCGATATAGACATGCTCATTACGCGCCAACTTGATTTGCTCCTGCCAGCGTTCGGTAGTAGGCATTCCGAAATGCCCGATGGCTATTTTTAGTCGCGGACATTCCTGAATGATTTCCTTCATTTCGGCCACGTTGGTATCACCATCTGCCAAATCCACGCTGAAGATAATCCCGCAGTCTTCCATCAGATGGAACATCTGCATCATCTCAGGTGAAGTCATCATAATGCGTTGATCAGATAACTGTAGGCGATGGGCAGGAATCTTGATGGCACGAAAGCCATTACGGATAAGTGCCTCTGCCTGACGGATAAAACCTGGACGAAAATAATCACACATACCACAGACAAAGAAACGGTCTGGGAAGCGACGCTGCACCTCCATAAGATAGTCGTTCTGAATACCGTCGATAAACTCCTGTGTGACCACAGCTGCCGAAACCTGCGCATAATCCATATTGGAAAGGAACACTTCGGCCGAATTCCTGCCGTCAATCATAAACGGTGGGAGCATCTGCACTTCCTGATCAAGAAAGAAGGAACGCGAGCGGTTGCCCTCTGAAGTCTTTATCTTCAGATTGTTCCACGTCGTGTCTTGTTTCAGCCAAAGATGCGAGTGTGCATCGATGATAGGGAAAAATTCTTCACTCTTCATTCTTCACTCTTCACTTTTAAGTATTCTTCCATCTTACTCGCATTTGATCACCAATGATTTCCTGCACTTTCTGAGCCAAAGAGGCATCGAAAGGTTCATTCACATAGCCGATATTCTTCAGCACGTTCTTGGGATTGGCTGAAGAGAATAAAGTGGTAGCAATGCGGGGATTGAGTGACGTGCTGTACTGGATGGCCAGTTTATCGATAGGATAACCCTGTTCATTGCAGTATTCGGTTGCTTTCCGACAAGCCTCCTTCAAAGCTTCGGGAGCAGGATGCCAAGCAGGTGCACCACGCTGAGAGAGTAGTCCCATGGAGAATGGCGAGGCATTAATGACACCGATATTGTTTGTCTCGAAGAAATCCAGATAGTCGAGCAACATCTCATCATTCAGACAATAGTGGCAGAAAGAGAGCACACTTTCCACCGTTCCCGGCTCTGAATGTTCAATCACCCATTTGAGATTCTCGGGTTGCAAATCAGTGATACCCACATGACCTACCACACCCTTCTTTCGAAGTTCCACCAAAGCGGGCAGCGTCTCATCAACCACCTTCTGCAAGCCACCGGGCAAATCGCCCTGAAACTCCACATCGTGCACGTTGATGAGATCGATGTAGTCGATGTTGAGCCTCTCCATACTCTCAAAGACGCTTGCGGTGACGCGCTCAGCAGAATAGTCCCAGAAATTCTTGCCGTCCTTGCCATAGCGTCCCACTTTCGTAGAGAGGTAGTATTTATCACGCGGAATCTCCTTCAGCGCTTTACCTAATACTATTTCAGCTTTCAGATGACCATAGTAGGGTGAAACGTCAATGAAGTTAATACCATTATCTACTGCTACATGCACAGCCTCAATGCCTTCAGCCTCACGGATGTCGTGGAACACGCCACCCAACGAAGAGGCGCCAAAGCCGAGGTTGCTCACGCGCATACCTGTTTTTCCTATTTCGTTGTAAATCATAGCAAAATTATGACGCGTTTAAACTGCATTTGTACTAATTGGGAAAGGAGGTTTTTCAAAAGATCGATAAACCTGCAGATGGTGGACTATTTTGCGAATAAAAGCACGATGGGGAAAATTATTCGCGTTGTGAAAGATTCTCGTTAAAGGTCTTTTCCATGATATCGCCTTGTTTCTTCAGCCGGTGGGAGAAGAGGATGCTGATGACGATGGCGGTGACTACAAAAAAGCCGAGTGTGTACCCCCAATGGGTAGTGCGGCCAAGGATATAACTTACGAATGCCGCTGCAATGAGGATTCTCAGGAACTGTAAAGCGACCAGTTTGGCACGGCTGAAACGGTTGTCGCTCCAGAGTGTATTGGCGTTAATGTCTTCACTTTGCCGCATGAGCATCCACAGGAAGGGAGCAATGAAGATGATGGACAAGAGTGCCGTGAGGATGCCGTCCCAAGGCGTCGGGAGGAGCCGTGAAATAAAGGGTCTTCCGAAATAGAGCATGAGTGCGATAACAGCCATGCAAAGGACGCTATGAATGCCTACGGCCACGGCCACATTTTTCAGGTAAGCTTTCCAATGGATTCTCTGTTCGTTGGTTTCGGGTTGTTCATCGTCAGAGGCATCAGCGTAGTTTTTGAGTTTGTTACGCCATCGCTGGGGAAGGATGTGGTCCACAACGCTGTAGGCTGGTTCGGCCAAACGAATCATGTAGGGGGTGGTGAATGTGGTGAACACAGAGACAGCCACCACGATAGGGTAAAGGAAGTCGCTGGTGACACCCAACGACGTGCCCAGCGTGGCCAAAATGAAAGCAAACTCGCCAATCTGCGTCAACGAGAACGAACATTGCATAGCGGTTTTCAATGGTTGTCCGGAAAGCAAGAATCCACCTGTACTAAGTACCGTCTGCCCCAGCATGATAGCGACAATGATGCAGAGGATAGGCACTATGTACTCCACGATGAGTGCCACATCGACCATCATGCCGACGGAAACGAAGAAGATGGCACCGAAAAGGTCTTTTACAGGGGCGACAAGGTGCTCTATCTGTTCTGCCTCAACGGTCTCGGCCAGAATACTGCCCATGATGAAGGCACCAAATGCGGCGGAGAACCCCACGGAAGATGCTATCACTACCATGCCGAAGCACAAGGCAAGGGCTGTGATAAGCATGGTCTCATTACTCATCAACGACTTCACTTTGCGCAGGAACAGCGGTATGAGGAAAATGCCTACCACAAACCAAAGGACGAGGAAGAATATGAGTTTCAGGATGGACATGAGCATCTGCGTGCCCTCGAACTCTTTGCTGACAGCCAATGTCGAGAGCATCACCATGAGCACAATGGCCAGGATGTCTTCGATGATGAGCACGCTCAATACAAGGCTGGCAAAGCGTTTCTCCCGTAGTCCCATATCGTCGAAAGCCTTGAAGATGATGGTCGTAGAAGACATGGCCAGCATACCACCCAGATAGATACAGTCCATCTTGCTCCATCCAAAGAGTTGGCCCGTGAACATGCCGACGAGCATCATGCCCGCAATGACGGAACAGGCGGCAATAATCGGTGCCGCACCCATGCGGAGTATTTTGCGGAAAGAAAATTCCAGACCAAGTGCAAAAAGCAGAAAAATAACACCTATCTCGCTCCAGAGGTGTATGCCCTGCATATCGGTAACACTGGGCATGTAGGGCATATTCGGCGAGGTAAGGAATCCCGCCACAATGTAACCCAACACCACTGGTTGCTTCAATCGTTTGAAGAGCAGCGTCATGGCACCTGCACAGATGAGTATCAGCGCAAGGTCAGCTATCAGAGGTTCAAGTTCTGTCATTGTTTGGGATTTTTTTAATTAGAATTCTTTTCAAAGATTCAAATAACCTTTTCATCATTCTTATTATTCCTATATTCTAAAACCTAAACCCGAAGAAGGTCCGGACCCGCCATTTGATATTATGCACACCTAGACTCTCCTTATGACCGATGTTGGTGAAGTTGAATACCATCGACAGGCCCAAGAATTTGTTGCTCCACTGATGCACGATAGCTCCACGGCCAGTGATGATGACCTCGGGGAAGTGATAGTTCAGGGGAATGCGGTTGTCACCGAAAGTCATTGATGTGTTGCTGTAGACGATGAACGTGGGCAGCGCTGAGATATGCAATAGCCAACTCTGTGCAGGCACGTAGTTATAGCCATAGCCCGCACCGATGCCGATGTTCGTCATTTTCAGCTGCATCTCTTGCTCCCAGTCAAGCGTGGCATGTTGTCCCTGACCTGAAACGGCCAGCAGGAAACTGCCGGCAGAGCGCCGCTGAACATAGCTCTGCGAAAAGGCAGCAGGATAGGAAAAATGGCTGCTGTTGAATACGTAGAAAGCATTAACGTTCAGCGTCTTCACCTTCAACATATCAGCAGGAAGCTCTATGCGTTCCATGCCATCATGGTCGTGCCAACCCGTGAAGTTATGGGCATTTTGATATATAACGTCAAACCCGAAACGCTTGCCGTAAGAGTTAAAGTTCAGTTCGTAATCGCGGTACTTACCCATCAGCTTGGCGGGATTGAGTGCTACGCTGAGCGAGAAGCCTAAATAACTCACGGCCAGACTAAGCGTCGATTTATAGTCGGCTTTCATCTCCGAGTTGAAATGCTGCCCATTATCAACACCCTCAGTCTCTATCTTCGCCCCCGACACGTTCAACCGGGCTTTGACAGTCCATTTTGTCGTTGGACGCAAAATATAAGACGTATCTATATTTCCTTTGTTGCTATAATAACGGGCAGTAAGCACACTATCCACCTGCGCTCTCACTTGCTGATCGTGATTCTGTGCTACGGTCATTGTAGTGAAAGCGAGAAGGATGAAAACAAGTGCCCAATGTCTCATTAGTACCTTTTTCCTCTTTACCCTTTTATTTTGTCCCACCACCAAGGGCAATGTAGAGGGCGATGACAGCCTTAGCCCCATTATACATGTTTGCAGCTTCACTAAGTTGCGAGTTGAGAAGGCTTTCCTGTGCGGTGAGTACTTCAAGATAATTGGCCTTGCCATTGTCCATCAGTTCATGGGTGCCAGTGTATGCCTCATGGAGCACCTGCACCTGACGGTGATAGTAAGCATGTTTCTCTCGAGCAGCCTGACAGTCTGCCAAAGCCTCGTTCACCTGGTTACCGGCATCGATAACCGTTTGGACATATTTACGCTGCAGATTTTCCTGTGAAAGTTTGGCTGTCTTCAGATTGGCCAACAGTCGGCCACGAGCGAAAATCGGCTGGGTAAGCGAGGCCACGGCATTGAGCAGCATCTTGCCAGGATTAATCACGGCACCGGCATTATTGGTCCAGCCAGCTGTTCCTGATAACGTGATGCTTGGAAAAAATGCGGCACGGGCAGCCTGTGTGTTATAGAAGGCTTCCTCTATGGCGTGGTCGGCAATACGGATGTCGGGACGGTTCTCCAGCAGCATGGCTGGGACACCAGTCTTGAGGAACTGCGTGTCAAACATACGCTGGCCAGTGTCACCCTGAGCTTCTGGATGATGTAATGCAGAACTTCCCCACTCCGAACGGTTGATGTGCTGGGGTGTCTGCGCAAGCAGACGGCAGATGGCGTTTTCTACGCTACGTATGTTACGACGTGTGTCAACTATCTGTGTCTTCACATTCAAATAGGATGATTCCATCTGATTAACGGCAGTAGAATAGATCTTACCATTTTCCCATAGCGTTTTATCGGTTTCCAAGGAGGCATTCCACAAACTGTCGGTTGCCATCAGGATTTCCAGTTGACGGTCGAGTAACTGCAGCCTATAGTACTGTTGGGCGACGGTCGAGACGAGATTGGCGCGAAGTGCCTCTTCACGAATTTGGGCCTGCTTAAGCACCGCCTGCGACTTTCGCTTCTGGTTGGTAATCGAACCGAAAGCATCAATGTCGAGACTCAACTGCAAAGGCAGATTGTAGGTCTTGCTTACAGGTCCGTAGTCGAAACTCGACAGTGTTCCCTGGGGTGAAAAGTAGAGCGAAGGCAGATAAGCCAGTTTCGCCGCTTTTAAGGAAGCTTCCGACTGCTCGACAGCAATGCGCACGGAGTTGATGTCGGTGTTACGCGCAAGCACGCTGTCAATGAGTTGTTGCAAAAGCGGATCGGTGAAGAACTCACGCCACGACATCTGAGCCAGCGAGGTTTCGGTCTGCCAAACATCGTTACCATACGCATTGGCTGGAATTGAGCCCTGCGACACATATTTCTTAAACGTCCCACAGCCTGAAAGTACGAGACTCAATAGGGCTACTATAAGAATGCTTTTTATTTTCATTTAATTTATCTCTTCTGGTTTTATTTCTTCACTTATCTCTTCTATCGGAGCCACTGCTACTTTGACTTCGTCTTCGTCCGTCACAATTCGGCCATCAGTGCTTTCACTGCTCTGTCCCTTACCACCCTGATACTTCTCGTGCAGTTTCTGGAACACGATGAAGAAGACGGGGACAACGAAGAGCAGGGCAATGGTACCCACAGACATACCGCCCACAACGCCAAGGGCAAGGGCTCGGTTACCGTTAGCACCGGCACCACCCTCGATGATGAGCGGAATCATACCGGCAATCATGGTGAATACCGTCATCAGGATGGGGCGCAGACGCTCCTTGCAGGCCTCGAAAGCGGCATCGCGGATGCTCATGCCCTGGGCACGGCGCTCAGAGGCGAACTCCGTAATCAGGATGGCGGTCTTGGAGAGCAGACCGATGAGCATGATGACACCCGTCTGCAG
>CACZVX010000042.1 GCA_902784755.1 uncultured Prevotellaceae bacterium
GGCAGCCAATGAGAGTGGGAACCTCAGTGACACGTTTATGAATCTCCACCATTGGGTGCATTGCGACACGTGGACCATGCTGCTTACGTTGGCTGATTTGCTGCGGGAGAAACAGTCCCAGCCGAAGCCTTTCCGGGATTTGTGGGCGCAGGCGCTTACGCATGCCAAATCCCATGCTGATGATTACCATCCCGCTTACTCGCAGATGGCAGCAGTAAGAATGTTTGAACAAAAGTACGACAGCCGTAATTCTTTCGTCCACTATGCCAACAGCATGGCCATCCGGTTGGCCAATATCTATGCACGCCATTATGTTTATTGCAATCGCGGTGTCAACGGCATTGAGGGATCACTTTCCACGGCTGCCGGTTTTTCTCTAGTCGCAAAGAATCCTGTTTTCATCGTTATCGGTGACCTCAGTTTCTTCTATGACAGTAATGCCCTGTGGAATAAAGAGTTGAAAGGCAACTTCCGCATCCTTTTACTTAATAATGGTGGGGGTGGCATCTTCCGTCAGTTGCCGGTAGGCGACGGGCGTTCCTCTGCCCTCGATTACGTGATGGGAAGCCATCATACTTCAGCTGAAGGTATTTGCAAAAGTTACGGGGTGGAATATCTCGGTGCCCGTAACGAGGTCGAAATGGAAGAAGGAATCCAACTCCTCTTGCAGAAGGAAAGTTCACGTCCCCTCCTGCTGGAAGTTTTTACGGATGCGGAAACCGACACTCAGGTCTTAAAAGATTATTACCGTAGTCTTTCAATATAGGGGAGAGGCTATTCCTCGTCCTCCCGTTTTCCACGCATCTTGTGGAGAAAAGCATTGAAGGCTTCGAAACAGAGAAGCACTATTACCGTGCTCACGGCTGCCAGCGTGTACATGCCCACACCGCAGGCCATGCCCACGGCTGCAGTAACCCACAGGCCGGCTGCCGTAGTCAATCCTTTCACAACGTTCTTCTGAAAAATAATGGTTCCCGCACCGATGAAACCGATACCTGTTACGACCTGAGCGGCAATACGTGCAGGATCCATACGCAGTGTCATCTGGTCTTTGGGAAGATCGTCAAAACCATGAACGGAAATGATCATAAAAAGGGCAGAGCCCAGTGCCACCAGTACATGCGTACGAAATCCGGCAGCTTTCGTTCGATATTCGCGGTCCAGTCCGATGATTGCACCTAAAAAGGTGGCTGCCAGGATACGGATGATAAATTCTGTTGTCATTGTAGTTGCTTTTAATCTTGAGTGCGAAGATACAAAAAATCCCTTAATCTTCCATCTTTTTCCTCTCACTTTTTTATTTCAAACGCTTTATAATTATTTCTTTCTTTTTTGATGGTCTTAATAAAAATAGGTTTTATTTGGTTTTTTGCCTATTTATTAGTACTTTTGTGCCAATAATCAGACTTTTTGATATGAGACAAAGAAACTGGAAACTGACACATGAGTTCAAGGAGATTCTCTTTGAGGAATACAATCACATCGCAAAAATCACCATTAACCGGGCTCGTTACCGTAACGCCTTTACGCCCCTGACTACCTTGGAATTGTCACAGGCTTTTAGTATTTGTCGGGAGGACGCCAACATCCGTGTAGTGATCCTGACGGGTGCCATGAGTGAAGTTCCCGAAGGTAAACAACTGGAAGATGTAAAACACGCATTCTGTTCGGGTGGCGATATGCATGTAAAAGGTCGTGGTGGGTATGTGGACCAAGACGGTGTTCCCCGCCTTTCTGTGCTTGATGTGCAGATGCAGATCCGCCGGTTGCCGAAACCAGTGATTGCGATGGTAAACGGCTATGCCATAGGTGGGGGACATGTACTTCATGTGATGTGTGACCTGACCATAGCTTCGGAGAATGCTATCTTTGGACAGACTGGTCCTAAGGTGGGTTCTTTTGATGCTGGTTTTGGCAGCAGCTATCTGGCACGTATGGTGGGACAGAAGAAGGCCCGTGAGATTTGGTTCCTCTGTAAACAATACACGGCTGAAGAGGCAGAGCGCATGGGGATGGTTAATAAGGTGGTGCCTATCTCGGAACTGGAAGATACTTGTGTGGAGTGGGCTGAAATCATGATGGAGCGTTCGCCATTGGCTTTGCGAATGATTAAGGCAGGACTCAATGCAGAATTAGACGGGCAGGCTGGAATTCAGGAACTGGCTGGCGATGCCACCATGCTCTATTACACGATGGATGAGGCACAAGAGGGTGGTAAGGCTTTCTTGGAGAAGCGCAAACCCGATTTCGATAAATATCCGAAATTCCCATAATTTATCATGTAATTAATGAAAGTGTGAAGCATAAATCTTTTTTAATATTACTGTTGCTACTGTTAAGTATGCAAACTTTTGGACAATCTGACGATGTAGGTAATTACACCGGCGGATTCAGCGTTGGTACAGGACCTGAAGTGATGCCCAAAGGAAAATGGATGCTTGAGACGAGTGTAGGTTCGGAGTTTACGAAAGAGATGGACATCAAAAAAGATATTTGGTCGTTAAACACATCTTTGATTCGTTATGGTCTCACAAAGACGACGGAGGTTTTTACGCAGGTTGAATTAGTGTCGTACAAGGCGGCTGGCGAGACAACTACTGGTTTCGGACCTGTAATGGTGGGAACTTTGGTAAGAGTTTGTGAAGAGCAGGGCATCGTGCCGTTAACATCACTCACCGCCCGCGTTATTTTGCCAGTTGGCTTAAAGGTGAAACGTCCCGATGACATCGCGCCTGCTTTCCATGCACTATTTGCTCACACGTTGTCGTCTCATTGGGGCCTGTCTTATGATTTAGGTTTGGATTGGGATGGCATTTCTGCAAAGCCGTTAACTTTTACTGCTGCTTCTCTCACTTATAACTTTTCCCCAAGTGTAGGTGTAACCCTAGAAAACTATAATAACTTCCGTAAGCATCAGTCTCCTGATTTCAATATGGATCTGGGCTGTAAATGGATCATAAGCCGTAAGGTTATGTTCAGTGCCATGGGACAGATGGGGCTAAGTTCTATTGGTGATAAATGGGGCTTTATTGCTGGCATCAGTTGGTTGATTAATTGAGTTAGGAATAAGGAGTTAGGAGTGATGAAAATAGATATTGAGGAACGGGTTTTTCACTTCAAACAGCCAGCAGGTACTTCACGGGGCGTTTATACCGAACGGCGGTCATGGTTAGTATATGTTAATAGAAAAGAGAGGGAAGACTACGGGGAGGCGAGCTCCTCTGTGGCTGGAGAGGAGAGCGGAGAGCGAATTGTTTTCGAAGGAGTAGGGGAGTGTGCGCCATTGCCAGACCTGTCCTGTGATGCATCGCCTGATTATGGAAGAACACTTCGCACTTTCTGTGACATGGTGGAGCAGACAGGAGAGGTTCCCTATGAACTGATGCGCCCTTATCCTTCCATGCTTTTTGGCTTGGAAACGGCACTTGAAACTAGGCACTTGAAATCTGAAACTCCTTTTGCCCGTGGCGAAGAGGGCATTCCCATCAATGGACTGATTTGGATGGGGTCTTTCGAAGAGATGTCCCAACGTATTCAGGACAAGCTCCAGCAAGGTTTCCATTGTGTGAAACTGAAGATTGGAGCCATCGACTGGAATCGTGAAATAGAATTGATTCGTTTTATCCGCAGTCATTTTTCAAAAGAACAGATAGAATTGCGTGTGGATGCCAACGGTGGTTTTACCCCAGAGAATGCTATGGAAAGGCTGGAGCAACTGGCTCAATATGATATTCATAGCATAGAACAACCTATCAGGCAACACCAATGGAAGGAAATGGCCCGACTTTGTAAAGAGACGCCTCTACCCATTGCTCTCGATGAGGAATTAATAGGAGTCAATCTGCTTTCCATGAAAGCTTCGTTGCTTGACACTATTTGTCCACAGTACATCATTTTGAAGCCATCGCTTCATGGAGGTATACAAGGGTGTAGGGAATGGATAGCGATTGCTAAGGAACGGGGTATCGGTTCATGGATTACTTCTGCTTTGGAAAGTAATATCGGACTGAGTGCCATCGCTCATTTCTGTGCTGAAATTTATGGTCCACATATCACTATGCCCCAAGGACTGGGAACGGGTATGCTCTTTACTGACAATATTCCGATGCCCTTGGAAATTAGGGGTGAAAGGCTTTGGGTGAGGAAAGTGAAGAGTTAAGAGTGAAGAATTAAGTTGGGCGTATGACTTTAGAAGAGTTCTTGGAGGAGTGGAATAATGATTCCGAACAGGTGATGGTGCATACAAGCGGCTCTACGGGCAAACCGAAACCGATGTGGGTGGAAAAACGTCGTATGGAGGCTTCAGCCCGCATTACTTGTGACTTTCTGGGACTGAAAAAAGGTGACACAGCCTTGCTTTGCATGTCGCTGGATTATATTGCTGGAAAGATGATGGTCGTACGTTCTTTGGTGAGGAATCTCAAACTGATTGTGGTGGAACCAACGGGCAATCCGTTGGCCAATGTGGCTGCCACTAAGATAGACTTTGCCGCCATGGTTCCCATGCAGGTCTATAATTCCCTGCAAGTTCCACAGGAACGTGAACGTTTGAAGCAAATCAAACATCTGATCATTGGTGGTGGTGCTATTGATGAGGCTATGGCTTCGGAACTGAAGGACTTTCCAAACTATGTTCGGAGTACCTACGGGATGACGGAAACCCTTTCGCACATCGCTTTGAGACGTTTAAATGGGCCAGAGGCCAGCGAATGGTATAAGCCTTTCCCCAGCGTGGAAATCTCACAGAATGATGATGGTTGTCTGGTTATTGATGCACCGCAGGTTTGCAGCGAACGCTTGGTCACCAACGACATCGTGGAAATCAGCGAAGCGGGATTCCGTATCATTGGCCGTAAGGACAATGTGATTTGTTCCGGTGGCATCAAGATTCAGGCAGAGGAAGTGGAGCGCATCCTGAAACCCTATGTACACGACCCTTTCCTAATTACCAAGCGTAAGGACCAGAAGTTCGGCGAAATCGTGGTGATGATGGTAGAGGATAGAGGAAAGGCTACGGGTAGGCGAGCAGAGCTCGGGAATGAGAGGAAAGAGGAGAGAGAAGAGAGGGAATCCCTGAAAACTCGCTTGCAAAGCCTGTGTCGTGAACATCTGCCCAAATACTGGCAGCCTCGCGACTTTGTTTTTGTAGAAAAACTACCCATGACTGAAACCGGAAAGCCCGCACGAAAGCAAGCGGAGGAATTAGCCACACAGAATTATTCCTAAAAAACACTGACACCACCGCACACCCCCGATAAACAAAGGGCTGAGGCGTGACAGTCGGACTTACACCACTGACACATTTTTGGGGTGTTGGGTGTTGGAAGGATGAGGGAGGGTGATAAAATCTCTAGAGATTTTATTGCAAGGAATGGTCCTTTACCCTGCAAAACATCATTGGTTGCCGTAAAATCTCTAGAGATTTTATCTCTCTTTCCTCTCTCCTCTCATTCCCGAGCTCTGCTCGCCTACCCGTTGCCTTTCCTCTATCCTCTAAAAATGTGTCAGTGTTGTGTCAGTGGTGACACATCTTATGTCACGCCTGAGCCCCGATAAACAGGGCGATGTGCGGTGGTGTCAGTGTTTTTCTTGTTTTTTTCTGTTTACTAAGCCACTCCTTAACCTCACCCCTTAACCTTCACGATAGAAATCGAGTGCTTCCTTGATGTCTTCTTCCGTGGGCGTTTGGTTGATGCGGATGTCGCCGATGCTGCCAAGCAGCGTGAAGTTGATCTGGCCGGAAGTGTTCTTCTTGTCGTGGGTCATCAGTTCCAACAGACAGGGGTAATCGTCGCAGGTGATTGTCATCTGACCATAGTGTTCACGGATGAAGTTTACGGTCTGGCGCAATTTGTCTTGCGGGAAGCTGCATTTCACGGCACTCAGGTAGAGTTCGGCAATGATGCCGTAGGCTATGGCATAGCCGTGGAGAATAGGTTCCCCCTTCTTCATGGCAAAACTCTCGAAGGCATGGCCGATAGTGTGGCCCACATTCAGGGCTTTCCGAATACCATGCTCCTTGGGGTCTTCGTTGACGATGCGCTCTTTCACCTTGACGGAATCAGCCAGAAGTTGGTTTAAGGTGGAGAGTTTATGGTTGATGGTTGCTTGTTGTTTCTTGTCTTGGCTGTCATCCATAAACCATAAACTTTCATCCATAAACCCAATCAACTCCGCCCACATCTTTTCGTTTGAAATCAGACCGTGCTTCAGCATTTCGGCATAGCCCGAAAGAATGTTCTCGCGGTCGAGCGTTTGCAGGAAATGAGTGTCGAGTATTACGAATTTGGAATCGTTGAAAACACCGATTTCATTTTTCAGTCCGCCGAAGTTGATGCCCGTCTTACCGCCCACCGAAGCATCCACCATGGCAAGCAGCGTGGTGGGGATATTGATGAAGTCGATGCCTCTTTTGAATGTGGAAGCAGCAAATCCACCGAGGTCGGTAACCATTCCGCCTCCGAGATTGATCATACAGGAATGGCGGGTGGCTCTCATGCGTTGCAGTTCACTCCATACGTGGCTGACAGATTCGAGCGTCTTGTTTGTGTCGTCGGCCTTGATGGTTATCAGGTTAGCCTCGCGCAGGCAAAGAAAATCCTTGATGAGCGGCCAGCATTTTTTTTCAGTGGTTTCATCAACGAGTACGAAAAGTTTGTCGTGCTCGCATTCCGAGATGGCCATAGCTAGTTCCTGATGTAAATTCTTTGAAATAACAACTCTCTGCTCCATAACCTAAATAACATATCATAACGTAATTCGTGTGCAAAGTTAGCGTAAATGAGACAAATTACCAAATATTTCTCTTTTTTTTCGTTTTGATTAAACTTATGTGTTCTTTCGACGTCATATAATCGTCCATCACCCAATTAAAGGTAAAAAGTACAACAATAATTAAATCATAGATGAAAAAGATTTATCTGCTGATGGTGGTAGCCTTGTTGGCAACCGTATCGGCACAAGCCCAAGAGCGGAGTGTTACAGGAACACTGACAGACCGCGACACCAAAGAACCTGTTATGCAGGCCACAGTACAACTCCTTAAGACAGACAGTACGTTTATTACCGGCACGATAAGCGACGAGTCGGGAAAGTTTAGTGTTACTGCTCCTGAAAATGGCCGGTATCTGGTAAAGATTTCGGGTGTAGGCTACAAGCCGATTGTAAAGAATGTCAACATCCAAGATGATAAGAATGTGGAGTTGGGCTCTATGACCTTCAATTCCGATGCTATCATGCTTAAAGGTGTTACAGCTACGGCCCAGGCTGCAAAGGTAACCGTAAAGAAAGACACCTTTATCTATAATGCAGCTGCCTACCGTACTCCTGAGGGTAGTGTTGCCGAGGAACTGGTGAAGAAGTTGCCAGGTGCACAGGTGGATGATGACGGTAAGATTACCATCAATGGTAAGCAGGTTAAAAAGATTCTCGTTGACGGTAAGGAATTTATGACGGGTGACACACAAACTGCCATGAAGAACCTGCCGACATACATCATTAATAATATTCGTGCCTACGACCAGCAGAGTGACCTTGCCCGTGTGACGGGTATCGACGACGGTAACGAGGAAACCGTTCTGGACTTCGGCATCAAGGCGGGCATGAACAGGGGCTTTTTCGCAAATGCCGACCTCGGCTTGGGTACAAAGGACCGCTATTCTAGCCGTGTGATGGGATCTTACCAGAACAGTACCTCTCGCATCACAGGCATGTTCAACGCGAATAATACGAACGATATGGGTTTCCCAGGTGGTGGCGGTGGTGGCCGCTTCGGTGGTCGCAACGGTCTTAATGCGACAAAGATGACGGGTGTGAACTTTAACTACGACAACAACAATAATTTGGAGTTAGATGCCAGTCTGCGCTGGAATCACAGCGACGGTGACACTTGGTCACGCTCGGCAACTGAGAACTTCGGTTCTAACCAGTTTTCAAACAGCATCAGCAAGAACCTTAATCGTTCGAACAACTGGAATGCCCAGTTACGCTTGGAGTGGCGTCCTGATTCAGCAACGAACGTCATGTTCCGTCCGAGCCTTCGCGTGACGAACAGTGATAGCCGTAGAAATCCCGCCGACAACTTCTCGGCCACCTTCAATAAGGATCCGTACCTCTTCGTAGCTGACCCGCTGGCAACTGCTTCCATCGAAGAACTTGCTGCCAACAACATTGTCGTGAACACGAACAGAAACGGTTCATTAAGTAACAACAGCAATACTTCGGCTAATGCCATGTTGCAGATTAACCGCCGGTTGAGTAACAATGGTCGAAACGTAACCTTACGCGGTGACTTCAGTTATGGAGACCAGGACAGCAAGAGTCTGTCATTGTCGGAGGTGACATACTATAAAATGATGCTGGAAAGTGGTAGCGCCACACAATATACCAACCGGTATAACCTGACACCGACGAAGAACTGGAGTTACGGTATCCAGACGACGTACAGTGAGCCGATTGGCTTGCGTACGTACTTGCAGTTCAGTTATCAGTACAGGTATAGTTATAACAAGAGTGACCGCTCGACCTATACGTACAGTTCTCTCGGTGACATCTTCAGCGGAATCGTACCTGTCTATGGCGGTTTTGACGACTATCTGTCACTGATATCGAATCCGGTGGGTATAGACTCCCCGTATTATGATGAGAATCAGAGTCGTTTCTCAGAGTATAAGAACTACATTCACCAGTTTGACGTGATGTTCCGTAAGATCCGCGACAACTACCAGTTTAATGCGGGTTTGATGTTCCAGCCGCAGAAGTCGCATTTCATCCAAGATTACAGAGGCGTGCATGCAGACACCACACGTACAGTTTTCAATGTAACCCCGACCATCGACTTCCGTTATCGTCCGAACTACACCACAGAGTTGCGTATCAACTACCGCGGTACCACACAGCAGCCACAGATGAGCGACCTGCTTGATATCACTGATGACAGTAACCCTCTGAATATCACTCAGGGTAATCCGGGCCTGAAGCCTTCGTTCACCAACAGTCTTCAAGTGAACTACAACACATACATGCAGGATCACATGCGTTCCATCATGTTGTTCGGTAACTATAGCAATACCCGGAATTCCATCTCGAATATGGTTCGGTATATCGAAGATACTGGTGGTAGAATTACCAAACCGGAAAATATCAATGGTAACTGGAACGCCAGTTTGGGCTTGATGTTCAACACGGCTATTGACAGCGCAGGTGTATGGAACGTGAACACGTTCACCATGCTCAATCATAATAACTCTGTGGGGTATCTGTTCAACAACGATATAAATGAATCTATCAAGAATACCACTAAGAACACTATGATCATGGAGCGTCTGCAGGGTAGTTTCCGTAAAGACTGGTTCGAGATTGCACTTGATGGATCCGTGAACTACACACGTGCCCGCAATAAGTTTCAGAGCCAGAGTAACCTTGACACCTGGCAGTTCTCTTACGGTGGTAGCATCAACATTTTCGCACCGTGGGGTACCAGCCTGTCAACCGACCTCCACAACCAGAGCCGTAGAGGTTATAACGACAGTTCTATGAACACCAACGAACTGATTTGGAATGCACAGATATCACAGAGCTTCCTCAAAGGCAATGCACTTACCGTTTCCATACAGTTCTATGACATGCTGCACCAGATGAGCACATACAGCCGTTCGATCAATGCTATGCAGCGTACCGACTCCGAGTATAACAGCATCAACAGTTACGCTATGGTACACGTTATCTATCGTTTCAATGCCTTCGGCGGCCGTCAGGCTCGTCAGATGATGCGCGGTATGGGTATGCCCGGTATGATGCCTGGTATGATGGGTGGCATGCCTGGCGGCCGTGGCGGCCGTGGCGGTCGTGGTGGCTTCGGCGGTGGTGGCCGTGGCGGTTTCGGCGGCGGTGGCTTCGGTGGCGGTGGAGGACGCAGGTTCTGATACTTGCTTATACTCCCATATAGAAAAACTTCGCAGATTCTTTTTACGGAAATCTGCGAAGTTTTTTATTTCTGCAAGCTGTCAATGATTTCTTCAATTACTTTCGGGAAATGCTCCATTTCCAGCAGGTGCTCCTTGTGGGCAATGTCGTCGGGAGTGTCGTCGGGAGAAAGGGGCGTGCGGAACTGTGCAATGATTTCGCCGCCGTCGCAGACGTTCGAAACATAGTGGACGGTCATGCCGGTTTCTGTTTCACCGGCAGCCTTGATGGCCTCGTGCACATGATGCCCGTACATGCCTTTGCCGCCGTATTTCGGCAGCAGGGCTGGGTGGATGTTAATCATGCGGCGGTCGTAGTCCTCGATAAGGAAGTCGGGCACAATGAGCAGGAACCCGGCCAGCACGATAAACTGGATGTCGTATTCTTTCAAAAGCGACATCATCGTCTGACGGTCGTTGAAATCCTGTTTGGTGATTACAGTGGTTGGTACACCCTGGTTCTGGGCACGTACCAAGGCATAGGCATCGGCCTTGTTACTCACCACGAGGCAGATCTTCACTTTTTCAGAATTCTTGAAGTATCTGATGATGTTTTCACAGTTGGTGCCTCCTCCCGACACGAATATGGCTACGTTTGTCATTATTATTTTTTGTTCTAGAGCGTTAATCTTCGCCGAAATTGAACTCGTCATCGTCGTCTTCGTCCATTCCGAAGCCGAAGAGGGCGGGATCCGTAAAGGCATCCATGGCGCGGCGGTCCTTCTTGGTGGGACGGCCTGTGCCGCGCTGGCGGTCGATGAATCCGCTGATGCGGCTCATCTCCAAGAGTTCGTACTGCTTGGGATCGGTGACGTTCTCGTAAATCTCAGGAACGAGTTTGGCCCCCACGCGCTGTTCGATACATTTCAGCACACGAAAAGAATAGGTGATGGGCGGCTTGCGCACATGAACCACTTCGCCCACCTTCAGCGGACGGGAAGGCTTCACATTGGCATTGTTCACCACCACACGTCCGTTTTTACAAGCATCAGCGGCAATGGAGCGCGTCTTGAAGATGCGCGAAGCCCAGAGCCATTTGTCTATTCTCGCGGTTTCAGCCATACGCTATACTTTTGCTTTTTTCCCTTTGTTGTTGAATTGATTCATCGTGATATCGATGCCTGCCAGCACAAAACTCTTGATGACCTCAACGGCTGTGTCAATAGCAGGCTGCAGAATATGTTTCTCTTCATCACTGTATTTTCCCAACACCCAGTCTATCTGTCCGCCATGATTGAACTCATTGCCGATACCCATGCGCAAACGGGCATATTGCTGTCCGATAAGCTGTTGGATATGGCCTAGTCCGTTATGACCTCCGTTAGAACCATTTGCCTTCAGACGGAATGTTCCAAGAGGAAGCGCCAGTTCGTCAACGACAACGAGCAATCTCTTCTGGTCGATGTTTTCTTTCTGCATCCAGTAACGCACTGCGTTTCCACTCAAGTTCATAAACGTAGTGGGTTTCAGTAGAATTAACTTCCGACCTTTAAGCGAAGTCTCTGCAACGTAGCCATAGCGCTTGTCTTCAAAAATAATATTGGACGCCTTAGCTAGGGCGTCCAATACCATATAACCTGTGTTGTGGCGGGTGCCCTCGTATTCAGCGCCGGGATTGCCCAAGCCCACAATCAGATATTTATCCATCTGAGTTTCTGTCTTTTTGAAGAGGTGGAGCAGATTACTCAGCAGCCTCATCCTCACCAGCCTGAGCGGCAGCATTAGACTTACGGGTAGCCTTGATGGTGCAAACCACAACTTCCTTGCTGGTTACCATTTCCAGACCCTTGAACTGCAGATCACCAACCTTGATGCTCTTACCAATGGTAAGGTTGGTTACGTCGATATCCAGTACTTCAGGAATATCTGTATACTTAGCACGAACGTCCACCTTACGAACGATAAGGCTTAGACGGCCACCATCGCGAACACCCTGTGCAAGACCATTCAGTTTTACGGGAACACCCATCACGATAGGCTTATCTTCGTTCACCTCATAGAAGTCAACGTGCAGCAGAGCATCGGTTACGGGGTGGAACTGCAACTCCTTGATGATGGCGTTCTTTACCTCACCGTCGAGGTTGATGTTCACCATGTAGATGTTTGGGGTGTAAACCACCTTGCGGAGCTCAGTCATGGGGCAAGTGAAAGCCACTGCCTCGGGCAGACCGTTTTCACCGCGCTTCTCACCGTAGATGTTGCAGGGGATAAGTCCTTCTTTACGTACTAATTTGGAAGCCTTCTTGCCAAGGTCGCTTCTCTTCTGACCTGTTACATTAATCTCTAACATAATGTGTTACTCTAAAATTAAGTTGTTAATTGAATTAAACTGCTTGCTTAATTTACCATCACACTTTTTGTGTGCCTTTGGAAAAAGCGGTGCAAAGGTACTACTTTTTGAAAGAATAAAAAAATAAAAGAATAAAAAATTTAAATTTCTAATGTGTTTTCTTGCGTGATATACATATTTTATGTAATTTTGCATCGTAAAATGATTAGTTAGTATACAAAAAAACACGTGTTAGATGATAAACAGAGAACTGATTAGAATTAAAATTGTCCAGTTAACCTACGCATACTATCAAAACGGAAATCGGAATATGGACAATGCAGAAAAGGAGCTGCTGTTCAGCCTCTCTAAAGCATATGACTTGTATAACTATCTTCTGGCTCTTATTGTTGCAGTGACCCGTGAGGCACGCCATCATTTGGAGGTGGCTACAGCCCGTGCGAATCGTGAAGGTGGTGAGATGCCATCTTCTAAATTTGCTGATAATAAATTTGCTCTTCAACTGGAAGAAAACAAGCAGCTCTGCGAGTTTATGGAGACGCAGAAGCAGACGTGGGAGGATGATATTGAGTTCGTTCGTAAATTACTGGCTCAGATAGAACAGAGTCAGATTTATCAGGAATATATGGCTTCAGAGGAGGATTCTTATGATGCTGACCGTGAGGTGTGGCGCAAGATATATAAGGTGCTCATCATGGATAATCCTGATTTGGATACCTTGCTTGAGGAAAAGTCTCTCTATTGGAATGATGACAAGGAGACTGTTGACACATTCGTGCTGAAGACCATCAAACGTTTTGATCCTCGAAATCAGAAAAATCAGGAATTGCTTCCTGAGTATAAGGATCTCGAGGACAAAGAATTTGCACAGAAACTTTTTCGTTCCACGATTCTTAATGGCGACCAGTACCAGCGTTATATGAGCGAGACTTCCCGTAACTGGGATTTCTCACGTTTGGCCTATATGGATGTGGTGATCATGCAGATCGCCATAGCTGAGATGCTTACTTTTCCCGGAATTCCTGTCTCAGTAACAATTAATGAATATGTGGAGCTTGCCAAGCTCTACAGTACCCCTAAGAGTGCAGGTTATATAAACGGAATGCTGGATGCTATTGCCCGTTATCTCAATGAAACGGGTAAGATGCTGAAACCCGTCCCTGATCGCCATACCCGTTTTGAGCACCATTGAGAAATTAAGAGTTAAGATCCAAGAATTATAGAATTAAGAATTGAATAGGCAATGACAACATTAGTATTAGCAGCCCAGGCCGCCCAAGGTGGTGGCGGTGGCATGAGTTTCCTCATTATGATGGTGGCCATCTTTGCCATCATGTGGTTTTTTATGATCAGACCCCAGCAGAAGAAGCAGAAAGAGATCCGCAATTTCCAGAACTCGCTGACCGACGGACTAAGAGTGGTTACTGGTGGCGGTATCTATGGAACCGTAAAGCGTATCAACATGCAGGACAACACTGTTGAGGTGGAAATTGCGCGCGGTGTCGTCATTACCGTCGATCGTAATTATGTCTTTGCTGATGCTTCTGGCATGCAGCAGGCTCAGGCTAAATAAATGAGTAGAAAAGGAGTACGCATACTCGTCGTTCTCAGGAACTTCTTTTTCGCAATCGTGAACAAGGAGTTTCTGATTTTTTTGTTCTTCCTCTTCGTCAGTGGGACTTTCTGGCTCGTGATGACGATGACGGAAGTTTATGAACGTGAATATGCTGTGCCCATCAGACTGATCAATGTTCCGAAGGATGTTGTGGTCACCAGTGATGTCAACGATACGATAAAGGTTACTATCAGAGACAAGGGTTACGTTTTGCTGGCCTATAAATATTCCATGATTACTCAGCCTATTGCTATTGATTACCGCAATCACTCCAGGTCATCAGAAAGGGGAATTGTGGCTTCAGGTGATTTGCTGAAGCTGATTTATAAGGAATTGGCAAAATCATCGCGTATCACATCCATGAAGCCTGACCATCTGGTATATTATTATACGGAAGGGAAGAGCAAAACAGTCCCTCTAAGATTGAATGGTAAGATTATTACGGGCCAGAATTATTATGTGTCCAAGATAGAATTCTCCCCGGAAAGGGTTGAGGTTTTTGCCAGGAAATCACTACTCGACAGTATCCGCACTGCCTACACAGAGAATATGGTGATTAACAACCTGACTGATACTTTGGTTCAGAAAGTGGCACTGAAGAAGATAACTGGTGCTAAGTTCGTTCCTTCAGAAGTGAAGGTGACTATTTATCCAGACATTCTTACTGAGACTACTGTAGAGGTACCTATTACAGCTGTCAATATGCCAGGAGGTAAGATCCTGCGTACTTTCCCTTCACGTGTGAAGGTCATGTTCGTTACAGGTGTAGGTAATATCCGCAACATTTCTGCCAGTCAGTTCCGTGTGGAGGCTAACTACGAAGACATTGCAGCTCATCCTTCGGAAAAGTGTTCACTTTCGCTTACCAGAATGCCTCAGGGAATCCGCAATTCTCGTCTTGAGATTTCAGAGGTGGACTATCTGATAGAAACCCAATGAAGATAGCCATTACAGGAGGTATCGGAAGCGGCAAGAGCTATGTGTGCCGACAACTGGCAGAACGAGGCATCCGTGTTTACGACTGTGATGCGGCAGCTAAGCGACTGATGCGTACATCACCCGAACTTCAGAAACAGCTGAAGCTATTGGTCGGGGAAGATGTTTACGAAGACGGACAGCTTGTAAAGCCTGTGATGGCTCGTTTCCTTCTAGCTTCGGAAGAGAACCAAAAGGCCGTGAATGGTATCGTTCATCCTGCGGTAGCCGATGACTTTCGCGCATCTGGTTATAAATGGATGGAATGCGCCATTCTTTTTGAAAGCGGTTTTGATCATCTTGTTGACCGAGTCATCTGCGTTACAGCCCCAGAGGAAGTGCGTATTCAACGTGTGATGGACCGCGATGGCCTTTCTCGAGAACGGGCATTGGAGTGGTTAGCTAAACAGTTACCCCAAGAAGTGGTTCTGGGCCGGAGTAATTATAGGATCATAAACGATGGTCAGGCAGATATCAGCCAACAAATAGATACAATTATTCAACAAATAAACAACCAAAAGAAAATGCAACAGACAATTCTTTCCATTGCAGGAAAACCAGGCCTCTATAAACTTGTTTCAAGAGGTAAGATGAACCTCATTGTTGAGGCTTTGGACGAAACTCACAAGCGTATGCCCGCATTTGCCACTGACCGTGTGACTTCGCTGGCAGATATTGCCATGTATACCGATGCTGAGGATGTACCTCTGATGAACATCCTGGCTAGCATTCGTGATAAAGAAGAAGGTAAGGAAATCGCTTTTGATTTCAAGAAAGTTTCCAGCAAGGAACTGCGCGAATATTTCGCACAAGTACTTCCCGATTTCGATCGCGACCGTGTTCATGACAGTGATATCAAAAAGCTTCTCACATGGTATAACATTCTCGTGAAGAACGGTATTACGGATTTTGAAGAGTCTATGTCTCCCACCGAGGGCGACAATGTGGACAATCGGAAATAATTTGAATGTAGAATTGAGAGTGTAGAATGTAGAATTATGATTACCTTGCACGCCCGATATCTGCGCCAGCAGTAATCATAATTCTACATTCTAAATTCTACACTCTACATTAAATAATTCATTCCATCGGGAATAATCCGTAGAGTTTGGCGTCAATCTGATCTGTGACTTTCTTAAAGTCCTGCGGATTTTCGCCAAACTTGCATGTATCCCCGTCGATAATGATCAGGTGTCCCTTGTATCCCTCAATCCATTCTTCATAGCGGTCGTTGAGTCCTTTCAGATAGTCAAGGCGGATGGTCTGCTCATAGTCACGGCCTCGTTTCTGAATCTGATTCACCAGATTCGGGATGCTGCTGCGGATGTAGATCATCAGGTCGGGCAGTTTTACCAGTGAAATCATCAGTTCGAAGAGGTCGGCATAATTGGCGAAGTCGCGGTCGCTCATCATTCCTTGGTCGTGCAGGTTAGGGGCGAATATTTTGGCATCTTCAAAGATTGTGCGGTCCTGGATAATCGTATCCTCACTTTTTGATATCTCCACCACCTCCTTAAAACGTTTGTTCAGGAAGTAGATCTGAAGGTTGAAAGACCAGCGCGTCATGTCGGCATAGAAATCGCTTAGATAAGGATTGTTGTCCACTGGCTCGAATCTGGGAATCCAGCCATAACGTTTGGCAAGCATCTTGGTCAGGGTGGTCTTGCCGCTTCCGATATTTCCTGCTATTGCGATGTGCATGGGTTTATGAGTAATAAGTGATGAGTGTTGAGTTTATGAGTTCATAAGTTTTCAGACTCCCCTCCCTTCGGGAGGGGTTGGGGTGGGTTAAATAATCCGAAGAGTTGGGCATCGATACGGTCCACGATGCTACCGAACTCCTTGGCGTTGTGCTCAAAGTCGGTCTGGTCCTTTTCAATGACCAGCACGCGTCCTTTATACCTATTAAATATAAAGTCCTCGTAACGGGTGTTCAGGTTCTCCAAATAGTCCAGTTGCATGGTTTGCTCATAGTCGCGGCCACGCTTCTGGATGTTGGCGATGAGATGGGGCACGGAGGCCCTCAGGTAGATCATCAGGTCAGGCAGACGCACGATTTGCATCATCTGCTCGAAGAGTTCCATATAGGTATCGAAGTCACGCTCGCTCAGGTTGCCCATCTCTTTGTTTGTGGCTCCGAACACATACACGCCCTCGAAAATCGTACGGTCCTGGATGACCGTATGGTCGGCCTTGTTGATGTCGAGCAAGTCCTTGAACCGTTCCTTCAGGAAATACACTTCCATCGGGAACGACCACCGCGGAATGTCCTTATAGTAGTCCTCCAGATACGGGTTATAGTCCACCGCCTCGAATCTGGCTTCCCATCCGTAGTGCTTGGCCAGCATCCGCGTAAGTGTGGATTTTCCGCTTCCTATATTTCCTGCTACAGCGATGTGCATGATATGACAGTTTCAGATTTTGTAATCTGCCGACAAATATAGTCATTATTTCTGAGAAAAACACATTCACAGACAAAGAATTTTTCGTGTTTAGGGGTGTAAGGGTGCAAAATTGCAAAAAACTATTATTAATAAAAGAGAAGTCTACCATCTTGTTGATGTCAAAATAAAGTGCCTGCCCCCCCCTTGATTTCTTTGTCTTTGAATGGGAAAATGCTAACTTTGCAAAAAAATACGTCAGACTCTGTAGTTTTTTGCCCCCTTGGTGTGACTTATTATCAAATGCTGATTTATTCAACAAAAAAGATGAAAGATTTAGAAAGTGAATTTGAAAGATTGGTAAGAGAACATCGAGGCACGATTTACACCGTGTGCTACATGTTCTCCAACGATCAGGACGAGGTGGCTGATTTGTTCCAGGAGGTGCTTATCAACCTTTGGAAGAGTCTGCCCTC
Source organism: uncultured Prevotellaceae bacterium (assembly GCA_902784755.1). Lineage (GTDB taxonomy): Bacteria > Bacteroidota > Bacteroidia > Bacteroidales > Bacteroidaceae > Prevotella. The sequence continues at coordinate 17,700 of CACZVX010000042.1, forward strand.
GTTTGAGGGCCGTAGCGACGTGCGCTCCTGGATTTACCGCGTCAGCCTGAACGTGTGCATCTCGCTCGACCACAAGAAGCGACGACACAAGACGGTACCGCTAACGATGGACATCAATCCCTATGAAGAGACGGAGACCAACCAGAACTCACGGCAGATGGACATGCTGCGTCAGCGCATTGCAAAGCTGGGACAGTACGATCGTGCCATCATCCTGCTCTGGCTGGAGAATATGAGCTACGAGGAGATTGGTGCCATCATGGGCATTTCGGTGAAGAACGTTTCAGTGCGTCTCTACCGCATCAAGGAGGAATTAAAGAAGATGATGGTGAGCACCAATCATCTGTCAAACGATTAAAAAACAAAAGAATTATGGAGAATCAGAATAACAATTTGCAGGAACTGGAAGAATTGCGCAGTCAGGTCGCAGAGTTTAAGAACCGCATGGAGCAGCAGGAGATTGTCAGCCGCCGCCTTTTGAAAGAGGCGATGAAAGGTCACGTATCGTGGATTAAACAGATGAACATTTGGGGTAGCGTAGGGGAATTGGTGATATTACCCTTGTTAGTTTACGGGCTAAGAAGCATCGTCGGCGTTTCATGGTTACCTATTATGGCCGTAGTACTTCTGCTAGTTGGTGAGGCTGTTTTCAACTTTTGGAATGTCAGTACCATCCGTGATAAGCATCTGGCAGCAGACGATGTGCTCAGTGCCCAGCAGCGGCTGATAACCTTTAAGCGCAGGGAGAAACTTTACACGTTCGGCATACTTCCTTTCATTTTTCTCTGGGTTGTATGGCTTCTGTTTGACGTGTATTACGGTACCGATATCTCTTTTTCCCCCTCAAGTAAAAGGTTGGTTGTCTATTTCGTGGTGATTGTCATCACATTTACCATATTATCTTATGTCTTTTCCCGTGAGATGCGCTCACTGAACAAGGCCATTAAGGACATTGATGACTTCACCGGAAAGGAACGAACTGAATAATGTAAGTTGCTAATAACCAGCATAGAATCGAAGGAAGCCTTTTTAAAAGAGAATAAGTATTAAAGAAACAAGCGAAGTGGCATTTGTGTTACTTCGCTTGTTTCTTATGGTTAATAGCCCAAAATAATTGTAATGCTTTGTGTGTTCGGAAATAAAGTATTACCTTTGCATCAAATTTCATTATTGTTTAATTCAACTATTCGCATAGTTCAAGTTGCAAATCTATTATAATGCGTATATTATTGTTATCGTTTTTGCTATTAATGGCAAGCAGCGGATTGAAGGCGCAGACGGAACAGTCAGATTCTATTCTTCGGACTCTTAAGGAAGAGCTGAACTATTCTATGGCGCAGTTGAAACAGAAACCTGTACCTGCGTACTTTATGAGTCTGCGTATGCAAGACAGTCAGAGTCTCACAATTAACAGTGTCTTTGGTTCGGCGTCTGTAAATGACATTCATAGTCGTTTCATTGTGCCGAACATACGCATAGGCAGCAAGGAACTCGATAACTATAAGTTTGAGAATCAGGGCATAGAGCAAGCGAATAACAGAGGTGCTCAGGGTGATGGCGTGGCTATATCTGGAGGGCCATTGCGTCAGTATCGTGATGAGATATGGCACGCTTCTATGAATAGATACCGCACGGCTGTGAAACGCTATGAGGAGGCTGTGGCGAAGTCAAGGACGGATGCACAGTTCGAGGATAAGTCACCATGCTTCTCAGATGCTCCT
>CACZVX010000043.1 GCA_902784755.1 uncultured Prevotellaceae bacterium
CGGCTATCTGTTCTACCCAAAGAACGCAAAGAAAGGCAGCTGCCCCGTCGTACTCTGCCCGCCGGGTGCCGGCGTGAAGACCATCAAGGAACCTTTGCGCCACAAGTATTATGCAGAGAACGGTTTCATCCGTTTGGAGATGGAAATCCACGGACTTGATCCCCGGATGACCACTGAACAGTTCAATGAAATCAGCCGTGCTCTCAATACAGACCCCAACGGCTATCTCTGCCAAGGGCTCGATAACCGCGACAATTACTATATGAAACGTGTCTATCTGGCTTGTGTGCGCTGCATTGATCTCCTCACATCCCTTCCCGAATGGGATGGTCGTAACGTAGCCGTTCAAGGTGGTTCACAAGGAGGGGCATTGGCCATCATCACGGCAGGACTTGACTCGCGTGTCACTCTCTGTGCTGCCAATCATCCAGCCCTCAGCGATATGGCGGGCTATGCAGAAAAGGGACGTACAGGCGGCTATCCCCACTTCAACCGCATGAACGGGATGCTCACTCCTGAAAAAATCAATACGATGGCTTACTATGACGTGGTAAACTTCGCCCGCTACGTGAAAGCCATGACCCGTCTAACCTGGGGCTACAACGACGATACTTGTCCGCCTACCACAAGCTATGCCGTATGGAATACGCTCAAATGTGAAAAAGAGCCGCTCGTCACTCCCGTCAATGAGCATTGGACATCGGAGGCTACGGAGTACGGCCACATGGAATGGCTGAAGAAGAATCTGAAATAGAAGTACGAGGTACGAATTACGATGTACGATGTGTCGCCTTCGGCGAGGTGGATGTGTAAAGTACGAAGTAATCTTTAACCCTCATACTTCATCCGTCTTCCTCGCTGAAGGCGACACTTCGTAATTCGTAATTCCAACTTTGTAATTCGAAACGTTTAAGCCTTTTTCCAAAGTCGGGTCATATCCTCCAGGGTCTTGCCCTTCGTCTCAGGAACAAGTCGCCATACAAAGAGAGCGGCCAGTACACAGATAATTCCATAGAGTCCGTAAGTGAACCAATGGCCAAAGTCATCACCTCCCGTGAGGTGCATATTGAACATCGGCACGAAAGAACTGCTGACGATAAAGTTGAAAATCCACTGGAAAGCCACAGCGATAGCTACGGCACCACCACGGATGGTATTGGGGAAAATCTCAGCAATAAGTACCCAAGTGATGGGACCCCAAGAGAACATAAACGAGGCTGAATATACCATAATGGAGGCTGCGGTTACAAACTCCAGTCCTTCATGGCCAAATGAAATGGCTACACCGAAGGCACCAAGAGCCATACCCAGTGAGCCCCAGATAAGCAGCGGCTTGCGACCCCATTTCTCAACTGTAAATACGGCCACCAGCGTAAAGAGGATGTTGACAATACCCATAAAGACGGTGAACATCATCGGATTATCCATACCCATGTCACCGAAAATTCGCGGAGCGTAGTAAAGCACGGCATTGATACCTACTGCCTGCTGGAACACGCTAAGCATAATACCCACGAAAATGCAGAGCCAACCGTAAGTGAAGAGTTTCTCCGTCTTCACGGTGATTGTCTCCTTGATGTCCTTCAGAATCTGCTCGGCTTTTGAACTTCCGTTAATTCTGGAAAGGATATCCAAAGCCCGTTCATCGCGGTTGATCATCACCAGATAACGCGGAGTTTCAGGTACGAGACAGATAAGCAATGCAAAGAGTCCTGCGGGAACAGCCTCAGAACCGAACATATAGCGCCATCCGGTAGTTACTGTCCACTGTGCGTTGGGGTTGATGGCAGCCAGTCCCTTACCCATTTCCTCCACGAGGGGCTGGATATGATCACCTAAGATGAAGAAGTTGACGAAGTAAACAACCAGCTGACCAAAGATAATGGCAAACTGATTCCAGGAAACAAGCATTCCACGAATATTCGAGGGAGCTACCTCACCAATGTACATGGGACAAATAGCAGAAGCCAAACCTACACCGATACCTCCAATTACACGGTAGATATTGAACATCACGAGCAGGGAGAACTGAGGATGGCCTTTCTCAAAGAACATAAACTCCGGCTCCATACTTCCTAAGGCGGAGATAAAGAACAGAACACCTGCAAGGAACAACGAACGCTTACGTCCCAAACGAGTAGCAAGAATACCAGAAAGCGCACTACCAATAATGCAACCTATCAGCGCACTACTGCTCGTAAAGCCATGCATGGCATCAGTGTACTTGAAGTCACCAGCGTTGCTAAAGAAGGCCTGAAGGCCCTTTTCAGCACCAGAAATAACGGCTGTGTCGTAGCCGAACAACAGGCCACCGAGAACGGCAACCATCACAATTGAAATGAGGTAGGCTTTACTACCATTCTGATTTTGAATCATTATTTATAGACTATTTGTTAGATTTTTCTACTTTAAATTACGTTTTAACAACTGTTTTCCCCAATAATTATTGTCAAATTGAATGGAATGACAAGAAATTTTCGTAATTTTATGTCTCTTCGAGCCATGAAGTTAGGCTACATTCGGGAAAAATCAAAAATATATTTTGTTTTTCCACTCATTTGCACTAACTTTGCACCGATTTATATTTTTGAAAATGAAAGTTATTGACTTACTGGAAAACGGACATATAAACGAGGAGAGACACTTCTCGTTTGAAGTGCTGCCGCCTCTAAAAGGCAATGGCACGGAGGCCCTTTTCCGTACTATTGACACACTGAAAGAATTTAATCCACAATATATCAACATCACTACCCACCACTCTGAATATGTGTACAAGGAACTGGAAGACGGTAATTTTGAGCGCCAGCGCATACGCCGCCGTCCTGGAACAATTGCCATTGCCGCTGCCATCCAGCAACGCTATCAATTGCCAGTGATTCCTCATATTATCTGTAGTGGTGCCACGGCTGAAGACATTGAGTATGAACTCATCGACCTCCAGTTCTTAGGTATCAACGACGTGTTGCTGCTCAGAGGCGACAAGGCACAGGACCAAAAGACATTCACGCCGATTCGTGGAGGCTACCGTCATACGACACAACTCATCGAACAAGTGGTGAAGTTCAACGAGGGATTCTTCCGCGACGGTACCCCTATTAAGCACCCTGGAGAAAAGTTTTCTTTTGGAGTGGCCTGCTATCCGGAGAAGCATGAAGAGGCTCCCAATCTGGAACGGGATATGGAATATTTGAAGAAGAAACAGGACCTTGGCGCGAAATATGCGGTTACCCAGCTTTTCTTCGATAATGAGAAATTCTATGAGTTTGTGGAGAAAGCCCGCCAGATGGGTATCACTATTCCTATCGTCCCCGGTCTGAAACCCTTCGCCAAACTATCACAACTAACGGTTGTTCCCAAGACTTTCCATTGTGATATTCCAGAGGACCTGGCCCGTGAAGTGGTGAAATGCAAGACGGACGAGGACGCCAAGCAACTGGGCGTGGAATGGGCTATCCAGCAATGTCGTGACCTGTATGCCCATGGTGTGAACAACATCCATTTCTATACGGTCAGTGCTGTAGATTCAGTGAAGGAAGTGGTGAAGGCGCTTTGCTAAATGATTATGGATAAATGATAAAGACGGGAAATGAAGTTCAATGAGGTCATAGGACAAGAAGAAGCATGGCAGCGACTTATGCTGATGGTAGACGAAGGACGTCTGCCTCATGCTTTGTTGCTCTGTGGTCCCATGGGCTGCGGGAAGATGGCCTTGGCTCTTGCCTTTGCTTCTTATCTGCTTGGAGAACGACAGGAAGACGGCAGCCAGTTGCAAAGCTATAACTCGCAACTGACATCCAATGCAGAGGCCATGCTTAAGAAATGGCAGCATCCCGACCTCCATTTCTCATATCCTGTCATCAAGCCTAAAGGAACAAGCGCCGAGCATAAGATGGTCAGTGATGACTTTTCCAAGGAGTGGAACGGACTGTTAATGCAAGGTCCCTATTTCACGATGGATCAGTGGCTGCAGTTGATGCGTGCAGAAAACCAGCAAGCTGTCATCTACGAGGCAGAGAGCGATGAACTGAACCGTAAGCTTTCACTGAAATCTTCGATGGGAGGTTATAAGGTTTGCATCATCTGGCTTCCTGAACGAATGAATCTGGCATGCGCCAATAAGTTGCTGAAACTTATTGAAGAGCCGCCAGCTCTGACGGTATTCTTAATGGTTTGTGAAGAGCCGGAACGTTTGTTGGAAACGATTATCAGCCGTACGCAGCGCGTTGATGTCAAGAAGATAGATACTGCAGCCATAGAGCAGGCTTTGACAGAGCGCCGTGGTATTGATGCAGAGATGGCACACCGACTGGCACGTGTGGCCAACGGTTCATGGACGAAAGCCTTGGAGTCCCTGAATGCCGATTCTGAGAACCGTCTGTTTCTGGATATGTTCATCATGCTGATGCGTTTAGCTTATCAGCGTAACGTGAAGGAATTGAAGCGTTGGAGTGAGACAGTGGCTGGCTATGGACGTGAAAAGCAGCGCCGCATGCTCACCTATTTTCTCCGTCTGATACGTGAAAACTTCATGTATAACTTCCATCAGAATGAGCTCTGCTACATGACACAGGAAGAGGAGAACTTTGCGCGAAACTTCGCACGGTTTATCAATGAAGCCAATGTCATCGGCATCTCCGAACTCATGCAGCGTGCCATCCGTGATATCGGGCAGAACGCCAATCCTAAGATTGTCTTCTTCGACATGGCTCTCAACATCATCGTATTGCTTTTACAAAAATAGAAGACCCACCCCTCACCCTCCCTATAGGGATGGGGTGATTAGTCTTAAAAGATTATATATAGTTGAAAAGGAAAAAAAACAACAATCTAAAACAGTAACTGCCCCCTCCCTATAGGGAGGGCTGGGGGTGGCCCTTTATATTTATGGATTACAAAAACCTGAAATACAAAATAACCAACGATGGAGACCGCGGTCTCTGCTGTGGAGCCTGCGGACGACAAGACCGCCAGCTCAACACCTATGACTGGCTGGGGGATGTTCCGGGTAACACGGAAGACACGGACCTTGTGGAAGTGCAGTTCAAGAACACACGTAAAGCTTATTACCACAACGTGAACAATCTGGAACTGAAAAAAGGTGACTGGGTAGCTGTGGAAGCCAATCCCGGACATGACATCGGTGTGGTTACACTTACCGGACGTTTGGTAAAACTCCAAGTGAAAAAGGCTAATCTGAAAGGTCCTGACGACATCAGGCGCATCTATCGTATTGCCAAAGAAGTGGATATGCAGAAATACAAGGAAGCCAAGGGACGCGAGCATGCCACGATGATTGAAAGCCGGCAGATTGCCAAGAATCTCGGACTGCAAATGAAAATTGGTGACGTGGAATATCAGGGCGACTGTAATAAAGCTATTTTCTACTACATTGCTGATGAACGAGTGGATTTTCGTCAGCTCATCAAGGATCTGGCTGCCACCTTCCATGTCCGCATCGAAATGAAGCAAATCGGTGCCCGTCAGGAAGCAGGACGCATCGGTGGTACGGGGCCTTGTGGCCGTGAACTTTGCTGTGCCACTTGGATGAAAAGTTTCTCAAGTGTAAGTACCAATGCTGCCCGTTTCCAAGACATCTCACTGAATCCCCAAAAACTTGCAGGCATGTGTGCCAAGCTAAAATGCTGCTTGAACTATGAAGTAGACAACTACATGGAAGCCGGAAAGCGCTTCCCTAACAAGGAAACCATTCTGCAGACCATCGACAGCGACTACTATCAGTTCAAGACGGATATCCTGGCAGGACTGATTACCTACTCCACCGACAAACGCATGGCGGCTAATTTGGAAACCATTACTGCTGAGCGTGCACAGGAAATAATTGCGATGAACAAAAATGGCGAGAAGCCGGATTCCCTGCAGCCTGATGACATGCAGAAGGAGTCTGATCGTCCCATCGACCTGCTGGCCAATGAAAGTCTCACCCGTTTTGACCGTGCCAAGAAAAAGAAGAAAAACCGTAATAAGCAAAATTCATCTAAGCAGTCAGCTCCTCAGAGTCAGCAGCAAGGGCAAAACAGACAGCAGGAACCCCAACAAGGACAACCCAGGCAGCAAGTTGAAGGACAGCGCAAGCCAAAGAACCGTAACAACGATCGACGTAACAACGACAATCGCGGAGGCAGAAACGATTACCACAACAACGCCCCACAATAAGAATTATTAGGAATGAGACATTGGCTGACAGCCTTTTTGATAACATTCATACTCGCCGCAGGACTCACAGCCTGCGACGAGTCGTTAGCCTATAGCCATTATGAACATACGCAATTGGCCGGTTGGGAAAAGAGTGACACGCTTTTCTTCGACACTCCGAGGATGAAGAATGATGGCAGATACCGTGTTGAATTAGGTTTGCGCACTACGGGTGATTTTCCTTTTACCAGCTTGAGTCTGAATATTGAGCAGCACATTCTTCCTGCCAACACCACCAAAAACTACAAAGTGACTTGTCGGCTGATGGAGGACAACGGCCTTACGAGGGGACAGGGAGTCAGCATCTACCAGTTTGCCTTCCCCATTGCTGATATTGATCTCCAAGAAGGTGATTCCGTTCAGTTTCGCATTCGTCACGACATGAAGCGCGAAATCCTTCCTGGAATCGCCGACATTGGCATCAAAATCTCCCGCAAATAATCATATAATTCAAGTCCTACTGCCTCACCATATTGCGGCTGGCGTCAATGCGGAGGAAGATAAACAGCAGCAATGTGAAGCCCCACAGCGAAGAACCGCCATAGCTGAAGAAAGGCAAAGGAATACCAATGACAGGTGTCAGTCCGATCACCATGCCCACATTGATAAAAACATGGAATAGGAAAATACTCAAAACACAATAACCATATACACGCCCGAAGCGGAACGGTTGTCGTTCGGCCATCTTAATGAGACGTATAATCAAGGCCAGGAAGAGTAACAGTACAGCGGCACAACCTACAAAACCTTCTTCTTCGCCTACCGTACAGAAAATGAAGTCGGTGTCCTGTTCTGGTACATACTTTAATTTAGTTTGAGTTCCATTCAAAAATCCTTTTCCCAACAAACCGCCTGAACCAATGGCAATCTCACTTTGATGGACATTATAACCAGCTCCTGATAAATCTTCATCGAGTCCCAGCAGCACATTGATTCGCGTGCGCTGATGGGGTTCCATAATATTGTTGAGCACGTAGTCAGCTGCGTTGAAGAAGATAACACTGCCCACCGTGAAGATTGCTATATAATAATAGGTACGCATGCGAGTACCCAGTCCTTCATAAACCAGGAATCCCACCAGTATGGCTGTCAGCACCATCTGCACATAGACGATATCAAATGGTATCACATATTTGGAGAAAAGCAGAGCCAGCAGCGTCAAACCGTAAGAATAAGCGATGATGATCCAGAATTGCCTTTTGCCGCTACTGTAGAGCCAGACCATAAAAGCCGTAAAAGTCTGCACAGCCAGTAAGACAACAAATTTTCCCACCGAAGTGGGCGTGCCCCACAGCATAGTTTCCTCAAAACGGATACCCACCACAAAATAAAACACCATCGCCACACCCGTAAAGAGCACACTTCCTGTCATCCCTTCACGATAGAACATCAGGAAAAACGCCAGATAAACAAGTGCCGAACCTGTTTCCTTTTGCAGTACGATGCATATCATCGGCAGCACAACGACAGCAATAGCTGCAGCGAAATGCTTCCATTTTTGCATGGTAAAACCATAGGTGCTCATCAGTTTCGCGACGGCTAAGGCTGTTGCAAACTTCGCAAACTCAGCAGGCTGCAAGTTAACCGGTCCAAGTTTAATCCACGATCTGGACCCTTTAATCTCTGTTGGATTAAAGATGGTTGCGATCAAGAGAAGCACCAAAAAGCCATATATGACATAGGCGAAAGTATCATAGAACCGGTCGTCGAGCAGCAGCAGGAACAGTCCCAGTGCCATCGACGTGCCAATCCATACAATCTGCATGCCCGAACGGGATGACAGACTGAAGATGTCAGTTTCACCGTAAGTATAGGAGGCACCGCAGACACTCAGCCATCCAAAAGCCAGAAGGGCCACATAGATGAGTATCGTCCACCAATCGAGTGAGCGCAGTACACCTGCCGGTTTATCTGTTTGCTTTACCATAAGCGATTCTTCTGCGTTGGAAGTCGGTAGCCCGTTTCTGGGAACTCTCCGACAACTTGCCATGTAAATACTGTTCAATCATCAGTCCGCCTATGGGCACACCGAAGTCTGCACCAAAACCACCATTCTCTACATACACGGCAATGGCAATCTTCGGATTGTCCATAGGTGCAAAGCCCATGAACACGGAGTGGTCTTGTCCGCGGTTCTGTGCGGTACCCGTCTTTCCGCAAATGATGATGTCTCCACGATTCAGGTGCTTACAAGTTCCTCCGAGTACTGAGGCGCGCATTCCTTGAACGACATAGTCATAGGCAGAACGGCTTGCCAAGGTCTGATGTCGGCGGGTAAAAGCCGTGTCCAGAGGTTCACCTTTCACTTTGCGCACTACATGAGGCGTATAATAATAGCCGCGGTTGGCGATGGTGGCTCCCAGGTTGGCAATCTGCAGCGGCGTAAGGTTCACCTCACCCTGTCCGATACTGATGGAGATAATCGTCAGTCCGTTCCACGACCCTTTGTAATTATTATCGTAGTAATCTGCATTTGGAATCAGACCGCGCTTTTCACCCGGAAGGTCTATGCCGAGTTTATAGCCGAATCCCATCGACACCATATAGTCACGCCAACGGTTCAAAGCATCCTGAACGGTCTTGTATTTTGACCTGTTCGACATCATATAATAGAGTCCCCAGCAGAAAAAGCCATTGCACGAGGTACTGATGGCAGGCACCAATGAAAGCGGGGAAGCATGACCGTGACATCCCACATGAAGACCGCGATGATAGAAACCGTGATGACAGGGATAGGCCGTGTGAATAGGACTGATGATGCCTTCCGTCACAAAGGTCAGGCCCTGAGAAGTCTTGAACGTGGAACCCGGAGGATACTGTCCCATGATACTTCGGTTGAGCAGAGGTTTCCACACGTCCTTTTGCAGTTCTCGGTGCATTTTTCCACGTTGACGGCCCACCATAATACGGGGATCGTAAGTCGGAGAACTAACCATGCAGAGCACCTCACCCGTTGCAGGTTCTATCGCCACGATACTGCCTATTTTCCCTTCCATCAGTCGTTCACCCAAAGCCTGCAGGTTGATGTCAATACTCAGCGTCAGGTCCTTTCCTGACACAGGCTTACGGTCGAGGGCGCCGTTCTGGTATTTGCCTTTGATTGTACCATGCACATCCCGCAGCAGTACTTGAACGCCCTTCTCACCACGCAGTTGTTTCTCGTAGTAACGCTCCACGCCCAGTTTACCGATATAGTCACCGGGCTGGTAGTAGTCGTCTTCCTCAATATCCGAAGGAGAGACTTCCGCCACATCGCCAAGCACATGAGCGGCATAGGGATACACATATTGACGCACACTGCGGCGCTGCACATAGAAACCGGGGAACTTGTACATCTTCTCCTGAAAGATGCTGAACTCCTTCTCCGACAACTGCCCCATAAAGAGTTGTTGCGTGAAACGGGAATAACCAGGATTCTTCGAGCGGTCCTTTATCTCCGCCATACGATTGATGAAATCCTCCTTTGTGATGCCCAAGGCTTCACAGAACTCCAGAGTGTCCAGATGGTTCTTCTCCTCGTTCATCACCACCATCACGTCGTAGCTGTGCTGATTATAGACCATTAACTTTCCGTTACGGTCAGAAATCACGCCACGGGCAGGAAACTCCACTTTCTTGAGGAAAGCGTTCGAGTCAGCGTTCTTTTTATAGTCGTCGCTGAGAATCTGAAGCGAAAGCAAACGGAGCAGATAGACCACTACAATCAGAATGGCCACTCCTCCTATCACAAACTTTCGGTTCTCGAGTTCGTAGTTACCTTTCACTGTCTGCGCAAGTTTTCAATCACCAGAATCAGTACGACCGTCAACAGTGTACTGGAGCCGATACACAACAGCCACTGCATCCAGTTAAAGAAATTGAAAGCCTCCAGTGAGAAAAAGGCAAGCGTATAGAGAAACACCATAATGACGGTGTAGGTAATAAACTTACTGATTCCCAACGTTGCCATGCCGGGCTTGAGATTATCCTCACTGTCGCGGGGGATGAACGCCTCCAGGATATAGGGCTGGAATAATGCGATGAGGGTCATCGAGGCTGCAGCCACACCGGGTGTATTGGAAAACACGTCAATGCAGAGACCCAGGAAAAAACTCCATAGCAGAATCGCCCATTTAGGATGATTACGGCGAAAAAGGAGTACGAAATAGACATAGATAAGCGGGGTGGCCACACCATACAGATGTATATGGTTCAAGACCAATGCCTGAACCACTACAAAGACCAGAAAGGTCACAATCCTGCTAATCAGTTCTGATGTCATTTTCCGTTTCTCACTTTTATCGAATCCTGAGCTGCACGCATCAGCTCTACCCTTTCACGCATAGGCGAATCGTCAATAACGCATACATCCCGCAGATTTCCAAAATCTGTACTCAGTTTCACCTGCACACGATAGGAAAGACCATCGCTGGAATTAAACACATGCAATACCTGACCCACCAGCATGCCGGGAGGGAAGATACTGCTGTAACCGCTGGTCACGATGGCATCGCCAATCCGGAAATGGGCATGACGTGGAATATCATTCACATCAGCCAGTGCGGAACTGCCTCCCCGCCACTGCAGATAACCGAAATAGCCGCGCTTGGCAATGGTCACGCTGATATTGGTCTGACTGTGTAGTACCGGAAGCACAATACTGTAATGCGGACTCACCATATAGACCACACCTACCACGCCATTACCGCAGGCCACACCCATATCGCGGTGGATACCGTCGGCAGAACCCTTGTTAATCGTGATGTAGTTGTCCTGTTTGTTGATGGAATTGGTAATCACCTTGGCGGTAATCAGCCGGTAGTCATGCAACAATGCAAGCTGGTTGCTTTTCAGGAAGGAAGAGTCGCGAGTATATTTCTCAAGTTGTTCCGACATCACCTTCACCTGACGCTCCAGATAAAGATTGCGCTGTGTGAGTTGCTCGTTATTCTTCGTCAGACTGAAGAAGCTCTCTAAGTCAGAACTCCACTCGTACACTTTGCCGGCAACAGTGTTGGCCGTTGTGAAATAAACACTACCCTGATAGCTGTTGAACTGAAACAACAGCATCATACTGATCACCTCCAGGAAAACGAAGAGAAACCAGTGATTGTATTTCGCAAAGAACGCGAGTAGATTGTTCACTGTAAAACCTCAGTACCTGAAACCAGGAACCTGAACCCTAAAACTAGAAACCAGGAACCTGGAACCAGAACCTTCACATTATCTCATCAGGAACGAGAAGCGGTCAACATTCTTCAGTGCGATGCCTGCACCCTTAGCCACACAGTGGAGCGGATCCTCAGCAATATGGAACGGAATGTTGATCTTATCAGTCAGACGCTTGTCGAGACCGCGAAGCAGTGCACCGCCACCTGTCAGATAGATACCATTGTGAACAATATCAGCATAGAGCTCTGGAGGAGTGCTCTCCAAAGCGGAGAGAACAGCCGTCTCAATGCGTGCCACAGTCTTATCCAGACAGTGTGCGATTTCCTGATAGCATACAGGAACCTCCATAGGCAGGGCTGTGATGCGGTTAGGTCCGTGAACGATATAGTCTTCAGGTCCTTCCTCACCCAGATCAGTAAGGGCAGAACCTACGTTAATCTTGATGCGCTCAGCCATACGCTCAGAAACCTTCACGTTATGCTGACGGCTCATATATTCCTGGATGTCTGAAGTCAGGTCGTCGCCAGCCACCTTGATGGAGTTGTTGGCTACGATACCACCCAGTGAAATCACGGCAATCTCCGTGGTACCGCCACCGATATCAACAATCATGTTGCCTTCCGGAGCTTCCACGTCAATACCGATACCGATGGCTGCGGCCATAGGCTCGAAAATCAGATAGACGTCACGGCCGTCAGCATGCTCTGCAGAGTCACGCACGGCACGGAGCTCTACTTCCGTACTGCCCGAAGGAACACCAATCACCATACGAAGTGAAGGAGAGAACAGGCGGCTGCCGGTGTGCACCATCTTAATCAGACCGCGCATCATCTGCTCACAGGCAGTGAAGTCAGCAATCACACCGTCACGAAGCGGACGGATGGTACGGATATTGTCATGTGTCTTTTCATACATCATCTTGGCTTTCTCACCTACGGCAATCATCTTGTCGGTGCGACGGTCCAATGCCACCACTGAAGGCTCGTCAACCACAATCTTATCATCACTGATAATGATGGTGTTAGCCGTTCCGAGGTCCATTGCTATTTCTTGAACAAAACTAAAAAATCCCATAATTTAATGCCTAATACTTAATACTAATTTCTAAAATCTAAATTCTCAACTCTAAACGTTAACCTTTCAAACGGTCCAAAAACTAAAATCTTTAACCTTTTAACCCTTTAACCTATTAACCTTTTAACCTATTAACCTTTTAACCTTTTACTTCACAAACCACCCATGAATAGCCGTATCATAGTGGCTGCTCACGCCAAAGGCACGTGCGGCAAACATCTTACGGTCCTCGATATCCGTCTCGGCACCCTTCTTGTTCAGGATGTCCAACAAAACACTATATTCTGCCTTGGAGGGAACGATAACCACATCCTTGAAGTTCTTGGCACCGGCACGAATCAGTGAGATACCACCGATATCGATTTTCTCAATAATATCCTGCTCTGAGCTGCTGGCGTCAGCCACGGTCTGCTCGAAGGGATAGAGATCCACGATTACAAGGTCAATACTGGGAATCTCATATTCAGCCATCTGCTGCTGGTCGCCTTCATTGTCGCGACGTGCCAGGATTCCACCGAAAATTTTGGGATGCAACGTCTTCACACGTCCACCGAGGATAGAAGGATATGTCGTCACATCCTCTACCTTCTCACAATCATAACCCAGCGACTCAATAAACTTCTGGGTACCACCTGTAGAGAGGAATTTCACGCCTTCCGCATTCAGCTTGGCGAGCAATTCATCTAACCCGTCCTTGTGGAAAACAGACACAAGGGCAGTCTTAATCTTTTTCGTTCCGGCCATAAATCTTATTTAATGTACATTATATCTTTTTGCGGCTGCAAAGTTACTGCAAAATTTTGATTATGCGAAGAGAATGCAAGTTAATTTGTTCCCATGAACTATAAAATTTTATTTAAACGAATAAAAAAAGAGAATTTACATCTCTTTTGGCAACCTTTGGCGACAATTTTAGATTTGTATCTGAGCAAGCAGTTTCCGGGCATGCCCGGGAGTTTTTTTGTCTGCTATTTCGTCACAAAATGTTAAAATCAAAAGATTTGCGTTTTTAATAAAAAAATAAGTGTATATTTGCAAAACTACAATATGGCTTTTCAAAAAGCACCTATCCCCTATTGCTTCGAGCAATCTAACTAACAAACAATTTTTAATACAATAATAACATAATCTATGAATTCCAGACATTATGAAGAATTCCTGACAGAGATAGGCAGGATCTTACCCAAGGACCGTATCTACACGGATGAATTGAGGACTCTGGGCTGGGGAACTGACGCCAGTTTCTACCGCATGATTCCGAAGATTGTTATCCGCTCCGACGGTGAAGAAGAGATATCTCAGATCGTAAGGCTGGCAAGCAAGTACAAACTGCCGTTCACCTTCCGCGCTGCTGGTACCGCTCTTTCAGGACAGGCCGTAAGCGACTCCATCTTGATTGTTGCCGGAAAGAATTGGGAGAAATACGAGATTGGTGAAGGACAGGACAGCATCCGTCTACAGCCAGGTATCGTGGGTGCCCGTGTAAATGAGATTCTGAAGCCTTACGGACGTGTGTTCCCACCCGATCCGGCCTCCATCGGAAGTGCCATGGTGGGTGGTATTGTCTGCAACAATGCTTCGGGAATGAACTGCGGCGTGCATGCCAATTCCGACCGCATGATGATTTCTGCCCGTATCATTCTCACTGATGGTACCGTGGTTGATACTGGTGACGAGAAGAGTAAGGAGGAGTTTCGCAAGACACATCCCGAGTTCATCAAGAAGATTGAGGACCTCAGGGATAAGGTTCGCGCCAATACCAAACTGGCAGAGCGCATCAAGAAGAAATACAGCATCAAGAATGTGACTGGTCTTAACATCCGTCCGCTCATTGCCTACGACGATCCTTTCGACATCATGGCCCACTGTATGGTTGGTTCCGAAGGTACGCTTGCCTTCCTCTCCGAGGTAAACATGAAAACCCTGCATGACTATAAGTACAGGGCTTCCGCCATGGTTTATTTCCACACCATGAAGGAGAGCTGCGAGGCTGTGGTGGCTATGAAGCAGCTGAAAGCTACAGAGGCCGACATCCGCATGTCTGAGGAGGACCTCGTGGTAAAGAGTGCCGAGATGCTCGACTATCTGTCACTTGCTTCCGTTGACGATCCCGTCTATCTGCAATACAAGCAAGATGTTGATGCTGGTAGGATTCCCGGTGTGGAGAAAGGCGACTATCACAATCTCACCGCTGTTCTCACGGAGACGAAAGCCATCACCCATGAGGAACTTCTCGATAAGATTCAGCGCGTAAGCGAATGCCTCAGTCAGTTCAAGCTTTACATCCCCGCAGAGTTCACCGAAGACCCTGCCATTTACGGAAAATACTGGGCCATTCGCTCCGGTATATTCCCGTCTGTAGGCGGAATGCGACCCGTAGGCACCACCTGCCTCATTGAGGACATTGCATTCCCGCTGAAAGACCTTCCCGAGGCCACCGTTAAACTGCAGAAACTCATTGCCGACCATGGCTATCCCGATGCCTGTATCTATGGTCATGCCTTCGAAGGCAACTATCACTTCATCCTCAACCAAAGCTTCAAAACCGAAAAGGATGTCAAGCAGTATGAAGACATGATGCGCGACGTGGCTCGTCTCGTTGTCGAGGAATACGACGGTTCTTTGAAGGCTGAACATGGCACGGGTCGCAACATGGCACCTTTCGTGAAATACGAATGGGGCGAGGAAGCCCACAATGTGATGAAGGAACTCAAGGCCATCTTCGATCCCGACAATCTGCTCAATCAGGGCTGTATCTTCAATGATGACCCCTTGTGCTTCATCAAGAACTTCAAGCCGCTGCCTGAACTCACTTACGATTTCGACAGCGTTCCCGACGGTTCCAAGTATTTCACGCTCGAAGAGAACCCCAAGTCCTCCGCCAAGGAGACTATCGAGGGTGTCAAGCGCGCCAACAAGTGTATCGAGTGTGGATTCTGCGAAGTCAACTGCATGTCGTGCGGCTTCACCATCTCCTCCCGTATGCGCATCGCTATCCAGCGTCAGATTCTCCATCTGCAGCAGACGGGAGAGAATCCTGAGCTCATGAAGCGGTTGAAGGACCTCTATGTATATTATGGTGATCAGACTTGTGCTGCCGACGGACTCTGTTCCACCTCATGCCCCATGAAGATCAACACCGGTGATTTGACGCACCTGATTCGTCAGCTTGACATGAATCAGAATGCTGCCGGCTATAAACTTGGCAACTGGACTGCCGATCACATGAAGGGCGTCAAGAACTCCCTGCGCTTCGTGCTCGACACCGCTAACCTTGGCCATAGCGTTCTGGGCTCCAATGCCATGAGCAGCGTCTGCAACGGACTTCATAAGATGGGCGTTCCTCTCTGGACCCCGTCCATGCCGAAACGCACCTCACAACCCAAACCGGGAAGCCGCCGTGCACCCAAGAACTCCAAGATGGGTCTTCAGGTCGTTTACTTCCCCAGTTGTATCAACCAGACGATGGGTCTCGCTAAAGGCGCACCCGTCAAGAACAGCGTCGTCGATGAGATGTGCCAGCTGCTCAACAAGGCGGGCTACACCGTGAAATTCCCCAAGCACATGGACAAGATGTGCTGTGGGCAGATTTGGGAATCAAAGGGAATGCTCGACATTGCCGACCGCAAGAGTGCTGAACTGGAAGAAGCCCTTTGGATAGCTTCCGAGCAAGGCAAATATCCCATTCTTTGTGACCAGAGCCCATGCCTCCACCGTATGCGTAAGGTGATGACCAAGGTGAAACTCTACGAACCTGTAGAATTCATCATGACCTTCCTCAAGGACCGTCTCGAGTTCCATCCCATCGACCGCAAGGTAGCCGTCCACATCACTTGTTCCACCCGTGAGATGGGCCTCGGTGATCAGCTCATAGCCCTTGCCAAGATGTGCTCCAAAAACGTCTTGGTTCCCGAAGGCGTAGGCTGTTGCGGTTTTGCAGGCGACCGTGGCTTCTCCTTCCCCGAAGTCAACAAATACGCATTGCGCAAGCTGAAGCCCCAGATTGAGGCATTCGGAGTGGAATACGGTTATTCCAACAGTCGTACTTGTGAGATAGGCCTTCAGACCAATTCCGGTGTGCCCTACATGAGTATCGCCTATCTGGTTAACGAGTGTACTGTTCCGAAGAAGTAAGAGGAAAGGACCATCATTCAAACAGGCAGTTACCGCGCGTAATTGCCTGTTTTTTTTCATTCAAATAAGACACAATTTACTTCCAAATCATCTTCATACAAACACTTTTTTTATCCACTGGAGTAATTAGGCCCTAATTACTCTTCATTTTTGTCAATTTTGGGAAGTAATTAGGGCTTAATCACTCACGAAAAGTGGCACTTTTTTCGGAAACAGATGTTTATTATCATTTTCATCTTTAAAATCCACTTCCTGAGTCCCTTTGCCTGAAGCAAATCCAATGTCCGTACTCTCTTTGTCTAAATGGCGTGGAAGCCTTGTAAGAATGCCGTGGAGACATCGCTTCTGCGCCATTCTTACAAGGTCTCCACGTCATTCTTACAAAACGGTTCCTAAAATCAGGATTAACAAGATTTTCTGTAGTTCCCTGATTTAGGTTGACTACCAGTGTTGCTTAACCCTTAGATAGGTTGACTCGGTTAAACGTTAAAACTTTTTCATGTTGACTCTTACCTTTTAACCCTGTCATGGGTTGACGGCATAGTCATTAACCCTATTCTTAGTTGACAGTGTTCAAAAGTAAACAATTTCCAGGGATTATGCGAGAAAGAATGGATTTTCTTTTCTTGCACACCCTGTAATTGTCTGATGTGGTTGCTAATCCACCAGATGGTCTTCTTCATCTTTTAATACTTCCTCCAGTGAAATGATAAGGATACCGGCCTGATCTAAGACGGCTTCCTCGTAGGTCTTGCCGTCAATCTCCGGTTTCTCACCCCTTGCCTATGCCGGTGCATAGATGCCCTCAATCTCATTGATCAACTCCAATTGCTGCTTAAGCAGCTCATAATTTCTTTTCTTCATATTGTTACGCTTTAAGTTGTTAATGATATATTTCCTTTTCCCTGTTGTTAAACACTCTGGGTATGTGTAACAGCAGCAGAGTGCGGCATTGGTACCGTTGCTTTTTCTGCCTGTATCGCTGCTTGGTTAGCCTTGATATGCTCCTGTCTGAGACTTCTCCAATGCTTCTTCAGTTCGCCCGTACAATTGGCCGCTTCCCTTGGTGTCAGCATGTCGATACTCATGTGCATGCGCTCCTCGTTGTAGAACCTGACGGCTACGGCAACTGCTGCAATTACCTCGTCGAGTGCCGTGAAACGCTTGTCCTTGAACAGTTCGTTCTTCATCGTGTTGTTGATGCGCTCGGCCTGTGGGTTTTCCTTTGGATTACCGTCCTCGGTCATACTGATGCGGATGCCGTGCTGCGTCAGCAGCTCCACATAGCGCTTGCTGGCATACTGCACGCCTCGGTCAGAATGATGTATCAGTACCTGTTGCTCTTTGGGGATATCCTTGATACGCCCCAAAGCCATCTCGAGGGCGCGCAGCGGATATTCTGTATCAAGGGTCGGTCCTACGCTCCAGCCGACTATCTCCTCCGTATACGCATCCAGTATCAGGGACAGATAGCAGAAGCAATAGTGGGTGGCATCCAGCCATATTACTATATAGGTAATATCGCTCACCCACAGACGGTTGGGAGCCGTAGGAATGAAATCCTTGATGAGATTCGGATATACAGGAAGTCCGTGTGTGGAATCTGTCGTGCGAGGCTTGCGTACCCGTTTCCTGACCTTCAGGCCATATCTGTCTATAAGTGCCTCAAAGCGGTCACGTCCCATCGGCTTGCTGCCTGTCAAGTCGCGCTTGTACATTTTCCACAGTTTCTCGCCACCAAGACCCGGATCCTTCTTGCGAATCTCCAGGATGTAGTCCAGCGAAAACTCCTCCTGGGCCAGCTTTCTCATCAGGACATCCTCGTCTCTCTTGAAATAAGCCTGCTTCGATACACCAAGCAGCCTGCACTGGCCCTCTATCGTGTATTTCAGAGGGTCCAGCGCATGCAGGTTCGTCACTGCTTGGTGCCAGCTTTTTTTCGGATGGGAATCTTGAACTGTTCCTCTGCAACGTTGATAATCTCATTGTAGAGGTCGGCACGAATGGATTCATCCTTAAGAGCTTTACGCAGACGAGCCACTTCTGCCTTCAGTGAATCCATGTCACTGGGCACGGGAGAATCAACAGACTCCAGGACTGCCTTCTTCTTCCTTCTTTCTTCAGCCTGTTTCATACGCTGACTCTTGTAACTTGGGTTTTCGGCTACAAAGTTACGAATCCATTCTGAAATTGTCCAACTTGATACGGGAATAATTTTCTCAATACGCGTTCTTCCCATGTGCTTGTCACGATAAAGCGATATCACTTTGTCGTAATAAAGTCTTTGTTTTTCTGTTTGATACTTTACCATTTTATTGACTTCTTATGAGTCAACTTTTTCCAGGGTAAGACAAAAACAAAAACACTCAACACCTCACCAAATCGTCTGGCCTCCCTGTGTTTAAAGGAGTTCCAGCGGGTGAGGTGTTTGCAAAACACCTCATCAACACCTCACCATCACCTCACATTGTTGTTTTAGAAAGAAATTAAATAGCTGGGAAGCAGTGCTTAAACAGCCCAAAGGGCGCTTAAACCCTTATCAACGTCATTGTCATAGTCATCGTCATAGTAAAAACTTCGTGTCTTTGTGTTCTGTTTAATAAAACCCTGCTTTAGAGCCGCCCCTTATCAAGGGGCTCAAAACGTCATAGTCATCGCCCTTAAACAGCGAAGCGCTTAAACAGTCGCAACGCAACGCTTAAACCCTTTAACCTTTTATTTGTACACAGAGACACGGAGACAGCATTTGAGCTGTTGACTACTCGATTAAACAAAATTCACTGAAAAACCTGTGGATAGTTTTGTGAACGTACCTTAGTGAACATAAAAAATGTGTCACTGACCGAAGGGAAGTCATTGTTCTGAGCCCTAAAAGCAGATTAGAGGGTAATCTCGTCCCCTCGTCCTCACGTTCTCACGCTCTCTCGAGAGTGACCTTTAAACAGCCGAAGGCGCTTAAACCCTTACTATCGTCATCGTTAAAACAAAATGAGATGTGGGTGAGATGTTGGTGAGATGTTGACGAAACACCTCACCGTCCTCTTTACCGATAAACACAGGGGTTCCAGACGATTTGGTGAGATGTTGAGTGTTTTTTATTAAGGCTTTCGACGAAGGTTATCGAGATATTCTCCTAAAATACCCACGGGATCGCTGGCATTCACGGGAGACTAGCCGGCTGAGGTGTCTTCGCCCGAATCATAAATCTGCTTACCCGCCTTATTATAACAAATCGCCTGACGCACCATTACATAACTATACCGCTCGTCAAACAGAGCCTTTGTCTAATCCTCCTTCCTCCCCTTTTAAACTCAATATACCCATATCATAGCATGCTTACAATTAGTAAGCTATCAGCCCACACCCCATCATTCGCCTCTCAAATGGCAACGTTTTCAAGAGGACGTCATTAGTCTTATGGAAGGCACTTTTAGTATCATAGAGGGTATCTCCAGCTTACTAAAGCATCTGGATATGCATCTTCAGTACATCTGCAGAGATTATCAAGTTCTTTCCCATTTCGTAAATAGGAGATAACTAATGAGGTAAAATGTTTTTATTCACTTGGCGTTATGTACACTCAGTTTCTTTCCCTCTTTGTTCCACACATAGATCCACGAACCGAGACGAGAGATGAAGGTGTTGCCGGTGACCGCTATAACCTCACCGATAGAACTCCGACTCAGTCCTCTTATCCGTCGCCCTTCACCATCATACAAGATATACCATGAGTCCTTTCGTAAAACCAGGAACTCAGAGCCATAACCCACCAGTTCTCCTAAAGATGCGCTCACGGATCCGGTTTTCTTTCCACTGCTATCATAGATAATATACCATGACGAGGATGTCTTCACATAACTGATGTTCTGAGCCTGTATTTGCAGACTGCAAACCAGCAATAATAAAATAAGTATCTTTTTCATTTTAGAAATTCTTAAATAGCCATAAATCTTTGCCATCGTTATCAATACTCGGTTCCGTTTTTCTGGCAAATTGGTACATCAAATTCTCATAGATAAGCGATGAAGATGTTGGCGTAGGGCTTTCAATAAAGCTTTCGGCTACTAATCAGCGTACATTTCCTGCTCATCGGCACCCGCCATCCTCAAGTACATATTGGTTTTGGCAGCAATGGAGAGTATTTCTTTTCTCAGTATTCTCTCTTTCTCAGGATCTGTCTCTTTTTCGTACATGGCGTTCAGTTCAGCCATTCTCTGATCTAATTCTTTTACTTTGGCTCTTGCTTTTTCTTTTAGGTTCATAAGGCATCAAAAATATAATATTATCCAATTACTTATTGAGTGTATGTTTATAAGAAGAATCACGTTAGAGGAGAATTCCCTAAGTTTATTAATATTCAGAACAAGACTCCTTGAAGTCCCTCACATCGCCGGGCCGTATGCCTCGACATGCTCCAATATAGTAAACATTATAAAAAGATTCAAATATCGACAGTATTTTTAATTCCACGACTGATCCTTTTGTTTTAAACTATATTTTCCTTTGCAAATATACATTTTTTCTTGAATAAATAATGTATTACTCTGCATATATTTCAGTCCAATTGAGTCTTTTCAGAATCCCACTTTCCGAGGGCCTTTATCATTCAGTCTTTCATTGTCACAGTGATAATACAAGTACTCCGTTTTATTTGCCTGATCACCATGCAGTATACTGTCGATGGTATAATGTCGCGCAATGTTTTCTATCTGTCCACCACTGAAGTCGTATTTTGTGGCCAATGAATGGGCGACGCTGTCGTCCAGTTCTGGGATCATGCTTTGCCAAATATGGGCTCGTGTCTCGGCATCCGGTTTCTCAAACCTTATCTTATAGAGGAAACGCCGCTCAAAGGCTTTGTCCAGGTTCTGTTGCAGATTGGTGGTAGCGATCATAATACCATCCAACTGTTCCATCTCCTGCAGGATGATATTCTGTAGCGAGTTCTCCATCTTATCTACGGCATTCTCTGCTCCGTTTTTACGTTTGCCAATGATGGCATCTGCCTCGTTGAAAAGCAGAATGGGAGTCAACTTGGAGCGCTTTACTTGTTCACGATAGCGATCGAAGAGAGCTTTTACGTTTTTCTCGCTCTGACCGACCCACATGCTCTTCAACTGTGGCACATCAACAACCATGATGTTGCGCCCTGTCTTTCGAGCCAACTGATAGACAGTTTCTGTCTTTCCTGTACCTGGCGAGCCATAAAACAAGCAAGCGAAGCCATTTCGGAAGCCTTTTTCTTTCATGCGTTCCTGAATCTTTTGGTAGTTCTCTGCCTGAAGGAAGCTATCCAGTTCCTCTATCTGTTGCTGAATGTCCTTGGAAAAAAACAATTGTTTATTTATCAATTTTGAAGAATCCATCATATCTGCCAGTTTCTCTTCTGCCTCATTGAGTTTCAACTCAGCCAACAACGTCCGTTTGGCACTCTCTGTCAGTTTGTACTTAGTCACATCGGCAAGGCCATCCACACACCGATGCTCAATGATTTTCTTTCTTTGCAGTTTGTGCTCACCGATTCGAAGCTCGCCTTTCGCTCTGTTAAAGTCGCCCATTGTGCCAAACAGGCCTTCAATATCACCAAAGCGAATATCATCATCGTCCTTGTTAACCAATCGATGGCAGAAGAGTGTCACCATCATCTGATCATTTGAACTCAGGCAATAATCTTTCAGGTGCTGAACGAAACTCACTTGCGGATTGTCCTTGAAGAGCGATTGCAGTTCTTCGCACAGCTCATGAGGCGAGATGGCATCATCATCCAGGTCGTCAAACCACAGATTGAGCAGTTCAAACATCGAGGCACAATCGAGCCCCTTGCGTTGTGGTAGCTGATACACCTCATTGTGCTTCAGACAGCGGATGACAGCAGTAGGAATGTCGAAATCGTCCTCATCCTTTGCATTACGATAGCGTAGCAGACGGCGGCGCACCAAGGCATCGATGTCGTTGGCATAACTGAGTACTCTTATCTTGCTGATATCCAAATGATGAGCAATATCATCATAGTCAACACGATTGGGGCCTTTCTCCATACATATGCAAAACAGTATTGCCTGCATCTCTGTTATACCATAGCTTTTTGCTAAGAAACTGATATCCGACTTTGCATTGTGCAGGAAATCCCTACTCAGTTTTGAATCCGATGACAGTTCTACAACATGCTCAATTGCCTGAAGCAATGTCTTATTCTCCTTCTTTTTTGAATTGGTGTTTTTAGTTGACATAATCATTTTGTTTTTTGAATACTACATATAAATAGTAACATTTCAAACAAAATTCAATAGAATAGCCAACTTTTTTAATTATCGCCTTTCATTTCTTCCAAATTGCCCCTTAGTCGAGCAGCTATTTTCTCGGGAACAGGATGGGTTGGCAGGAATACTTTATAGCAGACGGGATGGAAGTGTGAACCGACTTCGCCAAGGGTGTAAACCAGATAGCAGTCGTCACTCTCATCGAGGAAATGGGTTGGATGCTCACACTCTTCGGGATCCTCTTCCATTTGGTGGTAAGTGTCTGTAGTGAGCGGCAGGGCACCCACGATGCCCAGGTCAGAATAGTTCCCGTCAATGGTCTCCACAATGTCGCCCACTTTGAAGCGGATATCCTCTTTCTTGCGACCACGATACAATCCCATCTCATCCAATGCGACAAAGTCATTGAGTTCCCCATCTGCGTTAAAAGAGAAACATTTCTGAGGCCGTTCGTTCCTATAGAATGAGCTTTCCCTATTATGTACAAACTGCTCAAGCAGAAAGAACCCGAAACAGTCCTCATAATAATTCTTCCTCCTTTCCTGACATACCCGCTTTTGAAACTCGATAGTCGAAAGCATGGCATCCTCGGCATGTTCCTTCGTGTCGAAGAAACCTAACCGCTGCTGACAGATTCGCCGGCGAGGATACCGATGTCCCTCGATGCGAATCTGCAACAGTTCGTAAATGGGGAACGACCTGACGATGACTTTTTCCAATTCAGCCTTTTTCATTATCTTTGCTTGCCTTCGGCATCGTTTTTCAGTTAGACTCCGCAGCCTGGTTCTTCGGCTTTGTAGAAGATACTACCCACAGAAAATTCAATCAATCCTCCAAATTGGTTTCTATACTGCAGAAGTCATGCTGCTTAGCAGAAATGGTGTATCCCCAGAAGTGACCTCAAAATAATAATCAATTGTAATTATGGAAATGCTCAACAAGCATTCTGCAGCAATAATTCAATTCTTTGGTATAAACTCCAGTTAGGAATTCTGTCAATTCCTTTTTGCTCATCTTCGCAATTGGTTTTGAAGTTTGATACTTATAGCGAAGTAACCTGCTGGTGCCAGCTATTACTTTTTCGCGGTTATGTGCCGGCAGCAAAATGGCATTGCTATTCAGTTCCTCGCGCCATTTGTCAGCAAGAGCCTTGTCGTTTTCAACATGCAATTCCAATTGATAATCATTTCCGAAGCACATTCTTTTTGTACTGATGGGAATCCATTCCAAATGAGCCGTACCCCATTCTGTGGAAAGACCTATCTGAACAAAGCCTTTATCACTATGCAGGCCACGATGTTTGGCCATCCATTTAGCATTTTTAAGTTTCTTCAGTTCTCTCTTCCACCAGCCGTTCAGGATATCAGTACTGAGTTTTTCAAATTCGCCGAAGACCTGTTGCTCAATATCATAGATAATGTTCCTTATTACTCCATACAGATTATCAACAGCACGAATATCTTTTTCATCTGTATTAGCTTTAGCCATTTCTTTGCGTACCTCTTGAACAGAATCGCGGAAAGAATAGAGACTATCGAAATCGCGG
The DNA here is from genome assembly GCA_902784755.1 of uncultured Prevotellaceae bacterium. Lineage (GTDB taxonomy): Bacteria > Bacteroidota > Bacteroidia > Bacteroidales > Bacteroidaceae > Prevotella. The sequence goes on from CACZVX010000043.1 coordinate 24,379, forward strand.
TCGGTCATCTTATCCATATTGATATGTTCTGAGCCTATTAAAATATTGCACAGCATTTCTTTTCGCCACGCATCTGTTTTGTCTTCGCAAAAGATATCCTTCTCTAGAGACTCAACGTATGCACGAACGATACTTGTCAATGACTCCGGGTAAATGCGACGTTCAAGGACATCCTGCTTCAGCCATTCTATGATATCACTGCAAAAAGAAAGAGTGACAAAACGTCGACCAATGTCAGTTGTTTCGTCCTCGTTATTTGGATGATAGCTACATTCGTCAATTTCCTTAGCACCTGTTCCTGTAATATATAACACCCATACATTTTCTAATGCAATATGCTCTTCAGTTGTCATGTGGGTTATATAGCGGCGTATTTGGTCCTTCTGGTCGGGAGCGTCAAAAATCTTGTTCTCCATGATGATGGCTATTCGCTTTCCTTGTACGGAAAACATGATGAGTCCGTCAATGAAACTGTGTTTATCATCCTTGTCATATCGTGGATTGAAGCGAATGAGAACATCCGAAGGGGTCTGATAGTGAATCATTTTGTCGCGCCCTTTTGTGAATCTGTTCAAGAAACTATTCAGCAGAGGGTAGCGTCCAGTCGAGTCTTGGTAACGAAGTAATGCCAGTAATAACTTTGTATGATCGTTTTCACTCATTCCCCATGCAGTAAACACATTATACGGTGAATGATGTCTAGGTTTATTTCTCAATCCTTCAATCTTGTTGGCAATTTCTACAATGTCAGACTTAAAATGATTTGTTGTTTCCATATTTTCGTTGTTTTGGGTTTATACTTATAATATAGTCACTTCTCTCGAAAAATTCAAATTATTCCGCCATTTCTTTCAGTTTCTGCCACACCTTCACCATTGCCCAGGTGTCGAGTTTTGTTAAGGCATAAGCAATTTGCGGTAAACAGAAAGTTTTTCTTTATATACTTTTTTATCCGACTCTGCCTCAAGCATGACTTTGTACACAGAGAGGATGAGGTTCCTCCTGCTATTGAAGAAATCAAGTAAAAGGGAAGTGTCTTTGCTCTTTTCAATAAGGTTGCGATCTTCAAAAACCTTCAATTTGTTGATGTTAAGAATCCTGTCGCGGGCAATATCTTTTCTGAAAAAAAAGGGAGTGCCACCTACTTGTTCGTAGGTCCAATAACCACTAAAATCTTGTAACAATCCTTCAATCTCGCGCGGTAAACCGTTTTCAGTAACAGGCTTATCGTAGTACAGCTGAACATTACAGGACATCAAAGCATTATATGCCTCATTGTCTATAGGTTTAACAGAAAACTGTTCACCAAGAATGTCATTGATTTTCTGCAGACGTTCTACGGGAATATTCT
>CACZVX010000044.1 GCA_902784755.1 uncultured Prevotellaceae bacterium
TCATTACCATCACAAGTGATAAACTTTTTTTCTTTTGCCATTGTTTTAATAATGTTAATGTATATAATGTTAAACTTTATGTTAAGTCCGTGAGTAAGTGAGTTTTTAGTTACCTCAATTTCTCATTTTCTCAATTTCAATACAAGAATCCCAAGAGCCAGAGCGGAATCTGGTTGTCCTTGCCAATTTCTGAATTATAGCGGGCGTAGATAGTGTCGGAATTCATCCGGATCTTATTTTTCGTGTAGGCATCACAGATGCGGAAACGCATGTTGTCGTCCACAATATAGTAGCTGTCCTTGTTGCCCTGGTTCACCTTATGGTCTTTCCACAGGGAATTCACGAAGAAGGTCTCCATCACATCCTGCCTCTTGATTTCAATGGGGTAGATGGCATACATCAGGTTTGAATTGTGCAGCATCACCTTTGAAGGCTTTTTGGGGAACTCCTGTCCGCAGGGATAGATCATGTTGAGAAGGCGGGCGTCGGTGAGGTATTTGATATAGTTCATCACCGTAGCACGGCTAGTCTCGATGTCGTGTGCCAGTTGTGAGATGTTGGGAGCCTTGGGGCCCTCGACGGCCAGCTGATAGAACAGTTTCTTGATCTTTGTGAGGTATTTCAGTTCTATCTGCTTGATGAGCAGAATGTCCACCTCGGTCATCATGTTCATGGTCTTCAGCAGATTCTCCGAATAGTTACGATGCTCGAGGAAGAAGGGGTAGAAACCGTGGTGGAGATAGCCCTGGAAATACTTGGCAGGCGACACATAGGGGAGAATCTGGCGCACGATGTGCTCGTGGTTGCGCAGAATCTCATCAAGGGTGTAGGGCTTGAATTGATTACCTGTCTGCAGGTTGATGAATTCGCGGAATGAGAAGCCTCTGAGGTTATAGCTTTTCACAATGCTGTTGAGCTCGGGATTCTCTTCCTTAAGCCGCATCACGCTGGAACCCGTGAAAACAATCTTAAGGTCAGGGTAGAGGTCATGGCATTTGCGCAGCTGGCAGCTCCAGTCGGTCTCCTTGAAAATCTGGTCAACCAGAAGAACTTTTCCGCCGTGCTTGTAGAACTCACCGGCGAAATCGGCAATGCCACGTCCCTGGAAATAAAAGTTGTTCATATTGACATACAGGCACTTACGGTCGTATATGTCGAAGTTCTCCTTTGCGTACTGAAGAAGGAAAGTGGTCTTTCCCACGCCACGTGTGCCCTTAATACCTATCATACGGTCATTCCAGTCGATTTCGTCCATCAAGAGACGACGCACAGGAGCATTCGTATGTTCTACCAGATAGGCATGCGTGCGAAAGAAAGCTTCCATCATTTTTTTGTTTGTTTTATAAACGCATGCAAAGATAACAATAATTTCTTAAATTGCAAAGTGTAGTTGGCAAAATCTTATTATTTTTTGTTATTTTTGCAAAGTGTGTTCGGTATATAAAAGAAATATGCTATTTTTGCATTATGAAACTACATGTGTTTAATCCTGAGCATGATATTGCTTTGGCTTATAACAGACGCCATCAGACCATGCCGCATGCAGCCCAGGAACTGCGTATGAACCTTGGCTGGATACCCGCTTTGTGGGCGGAGGATGGCGATGTCGTGCTAGTGGATGATGTTCCCTATTCCGTGAAAGCAGCGAGGCATTCAGGACTGAAAACCGCTGATGTGCTCTTCCTGGCAAAGGATGAACTCAAGGGCTTTTCATTCGATGAAGTTCTGCCCTGGGGATGGGATCTGACGATTGTGACGGAACTGGAAGAGGCAGGCGTTGAGAAAAGCTGTCTGCCTGATGAAGGGGCGCTGATAGATATCCGCCATCTGTCGAACCGGAGGAAGACCGTCAATGATCTGCAGGTGTTGCGGATGGGTCTGGAGGACTATACCTGTGGCGAGAGTGCCTATATCACGACACTGGAATCCGGACGGAAAGTGCTGGAAGCGTGGAAGAATGTGGTTATCAAGGCTCCCTGGAGTAGCAGCGGCAGAGGCATCAGATATGTGAACGGGGCAATGAACGAGGTGACGAAAAACTGGGTTCACCGCACCATGAAAAAGCAAGACGGAGTGATGGTGGAGCCTTATTACAATAAGGTGAAAGATTTCGGCATGGAGTTTTATGCTGAAAAGGACGGCACTATCCGTTTTGAAGGTTTCTCGCTCTTCGTCACGCAGAATGGAGCCTATACTGGCAGTCTGCTCGCTTCGAATGATGAGAAGCTGGAGATGCTTTCCCGCTACTTGCCCAAATGGCTCTTGGAAGAAATGAGAGACCGCATCATCAAGTTTGCACCCCGGCAGTTTGAGGGACACTTCGCTGGTCCCTTCGGAGTTGATATGATGATTGTGACACGCGAAGACGGGAATGGCTTCCTCTTGCATCCTTGTGTGGAGACTAATATGAGGCGGACGATGGGGCATGTGGCCTTGACGCTGACTCCTCCACCGCTGGCTCCCAAGCGAATGATGAGAATCATTCATGACGTGAACTATAGGCTGAAAATCAATGATTTAGGAAATAATTTTATACAAACACTTTAATTTATATGAAAAATTACTTAGCTACTATTCTACTATTGTTCCCGTTGATGATACAGGCGCAATACAAATCTCAAGTGTGGTGCCCCGACAATGGTGACGGCACCTACACCAATCCCGTGATTAATGCTGACTATAGTGATCCTGACGTCTGCGTCGGTGCTTCGGGAGAGGACTTCTATCTGACGGCTTCTTCGTTCAACTGCATTCCCGGTCTTCCTATCCTTCATTCAAAGGATTTGGTGAACTGGGAGATTGTGAACTATGCCGTGAAAGCCCTTCCTCCGCTGGAGCGCTATAATCAACCGCAGCATGGTAATGGCGTGTGGGCTCCGAGCATCCGTTATAATCAGTTTAATAGTACCTATTATATATATTGGGGAGACCCTGACCTTGGCGTTTTCGTGACTACGGCAAAAGACCCTGAGGGTGAATGGACCACGCCCGAATGCATCATCCCTGGCAAGGGAATGATTGATACAACGCCGCTTTGGGATGAGGACGGGAAATGCTACCTGGTGAATGGATGGGCAAATTCCCGCTGTCAGTTTAATTCCGTTTTGACGGTTCGGGAAATGTCGGCAGACGGCATGAAACAGATAGGTGATCCTGTCATCGTCTTTGACGGTAATGGTACGGAAGACCGCACGGCAGAAGGTCCTAAGTTTTATAAGCGTGACGGATGGTATTGGATCATGTGTCCTGCCGGGGGAGTGCCTGTAGGGCATCAGTTGGCCATGCGTTCCAAGAGTCCTTACGGCCCTTATGAGAGCAAGCGCGTGCTGGCTATAGGTAAAACTGATGTCAATGGTCCTCATCAGGGCGGATGGATTCATCTGAAGAGTGGTGAAGACTGGTTCCTGCATTTCCAGGACAAGGAAGCCTATGGGCGTGTGGTATGGCTGGAGCCTGTAACGTGGAAAGACAACTGGCCTGTTATGGGAGAGAAGGCTACCCGTTCTCCTGAGGGAGGCAACTATTGCGGACAGCCTGTGATGAAACATAAGAAACCCAATGTGGGCAAGACTTATCCAATTCAGAACCCCGTTGAAAGCGACGAGTTCAACACTACGGTCCTTGGAAAGCAATGGCAGTGGCATGCTAACTATCAGCAGACGTTCGGAATGCCTTCACCTTATGGATATATGCGTGTGTTCTGCCATAAACAGAGCGCCGACTTTAAGAATATGTGGGAAGCAGGGAACCTGCTTTTGCAAAAGACGCCTGCTGACAACTTTACGGCTACGACGAAGCTGCGTCTTTCTGCTAAGGAAGAGAATCAGTATGGCGGTTTAATTGTGATGGGAATGGATTACCAGGCTCTGGTGCTGAGACGCGTCGGGGATGAATTCCAATTGCAGCAGATTACCTGTAAGGATGCTGATAAAGGTAAGCCAGAAGAAGTGAAGGTGCTGGCAACTTTGAAAGCCACTCAGAAAGACCTTGTAACGTATCAGCCTGCATACCATTGCGATGCCTATCTCCAGCTTCACGTCAGCTATATTGGTGGAAAAAATGCTGAAGGAAACAACAAGCATGAGGCTTCCGTTCAGTTCGCATGGTCAAAGGATGGCAAGAAATTCCAGACGGTTGGCGATAAGTTTACGATGCGTCAGGGGAAATGGATAGGAGCCAAAATTGGCATTATGGCTGCTGAAACAGCTGGCAAGAAAGTTCGCGGATGGGTCGATGTGGACTGGTTCCGTGTGACGAAATGAAGTCTAATATTCTACGAAAATAGAAAGAATACACAAGACAACCACGATGACTGCTGATATACATAAAAGAGTATAGATAGCACGGGCAATCATCTTGCGCCTTTTAGCCAAAGTTAAAGTGTGATTTTTAAATTTTGATGCATCATCTATGTGGTGATGGTGATGATGATGGTGGTGGCTTGATGTATTTGTTTCAGAATTCATCTCGTAATAGTTATTAAGTTTGGTTGCAAAGTTATAAATTCTAATTGGAATTTACAAACTTTGCAACCAAATTTTTAAAATTACTACATAAAGACTACTGTCAGACCGGCCATAACGATGCTCACCATTGACATCAGTTTGATGAGAATGTTAAGTGAGGGACCTGAGGTGTCCTTGAAGGGATCTCCTACGGTGTCACCCACGATGGTGGCCTTATGGGCAAACGAACCCTTACCGCCGAAGTTGCCTTCTTCCACATTCTTCTTGGCATTGTCCCAAGCACCACCGGCATTAGCCATGAAGACAGCCAATGTGAAACCTGCTGCCAAACCGCCGACGAGCAATCCGAGCACACCAGCCACGCCCAAGATACAACCTACCAAAATCGGGATGATGATGGCCATGAGTGACGGGAAGATCATTTCGCGCTGAGCCGAACGGGTGGAAATCTCCACGCAACGGCTGTAATCGGGCGTTCCCTTTCCTTCAAGAATACCCTTGATCTCACGGAACTGACGACGAACCTCTTCTACCATGTCACCTGCAGCACGACCTACAGCACCCATCGTGATTCCAGAGAACAAGAAGGCAGCCATGGCACCCACAAAAGCACCTACAAGCACCTTCGGGTTCATCAGGTTCACCTGGAAGAAGTTCATGAAATCAGGAATAGTTGCCTGAGAAGCATCGATAGTCTGACCTGCCAGGTTGGTCAGCGTTTCTCCTGCACGAGTCATGGCAATCTTAATCTCTTCGATATAAGAAGCCAGAAGTGCTAATGCGGTAAGAGCGGCAGAACCGATGGCAAAGCCTTTACCTGTAGCAGCTGTGGTGTTTCCAAGTGCATCGAGAGCATCTGTGCGGTGACGAATCTCTTCGCCCAGTTCACTCATCTCCGCATTACCACCAGCATTGTCGGCAATAGGTCCGTAGGCGTCAGTTGCCAATGTGATACCGAGAGTAGAAAGCATGCCCACGGCAGCAATACCAATACCATAAAGGCCATGAGAGAGACTTGCTGATGACATCGAGAGGTCGAAGCCATTGGCGCAAAGATAACTCAGCATGATGGCCACGCTGATAGTGAGCACAGGAATACAGGTGGAAATCATACCTGTTCCGATACCTTTGATGATAACGGTAGCAGAACCCGTGAGACCAGCTTTCGAGATTTCCTTAGTGGGCTTATAGCTGTGGGAAGTATAGTATTCGGTTGCCTGTCCGATAATCACACCGGCAGCAAGACCTGTAATCACAGAGAACGACAAGCCGAGCCAGTTTTCAATTCCCAAGAGATAGAGAATGGCAAACGAAGCAATGGCGATGAGAATGGCGCTTACGTTTGTTCCCAAACCGAGTGAATGGAGCAGATCCTTCATTGTAGCGCCTTCCTTTGTGCGAACAAGGAAAATACCAATCAGCGAGAGGAACACACCCACAGCAGCGATAATCATCGGGGCAATCACGGCCCTGAGCTGCATGTCACCATTCATGGCAAAAGCCGTGGCACCAAGGGCAGCCGTAGAAAGAATACTGCCGCAATAGCTTTCGTAGAGGTCGGCACCCATACCGGCCACGTCACCTACATTGTCACCCACGTTATCGGCAATCGTAGCAGGATTGCGGGGATCATCCTCAGGAATGTCTGCTTCCACCTTACCAACGATGTCAGCACCTACGTCGGCAGCCTTTGTATAGATACCGCCACCGACACGGGCAAACAGTGCCTGCGTTGATGCACCCATACCGAAGGTCAGCATCGTGGTGGTGATGGTAATCAGTGCCATTTCATCACCATGATAGAAATGATTAAGAATCAGGAACCAGATGGCAATGTCAAGCAAGCCAAGGCCTACTACGACCAAACCCATCACTGCGCCAGAACGGAAGGCCACTTTCAGACCCTTGTCGAGTGAGTCGCGGGCTGCGTTAGCTGTACGTGCAGAAGCATAAGTCGCGGTCTTCATGCCGAAGAAACCAGCTAAGCCAGAGAAGAAACCTCCAGTGAGGAAAGCAAATGGAACCCATTCATTCTGCGCATGAAGCACGTAAGCCATAAAAGCAAAGATAATAGCAAGCACGATGAATACTATGAGCACCACCTTATACTGCTGCTTCAGGTAAGCCATGGCACCCTTGCGTACATACTCGGCAATCTCAATCATTCGCGGTGTTCCCTCGCTCTCCTTCATCATCTGACGGAAGAAGAACCATGCCATTCCCAATGCGCACACCGAAGCGATGGGAACGAGCCAAAATACAGTTGGAATCATGGTAATGTGTATTAAATAGTTTATGGTTTAACAGTATCTTTTTAAAAGCGGAAGTCAAATTCCATATCCACAGAGTTGTAGTTGTGCTTACCAGCTACGAGATTGCGGTCGTTGACGTGAGAATACTCCAAATGGAGTTCCAAGTTCTTGGTGAAGAAATAATTGAGACCGCACTCAATCTGATTAACTGAACTGTCCCATGCCTTAGACACACGATAGGTCTGGTAGCGGGCTTTGGCGTGGAGCTTAGACTTGATGATGGGAACGATGCCGAACACATACCAGCCGTCAGCCTTGTCGCCTAAGTCGTAGTTGATAACATTATTGCCGACAACGCCAGTTCCCCAGCCTTGTGAATGGATATATTCCGCACGGAAGGTATATTGATCCTTGTCATACTCGGCAGAGAGACAGTAGCGGTTCAGAGGGACATTCTCGTTGTCGCCCTCTGCAGTAACCATACCGCCATGACTACCGTGCCATCCGAAGGCACCAATGCGCACCCCCTGGATGGGCATCACCCAGATGCCGCCGATAATGTCTTTCTGGTTGTTCTTATCAGCACGATTGACACCCTCACCGTTATATAGGCCTACCTGATAGTGGAATAGTTTTCGGCCATTGGCATTTGGCAGGATGTCACCAGACAACTGAATACCGATATCACGTCCACCACTGGACTTCTCACCAGCGCGGTCGCCGAAGCCCGACAGACGGTTGATGACATCTGCGTATCCTCTCCATCCCTGCGTAATGGGGTGGGTGGGATTCTCAAAAGTGAAGGCGCGCTTAAACTGTCCTACACGAACCTTGAATTCAGGGAATTTCCTCCATTCTGCATAGAGATCGACTAACTGCACAGTGGGCTCAGCAGGACCCTTGGCATTCGTTCCCTGAATCTGGGCACGCCAGTCGAAGTCGCCAATCTTGCCGTCAAGAATGAAACGAGCCAGACGCAGCTTGAAGGAGTTGGAATGAGCACCTTCCTTATCCTCACCTTGATACTGAAGCATGCCGTAACCGCTCAACTTAATGTTATTGATCCACTGAGGGACTTCAACAGTCTTCTTTTCTTTGTCTTGGGCATTGGCATTCAATGCGAGGCTCATCGCGAAGAGAGCCAGGATGATTGTTCTTTTCATAATCTGTCGTTTATTGGTTAGTAGAATGATAATACTTAGTTAGAATTGTATTTTTATTTCTTTGTCAAGAGGACCACATTCTCAACATGAGGGGTATGTGGGAACATGTCAACGGGTTGAATGGCCATTACCCGATATTTAGTGTCTAGTAGTTGCAGGTCACGAGCCTGTGTAGCTGGATTGCAACTCACATAAACGATGCGCTGAGGTTCTGCCTTGAGAATCACATCCACCACATCGGGATGCATGCCAGCACGTGGAGGATCAGTGATAATTACGTCGGGACGTCCGTGTTCGTTGATAAAATCTTCGTTGAGTATATCCTTCATGTCGCCGGCAAAGAACAGCGTGTTTTCAATGCCGTTGATATGGGAGTTTACTTTTGCGTCTTCAATGGCTTCAGGAACGTATTCTATACCGATAACCTTGCGAGCTCGTCGTGCTACAAAATTGGCGATGGTCCCCGTGCCAGTATAGAGGTCATAAACGAGGGGAAGACCCTCCTCTTGACTGCTCCCTAAGTGGAGGGGAGTAGGTACATTTTGACAGGCAGATGGTAATTGCTTTTCCCCTATAGGAGAGGTCGGTTGGGGTCTAAACGCAAAACTCCTTGCTACTTTATACAGTTCATAGGCCTGGTCGGTGTTCGTCTGATAGAAACTCTTCGGCCCCACCTTGAATTTCAGTCCTTCCATCTCAAGGAAAATATGGTCGTTGCCCTTGAATACATGGATTGGCAAATCACCGAACGTGTCGTTACACTTTTGGTTGTCAACCCACAGTAATGAACTGATCTGCGGAAATTTATCAGAGAGGAATTGAAGAAGTCCCTCTAGCTTCACTTGATCATCATCTTCCTGTTTCTTCACTTGCACAATAACCATCCATTCGCCAGTGTTGGAACAGCGGATGATGATGTCACGGAGTAAACCTGTTTGGGCACGAAGATCGAAAAAGGACAATCCGTTTTCCATGGCATAATCACGTGCGCTGTTGCGTATCTGATTGTGCAGGTCGTCCATCAGCCAACATTTTTCAATAGGAAGAACTTTGTCGAAGGCTCCTGTGATATGGAATCCGACAGCTGGCCTGTCTTTCAGGCTTTCACCTTCTTCCTTGGGTAAACTTAGGATTTCTTCGCGTGTGAGATACCTTTTGTTGGCACAGCCAAAATCAAGTTTGTTTCTGTATTCCTGTGTTTTCTTTGAGCCAAGAATTGGACTACATTCAGGTAATTCGATTTTCCCGATTCGACGCAGTTGATCCATCACTTGAGCCTGCTTCATTTTCAGTTGCTCCGAATAGGGGAGCTGCTGCCATTTACAGCCTCCACAGGTTCCGAAATGTTGGCAAACAGGGACTTGTCGATTAGGGCTGAATTTAATGAACCTTGCTACTTCTGCTTCCCAAAAATTATGTTTTTTGTGTCGCACTTGCAAGTCAACCACATCGCCAGGTACGCAAAAGGGAACAAATATCACCACACGTGATTCTGGCTGGCCATCATGGGCCGGTACATCATAACGTACTAGTGATTTCCCCTCAGCTGCAAAGTCGGTGATTGTTATATTCTTCAGAATGGGGAGAGGTTTTTTGCTTCTAGCCATTAGTGCATTAAATTTCTGCAAAGATAAATAAAATATATGTAACTTCCAAATCTTTTTGGGGTGATAACTTTCAAATTTTGAACTTTTGTGTGTGTATTATGCTCAATTCTTATATTTGCGTTTTAATCATCTAGTCAGAAATACCTTTTCGTCTTCAAACATTAGAAAAATAAACTCTCTTTTATTTTGTTTGTATCGTTTTTTTTACTATTTTTGCGGAGAAAACAATTAATAAAGTGATCAAGCACAATGAGTGACATTAACAGAAGCCGGTTTCATCATGAACCAACCCCCAAGTTGAACGGTGGAAATGGAATAGGACCTTTGGCCATTTTGCTGGTTATCGCACTCGCCATTTTATACTATTTGTTCACTTGAGAGGGTAGGTGTGGGCATATCTCATTTTATAGTTGGGAACGTTTCTGAATGGTTCTTTTTTACTAGAAGAATGTATGGATATAAATAAAGTACTTGATAAGTTAGGTATATCTGAGCTTAACAAGATGCAACAAGAAGCGATGAATGTGATTCTTCGTAAAAATGATGACGTCGTTATCTTGTCACCTACAGGTAGCGGTAAGACACTTGCCTATCTGTTGCCACTTGTCCAAAAAATAGATTCTCAGTTGTCACATGTGCAGATGTTGGTTGTGGTACCAGGTAGGGAACTGGCATTACAGTCGCAGAGAGTTTTGAAAGACATGGGAACCGGACTACGTTCAATGGCCCTTTATGGAGGACGTGCTACAATGGATGAACATCGTAAAATGCGTGAAGTACAGCCACAAGTGGTGTTTGCAACTCCAGGACGTTTCAATGATCATCTGCTTAAGGAAAATGTATCACCACTCTTTATCAAGTATGTGGTTATTGATGAGTTTGATAAATGTCTGGAGATGGGTTTCCGTGAGGAAATGAGTCTGCTGATGGGTCGTTTGAGACATGCTGAACAGACAATTCTTCTTTCAGCTACTGATGCCGAGGAAATTCCACGTTTTGTCCGTATGGGCCAGACTCAACGGCTCGATTATCTTGTGAAAGAAGAACAGGTTTCTGAGCGTGTATTATTATATAAGGTGATTAGTCCTACGAAGGACAAACTCGAGACACTCAAACAATTACTTTTGGATTTTGGTGACGAGAGTACTGTCGTTTTTTTGAACTACCGTGACAGTGTTGAGCGTACTGCTGCTTTTCTACGTGAATGCGGCTTTTCTATTAGCATGTTTCATGGTGGTTTAGAACAAAAGCAGCGTGAAGATGCATTGTATCGTTTCTCCAATGGTTCAGCAAATGTGTTAGTGTGTACTGATTTAGCCAGTCGTGGCCTTGATATTCCAGATATTCAGAATATCGTGCATTATCATCTGCCACTAGGAGAAGACGGCTACATTCATAGAGTTGGTCGGACAGCCCGATGGGACAAGAGCGGAAAAACCTTTTTTGTCTTGAATCAAGAAGAACAAATACCCGATTATATCGAGGGAAATGTCAAGGATTTCATTCCATCACCATTTAATGACCACCCTCAGTTACCCAAGATGGCAACACTTTATATTGGCAAAGGAAAGAAAGATAAGATATCCAAGGGAGACGTTGTCGGATTTCTTTGTAAAATAGGTGGTCTGAAAAGTGATGAGATAGGGCGCATAGATGTGAATGACCGCTATTCCTATGTTGCCGTGAAACAGAAAAGATTGGCATCTGTCCTCCGAAATGTGCAAGGTGAAAAAATTAAAGGACTGAAAACAATTTTTGAAGAAATCAAGTAAATCCTTTATGCAAAACTACAGCAAAATGACATATATGGTTGTCAATTTGACACGCAAAATATAGATTAATGATAATTTGTGATAAAATATTTGGCCATATTAGAGAAAAATAGTAATTTCGCATCGTTTTTTGAAATAGTCATCAATTTAAATATAAAAACAAATGAAGAAGTACAACTTTAATGCAGGTCCTTCAATGCTTCCTCGCGAGGTGATTGAGAATACCGCAAAGCAAATTTTAGACTTCAATGGCAGTGGCCTTTCTCTTGCAGAGATTAGCCATCGTGCAAAAGATTTCCAACCAGTTGTAGATGAGGCTGAGGCACTCGTGAAGGAACTTTTGGAAGTTCCTGATGGATACAAAGTGCTTTTCCTTGGTGGTGGAGCCTCTTTGGAATTCTGCATGATTCCTTACAACTTTCTCATTAAGAAGGCTGCTTACCTGAACACTGGTGTTTGGGCAAAGAAAGCCATGAAGGAAGCGAAACTATTTGGTGAGGTAGTTGAAGTTGCTTCTTCTGCTGATGCCAATTACACATTTATTCCTAAGGGTTGGACAGTTCCTGCTGATGCTGATTATCTGCACATCACAACCAATAATACTATTTATGGAACGGAAGTTCGCAAGGATTATGACGTGAACGTTCCTATGATTGCTGATATGTCATCCGACATCTTCAGTCGCCCTGTTGACGTTTCTAAATATAACGCAATTTATGCTGGTGCACAGAAGAATCTCTCTATGGCCGGTGTGACAATTATTATTGTAAAGGAAGATGCATTGGGTAAGGCTCCCCGCCAGATTCCTACCATGCTCGATTATCGTACACATGTAGATAAGGGTTCCATGTTTAATACTCCTCCAGTGGTTCCTATTTATACTGCATTGGAGAACCTCCGTTGGATTAAGGCTCAAGGTGGTGTGAAAGAAATGGATCGCCGCGCATGTCAGCGTGCAGAAATGCTTTATAGCGAAATCGACCGTAATAAACTCTTTAAGGGTACCGTAGCTGAGGAAGACCGTTCGGTGATGAACCTTTGCTTCGTGATGAATGAGGAATATGCCGAACTTGAAAAGGCTTTCCTTGACTTTGCTATTGGCAAGGGTATGGTTGGTGTGAAGGGACATCGTTCTGTTGGTGGCTTCCGTGCCAGCTGCTATAATGCACAGACCATTGAGGGCGTTCAGGCACTTATTGACTGCATGAAGGAATTCGAAGCAAATCATTAATTAAATGGAGGCGGACTTGTGTCTGCCCTTTTAAAATGAAATAACTATGAAAGTATTAGTTGCAACAGAAAAGCCATTTGCCGCTGCTGCTGTAAATGGAATTAAAGCTGAAGTAGAAGCAGCAGGAAATGAATTGGCACTGCTGGAAAAATACACCGAGAAAGCTCAGTTTCTCGATGCTGTGAAAGATGCCGATGCTCTGATTATTAGATCGGATAAAGTTGATGCTGAGGTTCTTGATGCTGCCAAGCAGTTGAAAATCGTTGTTCGTGCTGGAGCTGGTTATGATAATATCGACTTGGCTGCCGCAACAGCTCATAATGTAGTTGCTGAGAACACACCCGGGCAGAACTCAAATGCCGTGGCTGAACTTGTTTTTGGTCTGTTGGTATTCGGTGTTCGCAACTTCTTCAATGGAAAGGCAGGATCAGAACTGTTAGGCAAGAAATTGGGTATTTTGGCTTTTGGTAATGTGGGTCGCAATGTGGCACGTGTTGCTAAGGGTTTTGGTATGGACGTTTATGCCTATGATGCCTATTGTCCGAAAGAAGTAATTGAAGCTGCTGGTGTGAAAGCTGTTGATAATCAAGATGCTCTTTTTGAACAGTGTGATGTGGTCTCTTTACACATTCCAGCAACTCCTGAAACCAAAGAGAGTATCAATTATGCATTGGTAAACAAGATGAAGAAGGGTGGTATCGTTGTGAACACAGCCCGAAAGGAAGTTATCAATGAAGCAGAGCTTTTGAAGTTGATGGCTGACCGTGAGGATATTAAGTACATCACGGATATTAAACCCGATGCTGATGCTGAATTCCAAAAGTTTGAAGGTCGTTACTTCTCAACACCTAAGAAGATGGGTGCCCAGACTGCTGAGGCCAATATTAATGCTGGTATAGCTGCTGCTAAGCAGATCAACGCCTTCTTTAAAGATGGATGTACTAAGTTTCAGGTGAACAAGTAATTTAATATGCTATACAAAGAAATTAGGGCGGTGCTTGATGCATCGCCCTAATTGTTGCATATAAAAACCGATGAACTCAACGGTTCACCGGTTTTCTATTTTGTTATTAATAGGCAAAGAGAGGATAATCCTTCATCTTCTCGTTTACCCGTTGACGAACGCTGGCTATAACCTGTTTGTTTTCGGGATCGTTGAGCACTTCCTCAATCTGTTCGGCAATGAGCACCATGAGATCCTCTTTAGCACCACGAGTTGTAATAGCCGGTGTTCCCAGACGGATGCCTGAGGTCTGGAAAGCGCTACGGGTATCGAAGGGCACCATGTTCTTATTGACAGTAATGTCAGCTGCAACAAGTGCATTTTCTGCCACTTTACCAGTAAGGTTAGGATATTTGTTGCGAAGGTCCACAAGCATGGAGTGATTATCTGTTCCACCACTTACAATTGTGAAGCCGCGCTTGATAAGTTCATCAGCAAGCACCTTGGCATTTTTCTGAACCTGTTTTGCCCACTCTTTGAACTCGGGCTGTAAAGCCTCACCGAAAGCAACAGCCTTGGCAGCAATTACATGCTCAAGAGGACCGCCTTGCTGGCCGGGGAATACTGCAGAATTAAGGATTTGCGACATCATCTTCGTAACACCCTTAGGAGTCTTCAGTCCCCAAGGATTCTCGAAGTCTTTGCCCATCAAGATAATACCGCCACGAGGTCCACGAAGAGTTTTGTGGGTAGTAGAAGTAACGATATGGGCATATTTAACAGGATTGTCGAGTAATCCTGCTGCAATAAGACCTGCAGGATGTGCCATGTCAATCATGAGCAATGCGCCGACCTTGTCGGCAATCTCACGCATGCGTTTGTAGTCCCATTCACGGCTATAAGCAGAACCGCCGCCAATGATAAGTTTAGGCTTGTGTTCAATAGCGAGTGATTCCATCTCATCGTAATCTACACGGCCTGTTTCCTTGTTCAGATTGTAGCCGATAGGATTGTAAAGAATTCCAGAAGTATTGACATGTGAGCCATGTGAAA
The DNA here is from genome assembly GCA_902784755.1 of uncultured Prevotellaceae bacterium. Taxonomy (GTDB): domain Bacteria; phylum Bacteroidota; class Bacteroidia; order Bacteroidales; family Bacteroidaceae; genus Prevotella. The sequence goes on from CACZVX010000044.1 coordinate 14,488, forward strand.
GATGACCGCCGTGGTCGAGATTCATACCCATAAATGTGTCGCCAGGTTTCAACACTGCAAGTAGTACTGCTGCATTGGCTTGTGCACCAGAATGAGGTTGCACGTTAGCATACTCAGCTCCAAAGAGTTGGCAAACACGATCGATAGCTAACTGCTCTACCTGGTCTACGACTTGACATCCACCATAATAACGGTGGCCAGGATAACCCTCGGCATACTTGTTGGTGAGATAGCTGCCCATGGCCTCCATCACTTGGTCACTCACGAAGTTTTCTGAAGCAATCAGTTCAATACCTTTTAATTGACGCTGATGCTCCTTTTCGATCAACTCAAAAATCTGGTTGTCTCTTTTCATTTTGTCGCTAATATTATGTGAAATTTATCTTTTTATCTTAATCTTAATTTTGTGGTGCAAAGTTACAAACTTTTGTTGAATTATACAAGTTCCACCTTATTTATATCCTGTTCTTTGTCACAATAATGACATTTCAAAATACCTGCTTCCTTATCAATAACATGGAAAATGGTCTTCATCGGTTCATTATTGGTGATACATTTGGGGTTGTTACACTTGACAATGCCATGTAGTTCATCGGGCGTTTTAACAGTCTTCTTTTCAACAACCTCGTAATCCTTGATGATGTTAAGTACCACATTGGGAGCCACTACTGAGAGTTGCGAAACTTCATCGTCAGTAAAAAATTTGTCCTGAATCTTGATAATTCCTTTCTTGCCAACTAATATGGAAGGATAATTGTTGCCAATGGTAACAATAGTTTTCATTTCCTGCAGCCCCAACATGGTAGCTACCTGAAAGGTTTTGTCTGCGGGAATATGGTCGATTACAGTGCCGTTTTCAATGGCGGCAACTATTCTTTCTTTCTTGTTCATTTGATGATGGTTTTGTCGTTTAACACCTCTTCGTATGAGATTCCAAGTACGTCGCAAATGATAGCTTCTCGAGCATAGAGACCATTTTGGGCCTGTTGTATATAGTAGGCATGTGGGTCTTCGTCCACATCGTAGGCAATTTCGTTTACGCGGGGGAGTGGATGCAGAATCTTCATATTTTCTTTTGTGCTTTTGAGCATATCCGCTCTAAGGATATAAACATTTTTCACTCGCTCATATTCCATCAAGTCGCTGAAACGTTCTTTTTGCACACGTGTCATATAAATGATATCGGCATCAGCAATTATTTTCTCGTTGAAAGCTGTGTGTTCAACATATTTGATGCTATTTTCCTTACAATATAACTTGTATTCGTTGGGCATCGCAAGTTCCTTAGGAGCAATGAAATGGAACGTCGGGTTAAAGTGACGCATTGCCATGATAAGCGAATGAACAGTTCGACCATATTTTAAGTCACCAACCAGATAAATATTCAAGTTTTCCAGAGTTCCTTGAGTTTGATAAATGGTATAAAGATCAAGCATACATTGCGAAGGGTGCTGATGAGCTCCGTCACCAGCATTGATGATTGGAATTGGAGCAATCTCGCTAGCATATTGGGCGGCACCTTCAATATAGTGACGCATGGCGATGACGTCGGCATAATTACTTACCATGAGGATGGTGTCTTTAAGTGTTTCGCCTTTGGTTCCACTGGTCACTTTAGGGTCAGCAAAACCGATGACCCTAGCACCTAAACGGTTGGCTGCTGTTTCAAAACTAAGACGGGTACGAGTAGATGGTTCAAAAAAGAGGGTGGCTACCACCTTACCCTTGAGTATTTCTCTGTTAGGGTATTTTTCAAACTCTTGCGCCATCTTGATGAGATAGAGAATCTTCTCTTTCGATAAGTCGGCAATCGTTACAAAATTATGTTTTTCCATTGCTACTTGAATGTATGTTTGCAAAATCGCGTGCTAAGTTAAGCATAATTTTTGGTTTATGGTTGATAATTTCAAAGAAATGTTGTATTTTTGCATCAAAATTCTGAAAATGCGACGAAAATTCATACATGTTTTATGGGCGCTGATAGCCTTGATAGGTATTGGCCTTGTGGTTGGTTTCTTTGCTATCTGGTTTGGACTGATTGGTTATATGCCAGAGATTGAGGATTTGCAAAATCCTATCAGTAAATATGCATCCATTGTCTATAGCTCCGATGGAAAACAGTTGGGTACATATAATCAGAATCAGCAGAATCGTATAATGGTTGATTATGACCACCTTCCGAGTGGACTTGTTGCTGCTTTGGTAGCAACTGAAGATGAGCGATTCTATGAACATTCTGGTATCGATTTTATCGCATTGGGACGTGCCATTGTAAAACGCGGATTGTTAGGGCAGGAGAGCGCTGGAGGAGGTTCTACCATCACTCAGCAGTTGGCAAAACAGCTTTATTCTAAGACGGCCAAGAATACTCTTGAGAGACTGCTTCAGAAGCCAATAGAGTGGGTAATTGCTATCAAACTGGAGCGTTTCTACACTAAGGAGGAAATCGTATCTATGTATCTGAATTATTTCGATTTCCTGCACAATGCAGTTGGTATTAAAATCGCTGCGAAGACTTATTTTAATAAGGAGCCAATTGATTTGAGTTTAGTTGAATCAGCTACTTTAATAGGTTTGTGCAAGAATCCGTCTTATTATAACCCAGTACGATATCCCGAGCGCAGTCGTGAGCGTCGGAATGTGGTACTCTCGCAAATGGTAAAGTCTGGTTATCTTTCTGAAGCTGAGTTCAATTCCGTCAAGAACGAACCACTTAAACTTGATTTCCATCGTGCAGACCATAAGGAGGGACTCGCACCATATTTCCGTGATTTCCTACGCCGTTATATGATGGCTACTAAACCTAATCGCAAAGATTATTTCGAGTGGAACCAAACTCAGTTTGATATCGATTCTGTTGCTTGGGAAAATGATCCGCTTTATGGTTGGTGTAACAAAAACAAAAAGCGTAACGGTGAGAATTATAATGTTTATACTGATGGCCTTCGTATCTATACAACGATTGATACTAGGATGCAGAAATATGCAGAAGAAGCTGTTTATAAACATTTGGTGTATGATTTGCAGATTGCTTTCAATAAAGAAAATAAATCTAAGCCCAATGCTCCTTATAGCTCTACAGCAACGAAAGAAAATATTCAGCAGAATATTGCCCGTACCATGCGGCAAACAGATCGTTATCGGGCTTTGAAGAAAGCTGGCGCTACAGAGGAGGAAATCCGAAAATCTTTCAACACACCTGTTGAAATGAGTATTTTCACTTATCGCGGTGATATTGACACGATTATGACTCCTATGGATTCCATAATATACTATAAACATTTCCTGCGTGCAGGTTTTATGAGTATGGATGCACATACTGGTGCTGTGAAGGCTTATGTGGGTGGTGTTGATTACGAGCATTTCCAATATGATATGGTTTCTCTTGGTCGCCGTCAAGTTGGTTCTACTGCAAAGCCGTATCTGTATGCGCTTTCCTTGGAGCATGGCTATTCTCCTTGTGATGTGGTACCTTGTCAGCATTACAGTTATGGCAATTGGTCACCTAGAGGTAGTGCACGTGGTATGGTGACACTAAAGTGGGGACTTCAGAATTCTAACAATCTTGTAACGGCTTATTTGATGAGTCGTCTGGTTCCCAATGACTATCACCAGTGTGCTGTGGTTTATCTTGACATGCTGGATAAGTTCGGAGTTAATACATCAGGTATCTATCCTTCATTACCTTTGTGCTTGGGCGCTTATGAAGCCAGTGTGAAAGAAATGGTTGGTGCTTATACTACATTCGCTAATCATGGAATTCGAAATACTCCAATGTTTGTTACTCGCATCGAAGACAGTAATGGTGAGGTCGTAGCTAATTTCCAGCCTATGATGGAGGAGGTTATTAGTGAAGACAATTCGTATAAGATGATTGATATGCTAAGGGCTGTAGTTGATCATGGTACGGGCGCGCGCATGCGTCATAGATATAATATGAAGGGTGAAATAGGTGGTAAGACCGGAACCACTAACGACAATACAGATGGATGGTTCATTGGTTTCACCCCAAGGCTTGTTAGTGGTGCATGGGTAGGCGGAGAGGACCGTGACATTCATTTTGACAGGGAAAGTCTTGGACAGGGAGCAAATGCTGCTCTGCCTATTTGGGCATATTATATGCAGAAGGTTTTTGCAGATCGTTCATTGGGATATAGTGATGAAGAAAAGTTTGATATTCCAGAAGACTATGATCCTTGTGGTCATTCTTCTCATGGCATGGATGCATCAGCTGGCATCGAAGATGTCTTTGAATAATTGTATCTGTTTTTAATCCACAGAAGTTTCTTTTCCGGTAACTTGTTGTGTCATCCGGTGGGCTTTTCTGCCTTTTTCCGTGTTGTCATGTCCCTTGTGATTCCCTGATTCATCCTTGCTTGTTTTGATTTATGTCAAGAAAGCCGAAAATTTTCCATTCTGCGTGAAAAAATCCCCGCAAATATTTGGACGTTATTATTTTTTGGCGTACCTTTGCATCCGCTTTCGCCCTGAATCCGGGGTGCCGGCAATAAAGAAGCGTTCTTTGAACAAGATTACATAAGACAGATAAGTAGTAGTACAAGAAGCAGGTGGAGAAATCCACTTGGGTATACGAA
>CACZVX010000045.1 GCA_902784755.1 uncultured Prevotellaceae bacterium
GCCTGGGACAACCGTGGCATTCAGGACATGAGTCTGTGGTTGAATTTAGCCCGATAAAAACATGAACAGACTACTCGGCATCATCACGCTCTTCTGCTGCATGAACATACATGCGGCAGAAATCCGTATCACCCCCGACTCATCGCTCATGGATGCCGTCCGCAAGGCTCGTGAGATGCGGCGACTGGGACAAGCCACCGATGTGACCATCCACCTCCAGGCCGGCACCTATTATCTATATGAGTCCCTGCGGCTCAGACCTCAGGATAGTGGACTGACCATCGAGGGAACGGATGCCGTTATCAGTGGCGGTATGAAGATTACCGGTTGGAAACGTCAGGGTAAGTTGCTGGTGGCCGATGTGCCCGACTTCAACGGACGTCCTGTTGACTTCCGTCAGTTGTGGATTAACGGGCAGAAAGCCGTCAGGGCGCGTGATGTCAGTGATTTCGAGCAGATGAACCGCATTCGTACCTACGATAAGAAGAACCATATCTTGTGGGTTCCCCGGAAAGCTGTCGAGAAGATTCTGAAGGCTCCATACGCAGAAATGGTGCTGCACGAAATGTGGTGCACCTCCAACCTGCGCATTAAGAGCATTACCCCACAAGGCGACTCCGCGGCTGTCCGTTTCCACCAGCCAGAGGCCAGACTGCAGTTTGAGCATCCCTGGCCCTCACCTATGACGCCTGACACCAAACATCCCTCTCCTTTCTATCTGACCAATGCCAAGGAACTGGTGGATGAACCGGGAGAATGGTATCACGACATCCGCGAGCACAAAGTGTATTACATGCCGCGGGCAGGCGAGACCATCCGCGAGGCGATAGTGCCTATGTTGGAAACCCTGGTGGAATTCATAGGCACTGCCGAGCATCCGGTACGCAATATCACGATGAAAGGCATCCGGTTCTCACATACCACGTGGATGCGTCCCTCAGAGAAAGGACATGTGCCCCTGCAGGCAGGCATGTATCTGATGGAGGCCTATAAACTGCGCCCGCAGATTGACCGTCCCAACAATCACAAACTGGACAACCAGGGATGGCTGGGACGTGCCGATGCTGCCGTGGAACTGCGCTACACAGAAGACTGTAGCTTCGATGGTTGTCGCTTTGAGCACCTTGGCGGCTCAGGGCTGGATTATGTTATTGCATGTCGTCGTGGCACTACGACCAAATGCATCTTCACCGACATCGCCATGAACGGCTATGTATGCGGCTCGTTCTCGCCCGAAGGACTGGAAACCCATCTGCCCTATCAGCCCACCGATTTCCGCGAAGTATGTACCGGGCAGACCGTGGAACAGTCGTTGTTCTATGATGTAAGCAATGAAGACTGGGGCTGTGTGGCCATCTGTGCCGGTTATGTGTCGGGCATCACGATCGACCACAACACCATTCACGATGTTTCTTATACAGGAATCTCCCTCGGCTGGGGCTGGAACCGCTACCTTGTCTGCATGAAAGACAATAAGGTGCATGCGAACCTTATCTATAACTATGCCAACCATATGTACGACTGTGCCGGCATCTATACGCTTGGCAACCAACCCGGTACCCTCATCAGTGAGAATGTGGTGCGCGATATCGCAACTCCCTCTTATGTACACGACCCGAACCATTGGTTCTATCTCTATACCGACGAAGGATCGTCGAACATCACCCTGCGCGACAACTGGACACCCTCTGACAAGTTCCTGAAGAATGCCAACGGCCCTGGTAACGTATGGGAGAACAACGGACCACAAGTAAACAATCAAATCAAGAATAATGCAGGACGGAAATAATCATGCCACATGGATTTGGTATCCCGGTGACTGGGAGATATGGTTAGGCAACCGTTTCAACAATAGACGAACGGAAAGAGGCGCTATGTTTCCACCGTTCTGGAAACAAGATTCGCATTGGGCCACTGTGGAATTCTCTACGGTGGTCAACTTGAAGAAGGCAGAGACCATCACGATAGCTGCAGAAGGACGTTATAACTTCATGCTCGACGGTAAGTTGAGGTTTGGAGAACCTCAGCAGTTTGAGATTCCCGCTGGAGAGCATAAAATCAATATCAAGGTTTGGAATCAGGCAACCCCACCCACTCTTTTCGTTGAAGGCGAAACTATTCAAACCGATTCTTCATGGCTGGCCACTTATGAGGACAAGATATGGATTGACGAAAATGGTGTGGCGCATGGCTCGGGTATCTATGTGCCTGCTGGTTGCTGGAACTTCAACTCCATAGAACAAAAACCCTCCGAATGGCAGTTGGCCCGCAAGCGCATCAAGGCTGTAGATATTAAGAAGGGTCATGATGGGTCTCAACTAGTGGATTTTGGTAAGGAATCCATGGGTTATCTTGTTTTGGAGGACATCCAAGGCGAAGGCCTGGTGGAGATTTATTATGGTGAGAGTAGGGAAGAAGCCCTTGATAAGGAGCATTGTGAAACACTCGATAAATTTGAGGTTTCAGGTTCGGGGTTTCAGGTTCCTGAAAGCAAGGCGTTCCGCTTTGTTTATATCGATACCGATGTGACTATTGGGAAGATTGCAATGGACTATGAGTATCTGCCCTTCGATGACAGGAAGAGTGGCAATTTCCGTTGCAATGATGAAGAACTGAACCGTATCTGGGAAGTGGGTGCCTATACGATGGATCTCACAACCCGTGAGTTCTTTATGGATGGTATCAAACGTGACCGATGGACGTGGAGTGGTGATGCCATTCAGTCGTACCTGATGAACTATTACCTGCGTTTTGATCTTGATTGCGTGAAACGCACCATTCGTCAGCTTCGTGGAAAAGATCCTGTAACGGCCCATGTGAATACCATCATGGACTATACGTTCTATTGGTTTAAGTCAGTCCTTGATTACTACCTTTATTCGGGTGATGAGGCTTTTGTCCAGGAGATGTATCCGCGCATGAAGACATTGATGGACTATTGTTTGGGACGCGTAAATGCGGAAGGAATGGCCGAAGGACAACCCGACGATTGGATTTTCGTGGATTGGGTGGATTTCCCCATGCATAAGCGTGGTGTGCTGGCTTTTGAACAAATTTTGTTCTGGAAGGCTTTGGAGACTATGGCCATGGTGGCCCCCCTTGCATCCCCTCAAGAGGGGAAGGCCGAGAGCGCCTATTACCAGAAGTTAGCTGACGCACTCCGAAAGAAAGTGAAGGCCCTCTTCTGGGATGAAGGAAAGAAAGCCTTCCTTCACGCCATAGAAGACGGTCAGATGAATCCTCAGATTACGAAGTTCCCCAATATGTTTGCCATCCTCTACGACTTTGTCCCTGAAGAGGATAAGGAAAAACTGATGCAAACGGTGATGCTCAACAAAAAGATTGAGCCGATCACAACTCCTTATATGCGTTTCTATGAACTGGCAGCCCTTTGCCAAATGGGTTATCAGAACGAAGTGTTGCCTGAAATCAAAGGTTATTGGGGAGGTATGCTGCGAGAGGGAGCAACCTCATTTTGGGAGAAATATAATCCAGAAGAAAGCGGTACACAGCATTTAGCCATGTATGGCCGACCTTATGGTAAGAGTCTTTGCCATGCCTGGGGAGCCTCACCCGTCTATCTTTTGGGCAAATATTTCCTGGGAGTGAATCCTACGAAGCCCGGTTATACTGAATACGAGATTAAACCCACACTCGGCGGATTGGAATGGATGGAGGGCGAAGTTCCTACACCATTCGGAAAGATCTGTGTGAAAATGGATGCCCACAACGTTACTGTGAAGAGTGACGGCGGTCGTGGTAGCGAGTGTATCGAAATACCTGCAAGAAAAGAAATCATTTATACCTATTAATTACTATGAAGCTTAAACTGACAATTCTCACATTAGCCCTGTGTCTCTCTGCTTCTGCCAAAATCAAGGTGGAAAAAGGGAGTGTCACCCCGCAAACTGAATACGCGGCCTCGTTGTTGAAGAGCCTTGATCAAGGCTACACCATCACCCTTTCTGTTTCGAAAGAGTCACTTCCTGCTGAAGGTTTTACCATTGTGAAAAAAGGCAAGAAGATTAACGTGATCGGTAATGACGGACCAGGTGCCATCTATGGTGCAAACCGTCTGAAGGAATACTATTTGATGAATCGTTCTTTCGAAGGAATCACCACGATTACCGAAGCACCGGAAATGGTACTTCGCGGTGCATGTGTGGGACTTCAGAAGACCGTTTATCTTCCCGGCCATCGGGTTTATGAGTATCCTTATACACCCGAGAATTTTCCTTGGTTCTATGACAAGGACTTATGGATTAAATATCTGGATATGTTGGCAGCCGACAATATGAATACAGTGTATCTTTGGAATGGTCATCCATTTGCCTCTTTGGTGAAGTTGGAGGATTATCCCTTTGCTCCCGAAGTCGATGATGCCACAATGGAGAAGAATCAGGAGATGTTTTCTTTCCTTGTCGATGAGGCTGACCGCCGTGGTATCCGCATCATACAGATGTTTTATAATATTATACTGTCGAAGCCTTTTGCGGATCATTACGGTATGAGGACACAGGACCGTAACCGGCCGATTACGCCATTAGTCAGTGACTATACCCGCAAGTCCATTGCTGCTTTTGTGCAGAAATACCCAAGGGTAGGTTTCCTGGTTTGTCTGGGCGAGGCCATGGCAACCTATGATGATGACGTGCAGTGGATGAAGGAAACCATTATTCCAGGTATCAAGGATGGACTGAAGGCTTCCGGACGTACCGATGAACCGCCCATTATCCTTCGTTCGCACGATACCGATGGTCCACGTGTACTGAAAGAATCACTGCCGCTCTATCCCAACATTTACACCATGAGTAAATACACAGGAGAGTCACTGACTACTTATGAACCAGGAGGTCCTTGGGGTGAGACGCATCGGCAGTTGGCAGCAGCAGCTCCTGTGCATATTGACAATGTGCATATTCTGGCAAATCTCGAGCCGTGGCGCTGGTCATCACCAGCTTTTACTCAAAAGACTGTTCAGGCTATGCATCGTGTGCACCATTCCAAAGGTCTTCACCTCTATCCGCAAGCCAGTTATTGGGACTGGCCCTATACGGCAGACAAACTTGCTAATGGGGAACGTGAACTGCAGATTGACCGCGACTGGATGTGGTATAAGGTTTGGGGACGTTATGCGTGGAACTGCAATCGCGGTGAGGACCAGGATTTCTGGCTCCAGCAGCTTTCCCTTTATTATGGCATCGATCAGAAAGCTGCCCGCCTGATGTTGGAAGCTTATGATGAGAGTGGAGAAATCGCGCCGAAACTGCTCCGCCGTTTTGGTATTACGGAAGGTAACCGCCAAACACTTCTGCTTGGTATGAAGATGAGTGAACTGGTGAATCCTTATAAATACACCATTTATCCTGGATTCTATGAAAGTTGCGGTCCGAAGGGTGAGAAACTCATTGAATATGTAGAAAAAGAGTGGAAACAACAGGCACATGAGGGCGAAATGCCATTGGACATCGTGGACCAGTGCGTGGCTCACGGTGAGAAGGCTTTGGCAGCCATCTCTTCTATTGGGGGTGTTACGCGTCATAGTCAGGAGTTTCTCCGATTGCAAAACGATATGCGCTGTTACGAACTCTTTGCCCGTTCTTTCCGTGCGAAGGTTTTAGCCGCCCAACAGGTGCTTAATTATAAATGGAGTAAGGATGTGAAATATCTGGAGGCTGCTGTACCCCTGCTTGAAATGAGTATGGAGACCTGGCGCAAACTGGCTTCCGTAACCTCTGAAACTTACCTCTATGCGAACTCCATGCAGACGGCCCAGCGCCGTATTCCTGTAGGTGGTGACAATGGGAACTTCAAGACGTGGACCGATATGCTTCCTGTCTATGAAGAGGAATTGGCAGCCCTGAAGGCTAATATCGCTCAGCTCAAGTTGCCTAAGACAGAAAACACCAATGTTAATCTTGCTGCTGTTCGTCCTGCCAAGGTTCGCCTGATTTCTCCAGAAAATACGACGGCTTTGGAGAAGGGTGCACTTCTTTTTGAGAATCGTTCAGAGCGCATCGATACGTTGGCTCCTGAACTGAAGGGCCTTCAGGCATTCATCCTCAACAGAGATGTTACTCGCACACAGGGAACGACCATTGAGTTCGAATGTGACGAACCTGTACAGTTGCTTGTAGGTTTCTTTGTGGATGATGACCGTAAGTGGGCACGTCCCCCGAAGTTGGAAGTGGATGCTACCGGAAATGAGTATGGTCAGGCTGAACCTGTTATCACAAACGCCATTGCCATGACCCAGATGCCTCCATGTAATATCCACGCCTATCATCTGCAGGCCGGTCATCATAAGTTGAACCTTCCCCGTGGTATCATTATGGTTGCAGGTTTCACTTCCGATAATCTGAAACCTCGTGATGCAGCTCTGAAAGGTGCTGGCGATGAGGTAGATTGGCTGTTTATGAAATAAAAAAATAAAGAGACCCACCCCAGCCCTCCCAATGAGGGAGGGGGTGATTACTCTAATAAGATTACGATATGAAATATCACCCAATAAAGAAGCGAATAAAAGGGTTGCTTAATGTAATCACTCCCTCCCTCATAAGGAGTGTGGGGGTGGGTCTCCTTTTTCCCATTGTCGCTTCGGCTCAGATTACACAGAAACAGATGGAGCAAATCTACGAGACCGTAAAGACGCCCTATAAATACGGTTTGGTAGTTGCTCCCTCTGACAACTATCATAAATATGACTGTCCTACGGTGTTCCGTCACGACGACCGTTGGTATATGACCTATGTTTGTTACGATGGAAAGGAGGGCACTGATGGGCGTGGCTATGAAACATGGATAGCCACCAGCGTGGATTTGCTGCATTGGACCACCTTGGGCCGTACCTTGGCATTCCCCGAGGGAGAGGCATGGGACAAGAACCAGCGTGGCGGTTTCCCGGCATTGATTGACTACCAGTGGGGTGGTACATACGAGATACAATCCTATCAGAATAAATATTGGATGACCTATATTGGTGGTCCAGGCACTGGCTATGAGGCCGTGAACGCTCCGCTCAGCATCGGTCTGGCCCGTACATCTTCTATAAAAAATGCAGATGTTTGGCAATGTCAGGAGAAGCCCATTCTTTCCTACGACGAGAAGAATGCCCAGTGGTGGGAACAACTCACGCAGTATAAGAGCACCATCTATCGGATGCCCAAACAATATTTCGGCTATCCTTTTGTGATGTATTACAATGCCGGCGGAAAAGATGCTACACATCCTAAGGGCGAACGTATTGGTATTGCTCTGAGTAAGGACCTGAAAAAATGGAAGCGCTATAGCGGTAATCCTGTCTTTGCCCACGATACCGATGGCACCATCACCGGAGATGCCCAGATCGTGAAGATGGGCGACTTTTTCGTCATGTTCTATTTCTCGGCTTATAATCCTACCCGTGAGTACAACGCTTTCAACACTTTTGCTGTAAGCAAAGATTTGGTGCACTGGCAGGATTGGACAGGTCCCGACCTCATCATTCCTTCCAAACCCTACGATGAAATGTTTGCTCATAAGAGTTATGTGGTGAATTGGAACGATACAGTTTATCATTTCTATTGTGCGGTGAACAACAGCGGTCAGCGTGGAATCGCTGTGGCTACGAACAGGTTTATGGGAAAGAGCGAAGTCAATTTCCCCACTCCCGAACCAACAGGTCACCGTCAGAATATCTCTTTAAACGACAAATGGGAGATTACTTTTGAAGGCAAGACTTTCTGTAAGGATGTTCCTTTCAATCTCGATGATTACTATGGCACTTTACAGAAAGAGCATGGCAACCTTCATGGTGAGTGCCTCGCCCGAAAGACATTCCACATTCCGTCTGTCAGTAAGGGCAAGCAGTATTTCCTCCGTATGGAAGGTGTGGGCACTTATGCTACGATTTCTTTGAATGGTCATTCAATAGGGCATTTTGATATCGGTCGTACGGTGGAGACGGTCAATATCACTCCTTATGTACAGGCTGATAATGTGTTGGAAATGACGATTTCCCATCCTGATAAGATTACCGATATGCCGTGGGTGTGCGGTGGTTGCTCTTCAGAATGGGGTTTCAGCGAAGGTAGTCAGCCGTTTGGTATCTACCGTCCTATATCACTTGAAGTGACTGATGAGGTACGTGTCGAACCTTTTGGTGTACATGTATGGAATACCGATTCGCTCTATATCGAAACGGAAATCAAGAACTACGGTTCGGCTCCAGCCACTTTCCAACTCGTGAACAAACTCTGTGAGAAGAGTGGCAAGCAGGTGATTCGCCTGACCGAAAACGATATTACGTTGGCTGCAGGTGAAACAAAGGTTATCCGTCAGACGGCCCAAATGGAGAATCCCCGACTCTGGTCGTTGGAGAATCCATATTTATATAATGTGAACACCATTATCAAACGCAATGGCAAGGCTACCGAAAGCACCGATACACCTTTTGGCTTCCGAACCGTTTCATGGCCTTTGGGAAGGAAAGATGGCGACCAGCGCTTCTTCCTGAATGGTGTTCCTGTGTTCATTAATGGAACCTGTGAATATGAACATGAATTCGGACAGAGTCATGCTTTCAGTAACGAGCAGATAGAAGCTCGTGTAAAGATGGTGCGCGACCTTGGTTTCAATGCTTTTCGTGATGCTCATCAACCGCATAATCTGCATTATCAGGAACTCTTCGACCGTGAGGGCATCCTTTGGTGGCCTCAATTCTCCGCCCATATCTGGTACGATACGCCAGAGTTCCGCACATCTTTTAAGCGCCATCTCATCCAATGGGTGAAGGAACGCCGCAATAACCCGTCGAACGTTCTTTGGGGATTACAGAATGAAAGTACGCTGCCGAAGGATTTTGCCGAGGAGTGTACGCAGATCATCCGCGACATGGATCCCACTTGTGGCACTCAACGCCTGGTCACTACCTGCAATGGTGGTGAAGGTACCGATTGGAATGTGGTGCAGAACTGGAGCGGAACCTATGGAGGCAACGTGGATAATTATGCCAATGAGCTGAAGCAAACCGATCAGCTTCTTAATGGAGAATATGGTGCCTGGCGCACGTTGGGAAACCATACGGCAGAGGGCTATGGTGAGGAAGCGCAGACTGCTCTTCTGTTGAAAAAGGTTGTTCTTGCCGAGAGTGCCCGTGACAGTGTCTGCGGACAGTTCCTTTGGCTTTTGAATAGCCATGACAATCCAGGACGCCGTCAGCCTGATGAGGCCCTGCGCCGTGTGGATAAAGTGGGTCCCTTCAATTACAAAGGTCTGATATCTCCATGGGATCAGCCCGTGGATGCCTACTATGCTTATCAGCGCCATTACAATCCCGATGCAAAGCCCGTTTCTTCTGTTGCGATATCATCTCAACAAACAGAATCAGTTCTTGCTCCCGCAAACGGTCTCCATTATCTCTATCGACTGAACTGCGGTGGTGATGCCTATACCGACAGTTATGGCAACACTTGGATGCAAGATAACACCCAGTGGAGCCATTCCTGGGCAGAACGGTTCATGAAAGATGGCTATCAGTTGCTTTCTCCCTATCAGGCTTCACAAACGGTTAATGATTCGCTTTCCTCTGTTTTCCGTACCAATCGTTTTGGTCGTCATGAATTGAGCTATCATTTCCCAGCAGCTCCTGGTGACTATGTGATAGAGCTTTATTTCACGGAACCCTGGTACCGTATGCCTGATGCTGAAGGTTTCCGTATCTTTGATGTGGCTGTCAATGATGAAACCGTTATTCAAAACCTTGACATTTGGGCACAGGCTCATTACGGAATGCCCTATAAACGCACGGTAAAGATTCACAATAGTGGAAACGAAATCAAGATTCATTTCCCGAAAGTGAAAGCAGGACAGGCTGTCATTTCCGCCATTGCTATTGCAAGCGAAGATGCTTCCGTCAAAGTTCCGTCAGCTACAGCCTCAGAGCAACCCACACTATGGGCAGCCATGGATACTGATGTTCTTTACAAAACACCCGATTCTCTTTTGCCTCCGAAGTCCAACCCCGCTCTCGAGGTAGAAGGAAAGGTGAAGAAGAACCGGATTGAATGGGATTATCAGGTAGGAGTCGCCAAGGTCTATGCCTTGCGTTTCCGTTATTATAATCCTGAAGGACCACGAAAGCTTCATGTGAAAATTACCGACCAGAATGGCGTGGTCTTTAAAGATGATGACATTACCTTCCTGCAGACACAGCAGAAAAAGACCAAGCGTAAGATGACCAGTATCACTACGGGCACGATGACCAATGCCGGGCGTTATCATGTATTGCTTACAGGTGAAGGCATCAATGATATGTTATTCGACAAACTGACGATAGAATAAAGGAAAAAAGTAAAAAGGAGAATTAGATATGAAAAAGATTCATTTAAAAGGAATAGATGTGCGTTTAGCGGTAAAAGTTCTTTTACCTTTTTACCTTTTTGCCTTTTTACCTTTAAATGCCCACGATTGGGAAGATCAGAGCATCCTTCAGATAAATCGGGAACCTGCCCGTGCCGATTTCCATCATGCGGGTGAAATTTCCCTCAATGGAGATTGGAAGTTCAATTGGACAAAGACGCCCGATGAACAGCCTGATGGTTTTTGGAAAAATGATTTCAACGATAGCCAATGGAAAACGTTCCCCGTTCCAGGGGATTGGGAGATGAATGGTTACGGAACGCCCATTTACAGCAGTAGCGGCTATACATTTAAGATTAATCCTCCCTATGTGATGACAACGCCCAGAGAGCGTTACACGGCTTTCATAGAACGTAATCCTACGGGTGTCTATCGTCGTACGTTCACCATCCCTGCTGAATGGAAGGACAAGGAGGTTTATATTCATTTCGGTTCCGTCAGCAGTGCTTTCTATTTATGGATCAATGGACAGCGTGTGGGTTACAGTCAGGGAACTATGGAACCCGCTGAGTTCCGCATCACGCCCTATATCAACCCTTCCCCCAGCCCCTCCCGAGGGAGGGGAATTCAGAAAGCCTCCCCTCGGGGAGGTTTGGAGGGGGTTAACCATATTGTTCTCGAAGTCCTAAAATATTCCGACGGCTCTTATCTCGAAGATCAGGACCAATGGCGTTTGGCAGGCATTCATCGGGGCATTTATCTTTATGCCACCGATAAGATCCGTATCCGCGATTTCGGCGTGCGTACTGTTTTTGACAAGGATTATCAGGATGCCCAACTCATCATTCATCCCGAACTCGCCGTTTCAGAAGGTCAGCGAGGCGAAGGTTACTACGTAACTGCTGCCCTCTATGCCCCCGACGATCAGGAAGTAATAGCTCCCTCCCTCATAGGGAGGGTTGGGGGAGAGTCTTTGTTGAATCTCGATGCCAAAGGTGCTCTTCTCAACGACCGCACTCCCCAACGCGGCTATCCCAAATGGGGTTGGCTGCAGGCTACTGTCAAAAACCCCAAGAAATGGACGGCTGAAACCCCGAATCTTTATACCCTCGAGCTTCTGCTGAAGGATTCTCTAGATCAA
This sequence comes from uncultured Prevotellaceae bacterium, assembly GCA_902784755.1. Lineage (GTDB taxonomy): Bacteria > Bacteroidota > Bacteroidia > Bacteroidales > Bacteroidaceae > Prevotella. Next base: position 11,480 of record CACZVX010000045.1, read on the forward strand.
ACCGTCCAAAAGATAACAACAAAAGTGGGTTTCAGACAGCTGGAAATCCGTGACGGACAGTTGTTGGTCAATGGTATCCCTACTCGTCTGCGTGGTGTGAACCGTCATGAAATGGATCCGAAGACGGGTAAGGTGATGTCTGAAGAACGCATGCTGCAGGATATCCGCTTGATGAAACAGGCGAACATCAATGCCGTGCGTACCTGTCATTATCCCAATTGTGAACGCTGGTATGAACTTTGTGATTCTCTCGGACTTTACGTGATGGATGAGGCTGACCTTGAAGAGCATGGCTTGCGTGGTAAGTTAGCCAGCGATCCTTCGTGGGCTGCTGCGTGGATAGACCGTATGCAGCGCCTTGTTATCCGTGACCGCAATCATCCTTCGGTTATCTTCTGGAGTTTAGGCAACGAGGCAGGATGGGGTACCAACTTCGCCCTCACCGCAGCATGGACGCATGAGTACGACCCCACACGCCCTGTTCACTACGAAGGCGCCCAAGGCTCAGATAATCCCTCCCTTCGGGAGGGGCAGGGGTGGGTTCCCGATCCCTCTTCCGTCGATGTCATCTCCCGTTTCTATCCCCGCACGCAGGATGAATATCTCAATCCCGGTGTGGCTGACAACAATATGGAGCGTCCCGAAAATGCCCGTTGGGAGCGTTTGCTTTCCATTGCCCGCGATACGAAAGACAACCGTCCTGTGCTGACTTCCGAATATGCACACGCCATGGGTAATGCCCTGGGCAACTTCCAGGAGTATTGGGATGAAATCTATTCTCATCCCCGTATGTTGGGTGGCTTCATCTGGGAATGGGCAGATGAAGGAATAGAAGCCGTCCGGTCACAAGGGGATTCAAGTGCCAAGTTTCAAGTATCAGGTTTTAGGAATAATCCTCGCGCGGTAGCCGATTCTTCACTCTTCACTCTGCACTCTTCACTTATAGCCTACGGCGGTGACTTCAACGATTATCCCAACTTGAAAGCCTTCTGTATCAAGGGCATTGTGGATTCCTATCGGAATACGACTCCGAAATATGAAGAGGTGAAGCAAGTCTATGCCCCAATTTATTTTGAGAGGAGAGAGAGGAAAGAGAATACTCATGATGAAATGTCAGTGGGGAATATTGTCGTTAAAAAGCACGACCCCCATTTCGACCTCAACACCATCACGGTCAAGGAAGAAAAGCGCAACGGCTATCTCTATGTAACTGCCTCCCTGAAAGAATCCACCTCTTGGGCACCCAAAGGCCACGTAATAGCCCGCACACAATTTGTTGATGCAACAGCCCCCAAGGCAAAACTCCCAAAGCTAAAAGAGAATAGAGGAAAGAGAAAAGATTCTTCACTCTTCACTCTTCACTCTTCACTTTTCTCTCTTCATTGTTTCCGTGCCCCCACCGATAATGACAAGGGCTTTGGAAATTGGATTGCCAAGGACTGGAAACAGCAGGGACTCGATAATCTCCGTGATAGCGTCGTCAACGACAGCACCCACATCTATAAAACCGCCAACGGTCAAATACGGATGACCGTCTCGATAGTAAAGGAAAAAGATTCTTCACTCTTCACTCTTCACTCTTCACTTATTCCCGAAGGCCAGCTTCCGCCTCTGCCTTGTTTGGGTATTACCTTACGATTACCCAAGGAACTGAAGAATCTGGAGTATTTAGGTCGTGGTCCTTGGGACAATTATCCCGATCGCCATGCCGCTGCTTTGGTGGATGTTTATAAGAGTACGGTCGCTGAACAGTATTTCCATTATCCCCGTCCCCAAGATTCCAGCAATCACGACGATGTCCAATGGCTGAAAATCACCGACGACAAAGGTCATGGCTGGCTCATAGAATCCCTCCCGTTAGAAGAGGAAACTTCGGAAAGCAAGATGAAGGGCTTGCAAGGTAATCATAACTCTACACTCTACACTCTACATTCTACATTCTCTTTCTCCGCTCTTCCTTATAGCGTGCAGCAACTCTACAATGCCACTCACGACTACGAACTGAAGGAAGAAGACTGTGTTTGGCTGAATCTCGATTGTGCTGTGATGGGACTTGGCAACAGTTCCTGTGGTCCTGGTGTCCTTACCAAGTATGCCATCCCACAGCGTCCTCACACCCTTCGTCTGCGCTTTACACCACTTTAAAAGTATTCACTTCTGCGAATAACGGTCTGCGTATCAGCGTTTTACGGAGAAGGTTTTTGGGCCCTTGCTTCCAATGAGTGGAAGTTTTTATTTCCAATATGCGCAGTAAATTTTCCTCTCCCTATGGGGCGGGGGTGAGGCTCCAATAGAGGGAAAGATAGAGGGTAAAAATTGTTTTTCGTGTATGGGCTGTAGCACTAAAGATTAAAACCCAGACGACCTTCTATTTTATAGCAACATACAAAATGAAGGTGAGTCGTTTGGCTCACCTTTTATTTAGTTGTCATTAAATCTACTATTATAAAGATATTGGTATTCCGGGTGCAAATATAGCAAATAATTCATAAAGCCACAAAGTTTTTATCTGATCTTTAGAGCGGAAGAGAAACATACCTGTCGTGATTTTAGGCAATTGAATATTCGCTCTAATTATCGTCCTCAATATAAGGTAATTCTCCTAAAAACCTGTCGAAGTCACTTTGGAAGAGGCGGTCTTGAATGATGCGATATTTCTCAAACTCGGTTTCAGCATGTTGCTTTGCCTGTTCTGCACTTACTGTTCCAGGATTCTGTAGCAAATCATTGCCACCTGCCGCTAAGATGGTATCAATCTGCTTGGCCCAATCTTCCATTGTCATTGGAATATGGCGCTTGGCCATCCTTTCCGCCAAATCAAGAACACCATTCACCAACTGCCCCATGTCTGCAAGTTCCACTTCTTTCAGGTAGTTCTTGGCTATAGAAACATCTGTTTTAACAATCTTTCCGTCTGGGGCATTCTCCCACGTTGTCAGTCCCATGTGCTCTTGCTCTGCATCGGCCCTTTCCATGATCAGTTCTGCTGCAGTATGCTTATGGACAGCATAGTGCATCTTATTCTGCATCATTTTGAAGAAGATTCTCGTGGTAGGAGCATCCCGGTTGTAGTCAACAGCGGTGGCATAGATGTCTGTCAGTTTCTGATAGAAACGCCTCTCCGACAAGCGAATCTCCCTAATTTCTGCCAAAAGGTGCTCGAAGTAGTCCTCGTCCAAGAACGTGCCGTTCTCCATGCGTTTCCTGTCAAGCACATAACCACGAATGGCATATTCGCGCAACACACTGGTAGCCCACTGGCGGAACTGAGTTGCCCTGATGCTGTTCACACGATAACCTACGCTGATGACGGCATCGAGGTTGTAGAACTGAAGTGTGCGATTGACATCTCTGTTCCCTTCACGTCGAACTACCGAAATTTTCTCGGTAGTTGCCTCCCTTCTTAATTCAGCTGTATCATAGATATTCTGCAAATGCACACTTATGTTATCAGAGGTGCAATCAAACAGCATAGCCATTGCCTTCTGCGTACACCATACGGTTTTATCTTTATAATAGACCTCAACGCCCTGTTCCTTTCCTTCTATTTGAAAGATGAGGAACTCAGCAGTGCTGTTTCGTATTTCTCTTCGTTTAGCCATCTCTATTTATTTAAAACTCCTACCGAGTGCAAATATAGCAAATTATTCGTAAAGCCACAAAGTTTAACCGTTAATCCAAACAAAAATTCGCCCCGTCTCTATTCAAATCATCACAACTCTGAAATTAACCTTGTTACCAAGTCACGTATACTCTTTTTATACCCATTCTTATGTTTCAAACGTAATGAAGCACCTTCCATATAAGCGCCTTTATTGACTTCCAACATCATAGACTTATATCTGAATGGACAATCTGGTGTCTCGGAGTTGCTGTATGGATTGTTGATACCTACTTTATATCCAGAGTCTTCAAAAAGGTTGACTGCAAATTCTATTGTTTCCTTATGAGGCTTCGACCAATCTTCATTATACCCAATACAAATATCAACATCGCTCATTTCTCTGGGGAAAGAGTGGCAATCAAGCAACAAAGCGCCTTCACAAAGATTATCCCTGAGCTTTTGTTGATGCCAGTGCCATAGATTAAGAAGAAGCTTCTCACTTTCTTCAGGTACTGTTCGCGTATATCCACCGAACTGCTTGTATACGATTCCCTGTCCATGCCGCTCCAACGGGTCATCCCATAGTCTTTCTGCATCGACGATAAACCTGGAATAAGGGAATCTTACTGTTCTAACATTTTCGTTAAGAAATCCATGAAAAAGATAATCGGTGTGCCAGTCTGTCCATTTCAAGACAATGTCATTAATGAATCGTTCATCTATGTTCCAAAAACTTAGATGACAGTCGTACAGGCCTTCTACGGAGGCATGTGGCTCGTTTAAAACAATTCGCTTGTATTGCATGTCGTTATCATTTTAGTTAATACTCACTTAACTCGCATCATCTTACCACCGTGGCATAACGTAGGCTCGGTTGGTGTGAATCCAATCACTCTTGATGCTTTACAGGACGCAAAATTAAGAATAAAAACTCATTCCCACAAACTATTTGTTATATTTTTAGTAGATATAATTCGTAAAGCCAAAATGTTTTAAACCATTAGAGGCATCATCATTGTTGATGGTGCCCCTTCTTGTATGTTTCGGTTTTAGAAATTAAAACCGTTTATGGCTTACGACTGATGTCGTTGCGATATTCCTTGGGCGTCTTCCCGTATTTCTGACGGAAACATTTGGTGAAATAGCCTGGGTCGCGGAAACCTACGGTGTAGGCTATTTCCGTGACGTTCATATCGGTGGTTTCCACATATTGCAGGGCTTTGGTAAGACGGATTTCCTTCACGAGGTCAACGGGTGCAAAACCGGTAAGACTCTTCAGCTTCTTGAAGAAGGGTGAGCGTGAAAGGCCCATCTCTTCTGCCAATGTGTTTACATTGAATTCATCGTTCTGCAGGTTCTTTTCGATAATCTGGTGCACATTCTGCACGAATTCCAAGTCTTTTTGGATAAGGTGGGATTCGTAAGGTGAAGCCCCCTCCGAACCTTCCCGAGGGGAGTCTTCCTGCTCTCCCCCTCGGGGGAGTTGGTGGGGGGTTAGCACCATCTTCCGCTGGAAGATGCGCTGCTCTTCAAGGAGCTGACTGATACGCGCCTGCAACAAATCGCTGCTGAAAGGTTTGGTGATATAGGCGTTGGCTCCCGTGGAGATGGCTTGCATATGAATCTCGTCGCCTTGTTTGGCTGTGAGGATGATAACGGGAATATGCGAGATGTTGAAATCCTGACGGATGCGTTTGAGCAGTTCCATACCATCCATCTTGGGCATCATCAGGTCGCTGACGATGAGATCGGGGTGATATTGATACACCTTCCTCAGACCTTCCTCTCCGTCGTGTGCCATGAGTATAGTGTATTTGCTTTGCAACTGGAGTCCGAGCATGCGGCACAGGTCGATGTTATCTTCAATCAGAAGGATGGTGGGAGACCCTTTCTGGTCCTCCTTATTCAGTTCGCTCTCCTCCTCTTCGGTCCTGCTTGCTGTTTCTTCAGCGGGAACGGTAGAAGAGAAATTCGCCTCTATTTCATCCTCGTTGAAATTTTCTTTCTCTGTAGGCAGTTCCACCACGAAGGCAACGCCTTTCTCCAGATTCTCCGCCCAGATATGCCCGTGGTGCATCAATACGAACTCACGACTCAGCGAGAGCCCGATGCCCGTACCCGTTGCCGTCGTGTCATCGCTGCGGTTTTCGGCCATGGCGAAGCGTTCAAAAATCTCTTCCAGTTTGTTTTCTGGAATACCGGCACCATCGTCTTCCACCCGGATGAGGGCTTTCTGGCCTTCGCCCTGTTCCAATGAGACGGTGATAGTTCCGCCTTCATGGGTGTATTTGAAGGCGTTGTTGATGAGGTTATTGATGACCACACTGATTTTCTGGGCGTCGCACCATGCCATTACATGTTCGTCAGGCAAGAGAAATTCGTAGCTGATGTCGCGCTCCTGCGCATGGATACGATATTCCTGACGGAACATTTCCAGCACCTCGTTTAGGTCAACATAGCTGATGTGCATCTTCATCTTGCCGTTCTGAACTTTGCGGAAATCCAGAATCTGATTGACCAACTGCAGCATTTTCTTTGCGTTGTTGTCAATGAGGGAAAGATATTCCTTGCCGGAAGGGGTCAGGCGCTCATTCTTTTTCAGTTCTTCGATAGGACTCTTGATGAGTGTCAGCGGCGTGCGCAACTCATGACTGATGTTGGTAAAGAACCGGATCTTGAGTTCGGCCAAACGGTCGTTCACGTAAGTCTCGTTGCGCATCCGGATCATATACATGATCAGGCGGAAAGCCCCGTAAAGGAGAGCCAGGAAAAGCAGCGTATAAATAAGGTAGGCCCACCACGTTGCCCACCAAGGTGGGAGGATGCGAATCTCAAGGGTACGCTCCGCGACATTGCTGCCCGTGGTCTTTACGCGGAAGGTGTAGCGGCCTGGCGGAACGTTGGCGTAAGAGGCAATTCGGTTATAGCCGTTCGTGTGCCAGCGGTCTTCATAGCCATCGAGGATGTAACTATACGATACCTGATTCTGGTCGGTGAAGTTAAGCGAAGCAAACTCAATGGAGAACATACTTTGATTATGCTTCAGGACAATCTCCTTGGCATAGCGGACAGAACCTTCATAGATAGGAGGATCGAAATCAGTAAGCGGACGGTTTTGTACGCGGAAATCCACAATGAAGATGGGATACTGGCGGCTGTTCTCACTTATCACCACCTTGGGATCGAAGGTCAGAATGCCCTGGCGACAACCGATGAAGATGCGCCCGTCCTGCATACAGGTGATGGTGTTGTCCTCCACGTTGACGATGGGGAAGCCTGAGAAACGGTCGTAGTTACGCAACGTTGTTTCCTCTTGAGGATTCAGGCTCGACAGTCCGTTTTCAGTACAGAGCCAGAGGTGCTGCTGTTGGTCCTCAATAATACTTGTCACCACATTACCGCTGAGCTGTTCGGTGAAGGGGTAATTCTTCAATTGCGGGCGGTGGGTCTTCTCGTCGTAGTTCTCCAGCAGGTTAAGTCCGCCGCCGAACATGCCCATCCAGATACGTCCCTTTGAGTCCCTGTAGAGTGAGAACACGTCGTTGTCCACGGTTCCGGCATCCTGCTGTTCACGGTAAATCTCAAAGTCAATATCCTGTGGCTTCTGGAATTTACCGGAGAATGACATCAATCCATCGGTGGTTCCCACCCAGATGCGTCCCTTGGCGTCTTCCGTCATGGAACGTACGCTGAGGTAAAGTTCGTATTTGGGATAATTCTTGAATTCATTGTTGCGGTTGATAAAGACCGTCTTGCCGTTGCGCTGCTGGATGAGATTGAGTCCTCCGCCGTAGGTACAGGCCCAGATGCGGTTCTTGGAATCCTCAAAAGCATAATACACGCGGTTGTCATTCAGGGAGTAGCGGTCGTTAGGATTTGGCTCGAAATGGATGAGCGCGCTGTCGGCAGCATTCCGACGGAAAATGCCGTTTCCTTTCGTACAGAACCAGAGATTGCCCTGATGATCCTCCATGATGTGGTAAACATTACCAATGTTTTTGACTGTTGAAGGCTTCAACTGCTTAGTTTTCGGATTTACACAGTACAAAGCACCGTTGCGCGTACCCACCCAAAGGTCACCGTTTTTCTGCTGTAAGATAGCTCTGATGCCTTGCGTATCACCTGATTCTCCTTCTAAAGAGAATGATTCGGGCATAAAGAAACTGAAGCTGAACGGGGTGAAGTTCACCTTGTAAACACCATTACCGGTGGACGACATCCAAAGCTGACCGTCCACATCTATATCGATGTCATAGAAACGCAGGGAATTGGGAGTCGTTGACGAGAACTGCCGGAAGTCAGAAATGTTCTGCATGAGCCCCGTCTGGTGGTCGTAGCGCCACACATCCCCGTTGTTGTGAAGAATGAAGAGACCGTTGACACCTGCATCACAGAATTTACTGGTGGCTATATCTCCGCCTTGCGGAACCGGGAACTGTTGGCGCATGCCTGTCGTGGGATTCAGACAAGAAAGACTTTGCTTTTTATAGTCAAAGAACCATTGCTTTTTCTCCTTGTCGATGAAAACAGGGAATACAGCATCCGTATAAGGTTTGACAAATCCCTTTTCTGCATCAATAAAATAGGCTTCACCGTTGTTGTTGCCCACGTAGATGGAATTACCAAGCCGGTGATAGAAAGAATAGTTTTTGTCGGGCTTGATGAGCGAGAGATACTGATTACCTTTGGGACGAGGCAGCACATCGAGTTTGAAGTCGGTACCCAGCCAGTAGAGATACTGGTCGTTCACTCCGAGAATATTGTGCTGCAGGCGGAGCGTCATGGCTTCAATAGCCAGCGAACCGTCGAAGATACGAGTGATATTGACCTTGCCGTCTTCTTTCACAAAAGCCTCGTAGAGATTCTTATTGCGGGTAAGCAGCAGCACATGCCCGTTGCTCATGCGTTGAATCTTAATGACCTGTACGTTTTGTGAAATCTGCTTCAGTTCATCGTAGATCTCATGGTAAATGTCAGCACGCTTGTCATAGAGATAAAGGCGGTTGTCGGTGTTTCTTATCCAGAGATATCCTTCCCCGTCTTCCACCAGGGAAATCACCTTTCTCGGTGGAATATCCGATTTCTTTTGAGTGCGGTTGACGAAAGGCGTGAACTCATTGCCGTCAAAGGAACAGAGACCGTACCAGGTACCAATCCAAACGAAGCCTTCCTTGTCTTTCAGCGAGCAATACACCGTGTTGCTGGGAAGTCCTTCCTCCAGCGTGTAGTGCTGCACAATCATACCGTTCTGGGCATGAATGGGCAAAAGAAAAGCCAGCACGACTAAGAGCAATATGACACGCTTCTTCTTCATGGTGACAAAATTAGTGCAAAATTTCGAGTAAGCGAAGAGAAAACAAATTTTTTTGCTTTCTTGAGCGAGAGAAATTTATTTAAATGAATGGAAAAACCAAAACTAGTTTTGGCTTTTCCTGAATGCAGCCTAATTTCATTGAACGAAGTGAAGTAAAGATACTATTAAGTGAGCGAAAAATCCAATTTCTTCACTCATTATTTTTTTATTGGTATTCAGGCGAGCAAGCTTTTCTATCAATGGCAATCTTACCTCGTAAGAATGGCGCAGAAGCACGGCTTAAATGGCATTCTTACAATGCTTCCACGGCAAAGAGACAAACCCCAATCTTAAACTGTCATCCGTCATTCGCCATAAATCAGTTGGGAATCGGCGTGTCAGTGGTGTGTCAGTGGTTAACAATGTATAAAACTCGAGTGGTTCTTGTTTTGAGATTGTTTTTATTTGTTACCTTTGCTCAAAACCAAAGATTAGACGGATGCTGAAACGATTGTTCCATATTGCGTTTGTGCTTTTGCTGCTCTGTGCTTGTGGTAGCAGGGATGCCCAGCGGATGCTCGACAGGGCAGAAGCCGTTATGTCTGATAATCCCAGTCAGGCCATTGCCGTTTTAGACAGCATCGGTGATGACGGACTATCCCGCAGCCAGCGTATGCGTCGTCTGCTGTTGCTCACTAATGCCCAGAATAAGTGCGATACGGTTTTCCGCTCCGACAGTATCCAGCGTCTGCTTGTTGATTATTACGAAAGCCACGGCTCTGCCAACGACCGGATGCTGGCCCACTATCTGTTAGGACGTGCTTATTTTGATATGGGGGAAATGCCATTGTCACTGAATGCCTACCAATTAGCTTTGGCTGATACAACGGTAACCGATAAAAACTATTATCAGATTGTTCGCATCTACGCACAAATGGCAAAGATTTATTATCATCAGTATTTGTTGCAAGAACAAATTGACTGTATTAACCAATCCGTAAAGTTCGCACTTTTAGCCAAAGACACAATAGGTGCTGTTAATAATTATTTGCAGAAAGCAAATTCTTATGACCTGATGGGAAAGTCTGACAGCGTTATCACAATATGTGAAAACGTCAACTCCTTTTTCAAAGGGAAAGGTATGTATAAGCAATCTGCCCAAGATCAAGGATTATTAGCACTACATTATATAAAAAAAGGAATGCTAGAAAAAGCAAAGCACTGCTTAGATGTTTACGAAGCAGAGTCTGGCTTCTTCGATTCCAATCATAATATCGAACCGCATAGGACAATTTACTATTCAATGTTAGGAGAATACTATACCACCATTGAAAAGTATGATTCTGCAGAAATCTGTTTCCGCAAAGAACTTCGCGAAGGCAAAGACTTCAACAACCAGAATGCTGCTTCTCGGGGACTTGCACTCCTATTTCAGAAAACGCACCAGCCTGACTCTGCAGCCAAATACGCCTTATACAGTTACGCGATGAATGATTCCGTCTATGCCCACATGGCAACGGAAGAAGTAGAACGGATGAAGGCTATGTATGACTATAATCGTCACTTGAAATTAGCAGAAGCTAAAAGCCTTGAAGCACAGGCTACACGTTCTCTTGTCTGGATTTTATCTTTATTCTGCTTATCCATAATACTCTCGCTTTACATTGTTATACTGAGGCATAAAAAGCGTGAGGAAGAAATGGTTCGCAGAGAAGAAAATCTCTACAAAAGACTCGTTGAATTAGAGGACAGTCAAAAGGAGAAAGAAAGGTTTAAAAGAACGATTGAACAGGAACAACGGATACTGAATTCCACTATTGCAAAACACTTTAGAGATTTGGCTCAGAAACCAGCGAATTTACCTTCCTCCACGGACTGGAAGTCAATGTTGGATATGATTAGTAGAGAACTGCCTTCATTTCAAGCTCTTCTTTGTGACAATCAATTAAACCTACGTCAGGAGGAAATGAACATCTGCATGCTGATAAGACTTCGTTTTAAGCCCAAAGAGATTTCTAACTTAACAGGGCTTTCTTCGCAGAATGTTACAAATATAAGGAAACGCTTGCTATACAAGATTTATGGCGATGAAAGTGGGGGGTCAAAGGATTTTGACCAACGAATTATGAAAATACAATAAGGTATGCGTTTCTGCAGAAAAGACAGAATTGCACTTTGTGTAAAGATGTGTAATAGTTTTTAAGAAGAAAATTTTTAAAACTTGTAATTTTGTAGATATTCTGGTTGTAAATTAAAAAGGTAAAAATATGAAAAAGAAATTATTTCTGGCAAGTATTCTGATGTCGCTTCTCATTGCAGGGACATCGTTTCTGACCGCCAGCTGCAGCAGTGACTATATGTCCATTGTAATTGGGGCTGGGGAGGTTATCGTAATGGATGTTTTCTTAGCGATGTCCTAAATGCTGAAGAGGCACCATACTACGATGACAATGCTAATGAAATTACAAGGAGTTCAAATTACAGATATAGGCTTAAAGTTTCAACAAAATGCAAGTAAAAATCAAGATTCTCGGCATTGCCGCATTATTATCATCGTTTGCGGCCTGTAGTAATGAAGGAGGTGGTGACCAGACCAATCCGTCACTCAACAACACATACATCAGGTTCGTTTCTCCTTCCGGAACGAACGTGCTTGATTCATTAGGCATCACCATGAAGAAAAAGCTTCGGGTGGCTGTCACTGATAACAGAATCACGGTTACGGGAAAACGGACAAGCGACGGCACGCCGTTGGAATTCCTGAACGAGTGGGAGTGGGCATCGCCTATCTACGAACCGAAGTTCAAGGAAGAAAAGGGTACAGTTCTTCATCTGTTTTGGGTTGACCACAAAACGTGGGACATTGAGAAACGTTCCAACTCCTATGATGAGAATTATGCCATACAGCTGAGCAGTCCTGAAGTCTTCGGCAATAATGAGGTGCATACGTTGAACTGGCATGTCAAGGTGAAAGGCAGGACACATGATGCCTACAAGTGTGAATTAGATGGCAAGGAAGTTTCGCTTTCCGATGACCCATTCTACAACTGGCATGTGACCTACGATCTCCACCAAGTGGCAGCAGAAGTTACTATAATATGCAAATAGGATAAACGAGGAATCACAGGGACTTTGACTCATTTTTATAAAGAATATTTGAATGAACTATTGCAAGCATTGAAGGAATTTGGTGGTGGGGTACGGCAACTCTCCAGAATTACAGGTGTCTCTTATGGTATCATTCAACGGATATAAAATGAATCAAAGAACCGTCCCCATGATCCGTTTGGATATATGGAAAAAGTGATAGATTTCTATTATGCAATACACTATGTTGTGTATAGATATTATAGGAGAAGGCAGGGCGAAGATCGTTTTATGTCTTTAGTATATGCATGTGGAATGCATGCGCTATTATTGTTATGGTTGTTACTAATTATTGATGGAATAATTAGTAAGATGTTCCATTTTGCAGCATTTATCGGTTCTGGTAAAGTACGTATATTCGTTTGTTTTATATTATTTTGTATATTAGATTATTTTGTTTTTTTTCATAAAAGCCGATATGTTGATGTTTTTGATACGTATGACGAGCAGATTGATTCTTTAGGAATGAGGAAAAAACTTAAAACAGCTAAAATTTTTAATTTCTGCGTTTTAATAATTGATCTCATTTCGTTTGGTGTTGCTAATTATCTCAATACTCACTAAAGAATCAAATGAATCAAAAACCTGTCCCTCCGATTTTGTAGTATGAAGAATATTTGGTGGTAACAAGAAAAATAAATATCTTTGCGCTATATAACGTAAACAAGCATTCTATGCTACGACAAAAGCGGGAGAAAAGCGGTACGGGCATCTGCCATGTGATGCAAGGGCAGGAATCAAAAACCTGTCCCTCCGATTCATTCAAACGGAGGAACAAAAAATGAAATGCTCTAAACTTGTATTATCATTGCTTGCAACCTGTTATTTAACCATTGCACATGGTCAGGGAGTTTTAGATAGTTTGTACATTGATAGTCTTCATCAAGAATACTATGCCAATTCACCATTGTCTATAAGATTTACGAATAAAAGTAAAGTCCCATTATATGTGACTATAGCTTTAGAAAAAATTGACAAAGGAGGAAACTGGCATTTGATATTAAGAGATATACTTTTAAAATATCGATTTGAACATACTCCAATAGGTAATATAATAATTCCTATGCCGCTAAAAGCAAACAAGAATATACAAATCATTGATAGTAAAACTGTCGAATGGACTATTGACGAAAGGCTTCTGTTGGAAGACAGACAAAGGTATCGTCTAAAATATAGAATAAGGATAGATCCTAAATATATGCCCCATGTAGAAAATGACAATGCTATAGAAGAACGAATAATATACTCAAACCCGTTCCATTTAAGGGTGCATAAAAATAGGGTCAGAGGGAGCAGGCACTGAACGTTCAGGCGAACCAACGGTCGCTGGCCGAAGGGGAAAAGCAATTTGCAATTCCCTGTTCCCACGACCCCTTGGTTAATGCAAGAAATATCTTCAATTGAATTATAAAACGTAGAAACATGAAGAAAACAATTATTCCTATAGTGATCCTCTATAGTTTCGTGTCTTGCGTGTTAGACTTCAGGGAAACAATGAGTATAAAGAACTGCACAAAAGACACTGTTATTGTCGGTGCTTCTTTCAGCAGTAGCATAGACAGTGTATATATGGGAGAATACGGTCGTTTCCGGTTTTATGATCGTTTGGGGGCAAAGTGGGATTCCACATGGACCGTAATGAACAACAAGGGCATGCTTGACATTAGCAAAAACGAATTAATACCACCAGACTCCATGGCAGCGTATGCAGAACCGGGAAGATTATTTAAACGAGACAACAAGGGGCTTTTCTTCATCATCAAATTAGAGACGGCAAGGAATCACACATGGGATGAAATCTGCAGGAATCATCTTTACGACACATTGGTTGTCACCCGAGAAATGCTAGAACAGACGGATAATATAATTGAATATAAACGTTGAACGGAGGAGATTACTCCGTTCAAGCAAATTTGCAATTCGTGAATCGGAGGGACAGGTTTTTGATTCCCCGCAGGGTCGGGGAAAGGCACTAGCCCACTTTTAATTTCATCCATTCCATCGGGAGTGAATCATTTTGTGTAGTTTTG
>CACZVX010000046.1 GCA_902784755.1 uncultured Prevotellaceae bacterium
ATGTTAGCCATGTTGGAATCAAAGGAAGTGCGCTGGCTAAACCATGCAAAGACCATCGTCAGCAGAACGACCAGAACTACCGCCCATCGTTTGTTGTCCAACCGGACATTACCAATCCGACTCAATACAGAATTCGTTTTCTGTTTCTGAGAATCTGAAATCTGAGATTCAAGACTTTCCTCCTTCACCAGATGTGGCAACCAAAGAATAACAAAAAGAATGGTGCCAAGGAGTAAGAAGGAACTGAAAAGACCGAGATCGCGAAGTGCCACTGACTTCAATGGTACCAAGGCCAGGAAAGCACCTACTGTGGTTATATTTCCGACAACCAGCGGCATAATGACTTCGCGCAAGGTCTGACGTACCGAAGCCGTATGACGGAGATGGGCAATTAAATGAAGCGGATAATTAACAGCTATGCCAATGATGACGGATGAAATACCGATGACAATGACAGAGATATGGTCGTGGACTAAAGCCAATGAACCTAAAGCAAACAGCCATCCCCAGGCTATGGAAAGGACAATAAGCAAGATATGCCGCACCTTGCGGAAAGTCAACAAAAGCAACAAAAGAATCAAGACCACTGCCAACGACACGGATATCAGACAGTCTTTCTTAATCTGTGAGGCATTAGCAACAGCTACAGCAGGACCACCAATGACACGGATATCTGCTTGGGCGAAGGCTGATGACTCTCGGACACTGTCGGCTATCTCTTCTAAAGTCTGGAGCAAATGCGAATTGTTCTCCGTCTCACTTGAGCCATAGGGTGAGTTGAGAATGGCGATGGCCCGACTCATATCAGGCGAGAAAATGTAGCCATCGTAGAGTTCGTAATTCATGGAACCAGCCGAACGCTGCAATTGTTGGACCACTGAGGTGAAAAGACTCAGCGGATCCCGCTGGATGTTTTCCGTAAGCAGTCCCCCTACAGGGAAGAGCAACATCTGCTTGTCAGCCTGTAGCTGCTGGTGCAAATAGTCAGGAATAGCCAACAGACTATCCATTCGGGTATAGTCTTCTTCAGTGAGGAAAAAAGGAATATGCGAATAGACGAAAGCCGTAAGTTCATCCATCTTTTCCATATCTATCTGGGTAATCAAGTTAATACCCAGATTTCGCTGTTGATAAATCTCAGCAAAAGCATCAACCGCCTCCACTAAACGGTCAGGATCCACTTGCGTGGAATCCTCTTGTTGGAAAATAACAAACAACCTATTAGCGCCAGAGATGTCCTGCCAGACGCGCATGGCCTTCTGGTGGTTTCCCGAAAGAGGCAAAAAATCAGAGATCTCCTCCACATAACTCAAACGGGTAATCTGAAAGATCAGGAAAACCGTCAGCAGCAGGAAGGGAAACCAACCCGCAAGCCGGTGTCCACGGATATAATCAAATATGTGGAGAATCAGTTTTGTCATCTATTATCAACAGGATTAGAATAGATGCCCAGGAAGATATCTTTCAGCTGATCCAAGTCACAGGTATCGCTGTAGAACTCCAGTTTGTTGAGTCGCTCCGTGAAAGCGTTGAACTGCTCCGGCGTGTAAAGGTCATTATATTTCGTACTGCCGTAACGAATGTCATGGGCAATATAATTATTCGGATAGAGCCGATAAGCCGTATTAATACGGTTATCAATCAGTTGAGCCACGGCTTTATGGTATTCATTGTTGGTCAGCTTTTCATGCACACTCAATTCAGCTTTAGAAATAGGCGCACATAGTTCGATATGAACTTGTCCTTTATGTTGAAGAATACCCGTCAGGATACTATTGATATCCTCACCCGGTTTCTTTGTATATTTAGCATACTGCGACTGATAAAGTTCAAGGGCTTTGAGCACATCACACGACTCCCACTCGTAGGAAATGCTGACGGGGACAATATGCAGTTCGGAAAGAGCCTTGATCTTATCACTGAGTTTGCTCATGCAGAACATTTTGATGATGCCCTGATCGGTACGGTCAACCCCGTCTTTAGTACGGCCGTTGCGTTGGGCTATCCAGACTGACTGATGCTTCTCTGTAATAGTATGGCGAATATATTCTGAAAGATGCATGGAACTTTTATAAAATTCCTTTATGTTACCCCCGGGACGCTCAACACGGAACATCTTATTCGATTTACCAATATCTACCACCAACGGATTCGTCATCAGATTTGCCCCAAAAGTTATCTCCGTCGTATCAAAGCCATTCTTGATGAGGAAATTCTGGAGCAAACTGGCATCCAGCATAATATCACGATGATTAGACACATAGAGATAGCTACGCTCAGGACTGAGCCGCTCCAAACCTGAACAAGAAAAATGTGCGATGCTATTTTCTATGATACGGTCATTGACCAGCGTCATCGTCCGCTCCTGAAACTCTCTAACTGTCTTATAACTGCGAATCCGTTCACGCACATCCTCCAAGGGTTCGTCAGGATATACATAGGATGCCAATAAAGGAAACGACCGACTATCAGCAATGCGTTGCATCGCTGCTGGAATTTCTTCTTCGTAATATGGACGAATATCGTCGAAACGGGAGTCTTTTATCATTTTCATTGAAGATTTATTCATTAGGAATAAGGGCTAGAAGGGTGGTGCTGAGCCACTCCAGGAAAGCGTTTTTCCATTGGCGGCATTCAGCCGTTCCTTTTTGGTCTGAGGCACCGAAGCCATGTCCACCCGTCTGATATTGATAATACACATGGGGAACTTTATTAGCCGTCAGGGCAGAATCGAGCAATACTGAGTTTTGAAAATCCACCACAGGGTCATCTTTGCAGTTAACCAGGAATACAGGCGGACAATCATAAGGGACATGCTTTTCAAGCGAAAGGGAATCACGCAACGTTTGATTACGTTTCTTGCTTTCACCCAACAGTCCACGACGGGAACGCTTGTGGACGCAGGGAGCTGACATCGTGACAACTGGATAGATGGGAGCCACAAAGGCAGGCCGGTCAGATGAAGTGAAAAACTCTGCTGCATACATGGCCAAATGACCACCTGCCGAGAACCCCATTACCCCTATCTTACAAGTATCAACACCATACGAACCTGCATGGGATTTCACATAACAGATGGCCTGGCGAAGATCTTCCTGTGCATCTGGATAACGGTTACCCCGAAAAACATAACGGTAGTGGGTGATGAAAGCTGGGACGTAGGCCGTACGATAGCGCAGCACAAATGCAGCTATTCCCTGCTGTTGCAGCCAACGGGCCACTTCATAACCTTCCGTTTCCATGTCATGCCAAAAATAACTACCTCCTGGACAGATGATGATAGCAGGACGGATACCAGATGTTGAAAACTGAACATCAGAAGAAGAGTTTGCAGGATAGGGCATTAACACCACTTTTTTTTGACAAGAAATACCTTCCCAGATATTAACCTGGGCTGAAGCGGTAACGTTAACGCCTATCAAAACGGAGACGAAAACAATAGCGAAGATGTGCCTACTTTTCTTCATTCTTCTGTTTTTCCTCTTCTTGATTTATTTTCTCTATCACATAACCAGAACCCAAAATGGCTTCACTGGTAGTAATTGCTGTCAGCGGCACACCGCAAAATCCATGCAGGTTGTTGTTCTGACCTGTGAGTAGCAGGTTTTTTATCTTGGTAACTACGGGCACTTGCGAAAGAGCCATATTCTGATAATCCTTACTGAATCCGCAGAGAGTTCCCTCTTTTGACCCATAGAAATCACGAATGGTAAGTGGTGAAGAGGCATTAATAGCCTCAATGCAGTCGCGGAAACCTGGATGTATTTCTTCCATCAAGACGAGAAGTTTCTCTGTACATTCCTTTTTCCATCGCTCATAATCAGCACCCCGATGCCCCACGGTGGTGCCTTCCCACTGACGCACCTCATCGAAAAGCATTGGCGCCGTAACAAGAATCTTTCGGCTATATTCTCCCTGATTCTCTTCAGGAGAGGTCATCATCAGAAAACCTAGCGGCCACTGCCGGTCTGTCCGCCCGAAATTCCATATATCATCATAGCGGGTCATATAATACTCGGAATGGTTGATATAAGGGAATGAACATTCCTTCAGTTTGATGTAAAGTGAAAACGCCGAATAGGCATTGGGAATCATATCAAGACGTGCCCGATAAGACTTAGGCAGGGCTGATTCGTCCATCAGTCGGATCATTGTACAAGGATGGATGGCCGAAATATAATAATCGCCCTGATAACGCAGGCCCTTACGCGTCCGCACCCATTCCACTTGACGGTCCTTCACTTCTATCCATTCCACACCATCATTGGTTAATACCTCACCACCATTCCTGAGAATAACACCAGCCAAAGAGTCGGCAAAACGACTGCTTCCGCCTACAAAACGGCTCGGTCCATTGATATAGAGTACGTTAATGATGGCATGTACATAAGCAGGGGTCTGATTTCCTCGTCCCCCGTAGAGCGGGTTCATATAGGCAATGACACTACGCAACCTCCTGTCTTTGATATATTTAGCAATAAACTGATCAGCTGCCATCATGAAGTTTTCGGAATGGGCAAAAAGTCCATGCTGAGACGGCCGGAGGTGGAACAGGTCCACTTCTTCCGTGATGGCATAGATGGCCTCCACGTAATGCTCCAGATTCTCGCGCTCGGCTGGAAACTGCTGGGCCAGCGTATTGACAAATCCCTCGCGTCCTTGTGCTATAGTATAATAAGTATGATCCTCAGCAAAATAAAGACGGTCGGTACATTCAGCATCCATGTCCATCAGCCTCACCTCGTCGAGAATGCCCAAATACCGGCAGATACGACGGATGTTTCCTCCTTCCTGCATGCCACCGATGACATGCATACCCGTATCAAAACTTTCACCAAAACGATGGAATGTCTGAAGACCGCCTCCAATGGTCACGTTCTTTTCGAGCACAGTTACCTTCAGCCCTTCTTTGGCCAGAATAGCTCCTGTGAAAAGGCCGCCGAGGCCTCCGCCTATAATGATGACTGATGAACGGTCCATGTTGAAGATCTCTGATTTCAAATTTCTGATTTCAAGTTAGCATCAATAATCTGTTGATATATGGTTTTTGCTGAAAGTAGTTCACTACAGGTCACAATCGTACCTACCAACACCCCAAGCATACCATGAGAGTTAATATTCTGGCCGGTTTGCAGAACATTGGGCACTTTGGTCCGATGCGGTACACGCCCAGCGGAACCCAACGAGATATCCTTTGCAATTCCATACATCGAACCGCCTTCTGTTCCCGTATAATCAAAATAGGTAAGGGGCGTTGATGTATAATAATGCTTGATGTGCTGACGGAAATCCGGGAATTGAATACTGAGGGAGTCTATCAGCCGTTCTGCCTTCATCTTTTTAAATGACTCGTAATCAGCACCACGGTGACCCACATGGGTTCCCAACCAAGGTTCCACATCCTTCATCTGCATATACGAAAGAATAGCACCGGTAGTTGCCCACTGGGGGTGCTTTTCCTGACAAAAATGCATATAGAGATAACCTTTGGGCCAGGATGCCTCATCATAGTGTTCACAGTCCCAGGGCGTTCCTTCATTGAAGGCATAGAAATTATGATTCATATAAGGCAGTGACTTCTCCTTGAATTCTAAATATACACAAAAGCCGCCCACTGTCTGTGGCATAGCCTTTACGCGTTTGCGAAAAGCTGGTCTGATGAGTTTGGTGTCCAACAATTCGAGTGTACGAATAGGATGAGTATCGCTGATGATAATATCTGCCGGTAAAAAGTCATTGCCGTTTACCTCCACTCCCACAGCATGGACATTATCGCAAACGATACGGGTTACTTTCTTTCGGGTAAGTACCACCCCGCCTAATTTCTCAATTGTCCGAACCATTGAGTGGGCCACCTTATCACTTCCTCCTACGATGCGGAAAGCACTTTGGTTATAGAAGTCCATAATGAAGGCATGGGTAGAAAACGGTGTCTTGTCGCGTTCTGCTGCATAAAGTGGCAGATTACCGACAAGAACCTTTGCCAACAAAGGATCAGTGATGACCGAATCAATCACTTCGTTAATGGAACGCAACTGATATTCGGTATTGATCACCGCATCACTCTCAGCATATTTCAGTGAATGAAGCGAGGATGCACTTGCTACTTGTTCCACTAAGTCATAATAGCGTTCCAGATTCTTCCGTTGATGTGGGAAATAATCACTCATCTGACGGATAAAGTGATCACGGCCGGTAGCAAAACGATATTGATGTCCGCGTAGTGCAACCACATCATAGCCAGTAGAATCAAGTTGGGAAAGTTCTATATCATCCGCAACATCCAGATAGCGCAACAGTTTGTCTAGTGTCTGACCTTTTGCCGCACTGCCAATGAAATGCATACCCGTCTCAAAACTTGCTCCATGACGTGTAAAGCACTGCAGACAGCCACCTACTTGCATACCTTGTTCCAGAACCGTCACTTCATAACCGTTCTTCGCCAGGATAACGCCACAGGAAAGGCCTCCTAGTCCACTGCCGATAATTATAACTCGTTGTCTAGACATTCTGCTCTATCCTATTACTGATTTCCGCCAACTTACTGATATAATGCTTTCGCATCAGAGAGGCCTGCCGCTTTGTATCACCCATTGCCTGTAGCTCTTTTTGAGTTATACGCTCGCCCACTTCTACATAGATAGGGCCTTTATGGAGAGAATACGTCTTCTTGGGCAGAATACGTCCAGGACCATAGAGATAAACGGGAAGAATATCCACTCCCAATTGTTCGGCCACATAAAATGCGCCCTGATGGAAACGTCCAATCCGACAGTCCTTGGAACGGGTACCCTCTGGATAGATGGCAATACTATAACCGCGATCCATCAAGGAATGAAGTTTGGGCATCAAGGCATCTATTCCGTCCGCAATTGGATAATATTCGGCATGACGAATAACAAATCCATAGAAAGGATTGTTCCATACCCAGTCGTTTGTCAGGAATACAATGTTGGGGGTAAATATCAATTTGCACATCAAATCCAAATGTGACTGATGATTACTGATTACCACCGCTGGACGGGAAAAAGCTTGTTCGTCGGACATTTGATAAGAAAACCTGACACCAGGAATGCCATGCTGCAGCATCACTATACGAGAAGCTTTGTAGATAATCTGATGAATGTTCTGTCGTTTCTTCTCAGTCATCTTTCCTATCTTAATATAAAGCCACACTATGGGGGTGATGATGAACCAAATGAAGAATATAAAGAAAAGAAGAGAATAGACCGTACGGAAAAGACGCGCCAAGAAACGGAACAAGCGTAAAGGCAAGCCATAGAAAACGGCCAATATGCAAAGAACAGTGTTAAGAACACTAATCCTAGCAAAGTCAGCTTTCGGACGGAAATGGGACACCCGCTCTTCACGGGGAGGATAATACACACGAACGGGAATAGAAACTAACTTCACACCATGCCAGGAAGCAAACACTATGAGTTCTAGTTCGGCTTCATAACGAGAAGTAAGAAGTGAAAGTCCATGCAGTTTTTTCAGCGGATAAAGGCGATAGCCCGTCTGGGTATCTTCCAACCGACGACCTGTCTGTACATAAAACCAGAAGTTGGAGAACTTATTGGCAAAACTACTGCCTGCTGAACGGTCCACCCCTTTCAGGTCACGACTGCCCATAATCAGCGCACCAGGATAATCCTGATTAGCCTTCAGGAACAAAGAAATATCCTCAGGATGATGCTGACCATCGGCATCAATAGTAATCGCATAGGCAAAACCCATCGCCAAAGCCTTGCGGAAACCTTCACGTAAGGCATATCCCTTGCCCTTGTTTGGGGTATATTCAACCAAGGTAATGTCTGATATCTGACGCAACAACTCCCCCGTACGGTCAGTACTGCCATCATTGACCACGATGACATCATTGCACTGCTGACAGCATTCTCTGACCACGCTTTCGATGGTCCCCTCATTATTATATGTGGGAATAATCACACAAATGCCGCGGGCATGAAGTGTCTGTTGCTGGGTAAGTTGTTCCGTCTGAATCATTCTTTATTATCAACAATTAGTGACAGTTTTGCAATTTCCTTTTCCTGCACCATTACAAACACCTGTGCCTTCAGCTGCCCATCTGGCATTTCAGCAATTTTGGACAGTTCATAAGTCACTGTGGGGTGCTCAACGGGCGACAAGACCGAGAGAAACTTCACATTCTTCACCTTCCGGATTTCCAACGGATGCTGCAGATAATCAGTAAGCAATTCCACCGCTATTTGTACGACACAAACTCCAGGTGTGATAGGCTGCCCCGGGAAGTGGGCTGCATAGATAAGATGATCCGCATTCAGTTGCAGGATATAACTCACCTTATTATCCGTTTCCTGTTTTTCCAGGATGGTATAAAAGTCATTTCTCAGTTTCATCGGCAGTTGGATTTTCTTTCAACGGCGTAAACCGATACTGTATATGATATCTCTCATTCTGGTATTCTGACTGTCCTTGTTGCAGACGATGAATCAGTTCCCGCATATCTTTCTTCAAGACACGTTTGATATACCAACGGTCGAGCATCTTGATGACGTGATGCAACTTCACCTTATCCTTATCCAGACGATAGGTGAAATCGAGGGCCGAAATACCAAATTCATTGAAAAGACTGCCCTTCACCACACCGTCCTCTCGAAGCAGAATACAGACGCCACTGAGATAAGCTTTAGGCATCTCAATCAAGGCGGAATAGCGGGCGCGATCACCTTCTTTAGAAGGAAACTCTCCTTGCGCCCTGACTTCTGTCATCGTCAGCGCCAAAAGCAGTATTACTATCGTCTTTAAAACCGTCATCACTTTCGTTATTTAATGACAAAAAGGCTCGAATTCAACGGCTGATTGGTTTTCACATTGCGCAGGTCTATCACCGTCTGGTCACCATTCTTTTCTAGCATAACTACCTGACTTACCATGGAACGCTGTTTGTTGAAATGGAGAATCACCTTCTGGAACATCTGCTTCATTTCTTTCCGTTGAGGGAGAAGAGTGGCAACCCATTCTGTTCCCGATTCAGCAATACTGACACGGAAATCCTTGGTGTCTGAGAGACTTTTGCCCACCACACTGTTCATCATGATGCGTGCAATCTCACGGAACACTTTGTTTTGCTTCACATCAATAACCGAATTGCGCTGACCACTCTTAATCTGTACCTTCTGGTCATTGAGTAAAAAGGTATATTGATAGGGAGTGATGTATTCCCAGCGCAATTTGTTTGCCTGCTGATAGTACATCTTTCCTTTCGAAACCAGCTTGTCATTGAGCATCTTCACATGCTTGGTCTGCACGAAATCGCACTGCATCGACTTCATCTGCGAGGCTACCTGACTGATGCGCTGACGCACCTGTACCTCATTGACTTGCTGAGCATACAAACCAATGGTTATCGTTATCGTTAACGTTATCGTTATAATAAATCTTTTCATTTCTGTTTCTATTTTGCAATCAAAACACAACCGCCCATAATCAGCAGCACTCCTATCCATCGGGTAACCGAAACATCCTCATGAAAGAAGATGATGGCAGCCAACATGCCAAAAACATAACTCAGACTGACCATGGGATAAGCCATACTAAACGGGAAATTCTTGATGATATACATCCAAAGCAAAGAACCCAAGGCAAAGAACAGTCCACAGGCCGCAAACTGCCAATTAACAAGCAGACTGCCCCAGAAATGACGGGTCCACCCAAAAGCAGGCATGCGCATCATGGCAAATTTTAGGAACACCTGACCGCCTGCGAGCAATGCGCTCTGAATGATGGATAATGATAACAGTTTCCACATAAGGGTTTTAGGTTTACGGTTTTCATTCTTGATTATCGACAGAAAGCACCATAGCCACCGAATGGACGGGCTTCAAATCCTTTACACCTAATTGCTCCATCGCCTGACGATAAAAAGGTGTGGTCTCATCATGCATTCCCACCAAAACAGTTTTGTAACGACCACTTTTCAGCAGCATCTGGGCATCACGCAAAGCCCAGTCGAGTGACTCACTGCCTTGTGTATAAGTAACATTATAGCCATGACACTTCAGACGGATAGCGATATTACTGCTGATAGTGTTATGCGTACTCTGCATAAACCAAGTAGGACTCGACATCGCTTCTCCCTCTTCCGTGAGATGGTGCAGTAACAGTTCACTGTTCTCAAGACAGCCCCACGCTGTTCCCGTAATAATGGCATCAGGCTTTTCTATGCCTGCCTGCTGAAGAGCTTTCAGAGAAGAAAGCAGTGAACTCTTCATCAATTTGCCCATACGGCGGACTTCCATGGGTTTCACATATTGCTTGATTTCTCCCAATTGTTCTTCATCCGTAATATCCACTCGGCTGAGGATTCTATAATCCAAAATATCAGACTCCAGTTCCGAATTCAAATCCTCTCGTCCTTTGTCGGATAGGATAAGACATGAATCATTACCACCGAAACCGAAGGAATTGCAGAGCACATGATGGATTGGATTAGGTAAAGGACCTCCCATATAGGGCAGAATGCCCTCATCCATTGGTTGCGACCATCCCAGATTTACGGGTATGAACTGATGTTGGAGAGCCAGAATACAGATAACCGTTTCGATGCTGCCGGAAGCACTGGTGGTATGACCCGTGAACGACTTTGTACTTGAAACGAGCGGCATCTCACAGCCAAATACCCGTTTAAGGGCAACGCTTTCCGTCTGGTCATTGTTGGGTGTGCCCGTTCCGTGAGCATTCACATACTGAATATCAGCAGGTTTCAAATCTGCCATCTGCAAGGCTTCCGTCATCGCCAGCCAAGGACCTTCTCCGTTTTCAGAAGAAGCGGTCTGATGAAAAGCATCGCAGGCATTGCCATAACCCGAGAGCCAGGCATGCACGGGAACTTGCCGTTCTGCCGCCGATTCCTCTGATTCCATCACTACGAAAGCAGCGCCTTCGCCGAGGTTAAGTCCTTGACGACTGGCATCGAAGGGGCGGCAAACTTCCTTGTCAAGGATCATCAGCGAGTTAAAGCCATTGAGATGAAAAGCCGACAAGGCTTCCGTTCCGCCTGCAACCACGATATCAGCCTGACCTTCCTGAAGCAGACGAGCACCTAAGATAATAGCATTGGCTGCCGATGAACAGGCTGTTGAAAGAGTTGTCCACTCTGAAAAGAATCCGAAATAATCAGCCATCATCTTCGTGCTGTCACCACAGTCGTGATGAAGCAGCCAGTCCAGGTGTTCACCACAATGACGCATATCACTGAAATATCGTTCCGTGACATCCATGCCACCAACAGTTGTTCCTGAAATGAGCACGATACGAAGTCCTTCGTGGGATTTCACACGAGCTTCTTTCAAAGCCTGTTCAATGGCCAGCATTCCCATCAACGATGTACGGCTTATGTCTTTGGAGGATTCCATGCCCAACAGGCTTTTCATTTCCTCGTCAGACAAGTCAACCTCACCCACGGGCAGTTCCTGATGAACTGAACGCAGGTGTTTCATCCGACCAATACCCGTCTGCCTTTCTCGCAGGGATTCCAGGACGGCGGACTTGTTCTGTCCGATGGCCGAAATAATGCCTTCACCGGTGATGACGATATTCTTCATTCTTTACTTTTTACTTCGTACGGTGCTGCTGAACATATTCAGCAAGGGTACCCACGGTTTTGAAAATAGCCTTTCCTTCTGAAGGATCAGCCAAACGGATACCATATTTCTTTTCCACCAGGACAATAAGCTCGAGAGCGTCGATGGAATCGAGTCCCAAACCATCCTCTCCGAAAAGAGGAGCATCGGTCTCAATGTCTTCAGGAGTCATCTCTTCCAAGTTCAGTGCCTCGATGATTTCCTGTTTTAAGGTATTAACTAATTCTTCCATATTTTATTATTTGATTTCTCTTATTTCAAGTTCCACTTCAAAATGTTCCTCGTCCTCATCATCAAGCCATCCCGTGAGTATGCTCGTTGTAGCGGGGTCCAGAAAAGCGGTCTCTATGATTTCATTCATACGGGCCTGATCACGTTTTGGCAACACATAGAATGAGGTTTCCCCCATATAATGGTTACGGATAGCTATCTCTCCAGTGACAATATTAGGAAGTGTATAGACGAACAGGCTCGGACTCGGGAAATAATTATCTTTGTCCTGAATAGATTCTTCGTAGCGTTTGTCAGCATTCACAGAAGACGAACGGTTAAACAAGACAACGGCACGATTCTCGCTATTAAAGTTGACGTTAAGATTCTCATGCTCCGCCTTTAACAAGAGTTCAGAAGCAACAAATCCCAACCGGCCCAACATATCCATCTTATAGAATTTTGGATAATCACCGATATATTGCTTATAGATGTCGGTCAGCATTTCCTTGCCTTCACCCGTAAATGAAAGATTCTTTCCATCCACCACCACTTCATGCGGTGTCAGTTTCACCCGATGGGTTGTATGTAAACTTAAGATCTTTTGTCTTTCAGCCTTCGTCCTCTCACCTTCAGCCTTCGTCTTCTCTACCAACAAGGCGGCATTACAACCGCCAAAACCCGAAAGTATCTTCACAAATCGTGTCTTGTCTGGTAAATGGCGATTTTCAGCTGCAACCTGAATGTTACCGGAAACACCTAGTTCCTCAAAACCACGTGTTCCAATTATCTGCTGGTTTTCGAGTCCCCGCATACAGAGAATGGTTTCAAGCACTCCTGCAGCTCCCATCGTATGTCCATAATAGCCTTTCAGTGCATTGACAGGAACTTCCGTCAGCCCGGCGCGTTCCAAAGCCACAGATTCCATCTGATCATTAAACATGGTGGCCGTTCCATGAGCATTTACAAAGGCAAGCTCACGAGTATCAACATCTCTCAGCACCGTCTTCAAGGCATTATAACAACCATCCCCGTTCCGTGATGGAGAACTGATATGATAGGCATCGTTACGGATCACTCCCGCCCGAAGAGCCCAGAGATTTTCCTCTTTAGTTTTCAGTCCTTTATCGTTCGTCAGTATCATGGTGGCTGCAGCCTCACCCAAATTCAGGCCCAGTCGTTCCATGTCAAATGGACGACAAGGTTGGGCAGACAAAGCCTTCAATGATTGAAAACCGGAGATAATAAACTTACTCTGACAATCAGCACCACAGACAACGGCATAGTCATAACGACCTGTTTCTAACAGACGTTTTCCTAAGATAAGAGCTGAAAGTCCCGAGATGCAAGCATTGCAAACCACGATGGGTTCCGTCTGAATACCCACTTTACGGGCAATCCTACGGGCACTCTCTCCTGGTAGATTCTCTGAAAAAGAACCAACATTGGCTTTGGTGGTACTCAGAATAAAAACAACGCGTGAACCCGTCAAGTCAACGGATTTCTGCTGCATGGCTTTCCGAACAGACTTCACCACCATGGCCTCAAAACGCGTAAGGCCTTCGATAGCCATATCCTTTTCCTGTTCCACTGTAAACAGCGAGGCAGCAAAAGGCTCAGGCACATCCCAATGATCCGTATAGGTGCGGATAACTGACTGTCCCGACAAAACTGCCTGATAGTTAGCCTCCGTAGTATCCCCCAACGGTGATGTGATGTTATCAGCTATCTTATAGACCATAAGGTTTTCATATTTATGAATTACATTCATGATTTCTTTCACGACTCGACAAAGTATGCAAGCATATTTGTTCTCGCTGTTCAAGAAATTCAGGTTTAAGGATTCGGGTCTTCTTCACACTGTCCCCAACGTTTTTTCCACTGCAGGTAGAACTCGGGATTCTCCCAAATCAGCTGATATTGCTGGTTCATAAATACCTGCACGGAATGGCCGGTAGCTATCAGACTCTCATCCTCAGTGTCATAAATCTCGTAATCGAATACGATTTTGGCAGCTTCTGTAGGACGATAGATGATATCGATGCGCGGACGCATCTCATATTTTATCGGTTTCTTATAATGGAAGGTGAGTTCCACGATGGGAGCAAAACACCCCTGATCGAAGAATCCCATATAAGTGAGGTCATATTTCTTTCCGAAAAGTTCACGGGCATCTTCAAAATAAAGCGGGTAAGAGCCGTGCCACACCACACCCATTGAGTCCACCTCACTGAAGCGGATTTCCAGTTCTTTTGATGCTTTCAGTTCATTCATCCTTCCTTGACTGCTATTTTTATCTCGGTATTCACTAAGGTCTTTCCGCCACAGGTTACGGTGGCATAGGCCAACGTCATGCCAAAGACTTCTTCCTGAACATCCACGGTCGTCATTATCAAGTCTCCCACTTGCGGAAGTTCGATGACTTCCATGTTACGTATCGCGCCTATAAAACCAATCTGGATGCCTTTTTTCAGAATATATTTATTGACATATCCGATACGGGCCGCACAAGTCTGAGCAATATTCTCTATCAGTCCCGAGGCACTCATCTTTCCTTCTTCCACAAAAAGATTATCCTTGGTGATAATCGTCTCCGTCACAGTTCTCACCTGATCAAAATGAATCAGCGTTCCCACCATGATAAAGGGCTCCTGCTGCGGAAGCAGTTCGTGAATGTCAATCTGGCGAAGAAAAGCCTCCGTTGGCTGAATTTCTTCCTCCAATGGCAAAAGATCTTTTTCGGTCATGTGTTCCAGAATTCAAAATAATTGTACCACTGGGTGGGATAACGCCGTACGATATTCTCCAACTCTTTCACATAGCTTTGTGCGAGATCGAGCATCTGCTGTTTGCGGGGAAGAGTCTTGTCGTAAGTCAGTGGTGTCACAAAGATAGTATATCCTTTTCTTGACGTCTTCATCACATTCACCGCCAGTACATCCAGACCGAGCATCGTAGGAACACTGAACGGTCCCATCGGAAAACGGGCTTTCGCCCCTAGGAATTCCTCCTCAACAAACTTATTCGAACCAAACATGCGGTCGGCAGGCATACTGAGCGTCTCACCGTCACAGAGAGCCTTGTCAATCACAAAAAGGTGACTCATGTCAGGACTGACCGGAATCATACGGATATTGGTCTCAGCAAACATCTTGTTCCGGTTATTCATTACCGAATCTTTCTCACCTGAAAAAACCAGAGCATTGAACCGTTTCTGTTCAGCCTTCAGATTATAGCCCGCAGCCTCATAGTTTCCTACATGGGCACTGAGTTGTACAAAGCCCTCCGGACGTTCGGCCAATTTGCGGAAATGCTCATAACCTTCCACTTTGATGTCGAAATTCTTGCCGGCATACATGGCAAAACGATCAATGACGACCTCACTGAACTGGCAATGATTCACGTAGGATTTCCACGCTGCTTTCAACGGGGAATAGTTGAAACGCTGACGGAAATAGCGGTAGATAATACCACCTCCTGGACGACCGACCAAACAAACAGGAATGACAAAAACGGCAGAAAAGACATACAGCAGACGCACGTCACACAGACGGAGAATCCGTATGAGCGTTCGGTGCATCCATGAGCTACCGTAAGTTGTGCCTTCCCATTGTTTGTCAGCCATTATCCGACTTTGCTCTCAATATAGTCACAGAACTGACTCAGTGTGGTCACGCCCTGCATCTCTTCGGGTTTTATCTTAAACCCAAAGTTCTTTTCTACAATGACCACGATATCCACAAAATCAAGACTATCGATACCCATGTCTTCTTTCAGTCGGGCATCGTCGGCTATCTTTTCTTCGTCAATCTCCAGGTCATCTACGAGAAAAGCTCTTACTTTTTCTTCAATTTCTGTTCTATTCATCTTCTATGTTTATGGGTTATTTGTCTGAAATACTTAACTTTTAACGACCAGAATGCTGTGTCCCTGTCCTAAGTTGTCATGGACAGTCTCTATCTGCAGTCCGGCTTCATGAATGCAGTGCTCCATATCCTCCGTGTTATACATTTTCGAATTGCCGTTGGCCATTGCCGTAAAATAAAGGCTCGTCATCGTCAGGCAGAAAGCAGCTGGTTCAAAACGCTGACGGTCCCATAGTGTCTCCATGATGAAAAGTCGCGTATGAGGCATCATGGCTTCCTTTGCCCGTTTTAAGATACTGACAATCTCAGGCATACTGAAACAATCGAGGAACTGACTCATCCAGATGGCATCTATCTCACGGTCGTGAGGGAAATGCTGCGTTTGGTCCAGTAAGTTGATGCCATATCCGTCAATCCGTTCAGCACCTTTCTCTCCACACGTCTGTTCCTTCATCATAGCTATCTGTTGCGGCAGATCGAGGATTGTCACTTTCACATCGGGGTCATAATCCACACAACGCAAGGCCCAACGGCCCGTATTGCCTCCCACATCGAAGAGGGTGCGGGGCTTATAAATGTCAAAAACAATCTTCAAAGCCTCATCAAAGGAATGATCGGAATAGAAATGATCGAAGCCAAACCAACTCTTTCTCACCTTTGGTGGCAATTCCGACAAAGCTTCATAAATCGTGGCCCATTCACCAAAATGCTTGAGTCCCTCTGGTTTTCCGTTTACCAGCGACTCTTCCAACCGAAACCATCCTTCATAGTTCACATCATGGTTAAAGTCAATATTGGCACGGGTGGCAGGGTCGTTGATCAGAAACCATCCTGTTTTGGAAAGGATAAAACGGTCGGTCTCAGGATTCACTAAAAGGGAGCCAATACATAGCGAAGCTTCCAGAAGACACTTTACGGCATAGTCAGACAATCCTGTTTTCTCCACGATTTCCCCACGCGTCATTCCGTCCTCAGAATCGCGGATCATATCAAGGATTCCGAATTTCAGCATCAGCCTGGAAGCCTGAAAGACAACAGGCCCCCAGGCTATGAACTCTGCCAGCCGCTGTGCTTCGCGAGCCGACAAGTGTTCCTGAGTGTATGCCTTCTGTAAGGCAGGCGAAAGATTCATTATAATCTGTCCTTCATAATAGTTCCTAAGGCGCCACCAGTCAGAGCTGCCCAAAACTTGATTCTGGCCAACTTCGTACCAGGTGTGAAGAAAGAATCACTCGTTCCTTTCAGGTTCTCCACCTTGAAGAACTCCTGACCTGACTTATCGGTCATCACGGCATCACATATCATGAAACCTTTGGTCGTAATCGTCTTCACGGTAACGGTCATCTGATAATCGGCATCCTCATAGAAACCTAGCTTCAGCTCTTTGTCAAGTTTGAAGTTAGCTGCAGCACGGAACTTTTCAATAATAGATGGTTTGTCTTCCTCCCAATCCTTTTCATATTTGGCAAACTCTGCCTCACTTCTGTCATGAATTGTAGCCTTCGAGAAATCCATCGTGAGATTCACTCTGGAACCCAAAGTGACTTTCGACAGTTTATCCACTTTTACGGTCTGTGCCGTGACACTGAGTGTCATGCACAGCATTACAATCGTCATCCACAAAACTTTCTTCATAGTTGTATTATTTTAAAGATTATCATAAAACTTTTTGAATAATCAATGCGGAATTGGTTCCTCCAAATCCAAAGGAATTGCTCAGGATTGCATTCAGTTCCATATCAACCGTTTTAGCGGTGAGATTGATTTTCTCTGAGTATTCGTCAGGATTCTCCAGATTAATATTTGGCGCCACAAAGTTGTGCTGCATCATCAGGATGCTATACACAATCTCACTGGCACCTGCCATCCAGCACTCATGACCCGTCATCGACTTCGTACTGCTGATCAGCGCCCGCTGTCCGTGGAACATCCGGTCGAGTGCAATGGCCTCAAACATATCACCCTGATGGGTGGAAGTGGCATGGGCATTGATATAGTCAATATCATCCAATTCCAGTCCAGCATCCTTCATGGCACGACTCATGGCTATCACACTTCCGTCATCACTGGGCTGTGAAATGCCACCGCCGTTTGAAGAGAAACCATAACCCGTCAGTTCGCAGAGGATATTTGCTCCGCGGGCTATCGCATGGTCGTAATCCTCCAGCACCAAGGCCGCAGCACCGCCACTCGGAATCAGTCCGTCACGGTCACGGTCAAAGGGACGGCTGGCTTTCGTGGGCTCATCCATCCGTATGGAAAAAGCCGAAAGCGCATCAAACGAGGCCATCGAATAATAGTTCGTTTCCTGTGCTCCTCCACAAAGCACCATATCCTGCAGTCCTTGACGGATCAGCATCATACCCATGCCAATGGAATGACTCCCACTTGCACAAGCCGCACTCACCGTGAAGTTGATACCACGCAGATGGAAGATGGTGCTCAAGTTCATGTTCACCGTGGAGTTCATCGACTGGAAAATAATACCCGAACCCAGCATTGCCGAGTCGTGTTTCTCATCCATAATCTTTGAAGCTTCAATCACCGGCTTGGCCGATGAATCATTACCAAAGATCACACCCACTTCATTCTTCAGCAGGTAGTCTTCATCCACACCAGCCTGTTGGAAAGCCTGCTGCGAAGCCATAAAGGCATATTCACCTTCTTCAGCCAGTCCCACACGGGTGCGACGATCCAGCAGTTTTTTGAGTTTAGGCTGTTCCACAATACCCGTCAGTCCAGAACGGTATCCGTATTCCAGACGCTCAGGCTGCAGGCCGATTCCCGATTTTCCCATATAGAGCGCGTCCTTCACGCTCTCTGTATCTGTTCCCAGGCACGACCATATTCCCATGCCCGTCACTACTACTCTTCTCATTCCTAACTTCTTAAGTATAAAGTCCGCCGTTCACGCTGATAACCTCTCCTGTAATGTAGGCGGCATCCTCGGAAACGAGGAAGGCCACGGTGGCAGCTACTTCTTCCGGACGGCCGAAACGCCCTACAGGAATCAGTTTCTTCAGCTCTTCCTGAGGCAGGTCACGCGTCATATCCGTCTCAATGAAACCCGGTGCAACGGCATTTACCGTTACACCACGGGATGCCACTTCCTGTGCCAAGGCTTTCGTTGCGCCTATCAGGGCAGCTTTGGCGGCACTGTAATTCGTCTGTCCTGCCATGCCTTTTAGTCCTGAGAGCGAAGCCATATTCACAATACGACGCCCCCCACGACGGCGGGGCATCATGTGCTTCAGCAGGCGGCGTGTGATATAAAAGAAACCATTCAGCGAAGTATCGAGCACGTTGTGCCATTCGTCATCGCTCATCATGAACATCACATTATCACGACGAATACCCGCATTGTTTACCAATACGGCGATATAATCTTCTGGATGGGCAGCCTCCCATTGGTCGAGAGCTGCTTCCACCTCTTCTTTTTTGCTTACATCGAAAGGTAGCAATTCAGCCTGTCCACCCTGTTCCTCAATCAACTGTTTTGTTTCCTCAGCAGCTGCCAAATTGCTTTGGTAATTGATGATAACAGGCCAGTTCATAGCGGCCAACTTCAGGCTGACCGCTCTTCCCAGTCCGCGGGAACCTCCCGTTACAAGCGCATATTTCATTCTTCTTTAAGTATCAAATTTCAATTTTTTCAAAAGAGCGTGGGAGCGAACGCTTACCCT
>CACZVX010000047.1 GCA_902784755.1 uncultured Prevotellaceae bacterium
TCGCCGATGGTACTGCAATGCAATGCGGGAGAGTAGGTAGCCGCCTTCTTTTTGAGAGAGAAGCCCCGATTTCTTACGAAGTCGGGGCTTTTTCTTTTTATAGGTGATAATTGAATAATCTTTGATGAAGCTATTTGATTCGCGTGAATGTCAGTTTTGTGGGAATTTTATGCCATTTCCTATTAACAGGGAATTTGAGTGTACTTCCATTCTTATGCTCATATTGAATAGTGGAGTCATTCAACATTTTAAGGGAAGCCTCGAAATCTTCACTTCCATAGTTGTTGATTACTTCAATTGCAGCATTTTTTCCTTTCAATGTAGAAGATGTAATAGGCCATACGGTTGTACATTGAGTGCTGCCTATATATCCATCGAGTTCTCCAAAGATTTCCTGATCCGGAACAATAATGTTTTTATCCGTAAAATTAATCTGGAGGAATATCTTATATTCGTCATTGCTGAATTTACCACAGAATGGTTTCTGTGCTAAAACAGATGACGTAAGCATGAGTAAACATGCGAAAGAGATGATTTTCTTCATTGCAATATACTTTTGTAAAAACCTTTGCAAATGTAATCATTTTAAATCAAGAAATAGCTGATTTTTAGAAATTTATGAGATTTTCCGTTGGTAATAAACAATTTTTATATTACCTTTGCAACCATTATTAAAGATAACGAATGACAAATGGCATTTTAAGTCCCGACTATATCTTTGAGTCAAGTTGGGAAGTTTGTAACAAAGTCGGCGGTATATATACAGTTCTTTCGTCTCGGGCAAAGACATTACATGAAAAGATTAATGATCATCTAATATTTATTGGTCCGGATTGTTGGGGAGAAAAGAAGAACCCCTATTTTAAGGAAGATCAATCACTATTATCTGTTTGGAAGACAAAGGCAACTGACGAAGGCTTGAACCTTAAAATTGGTCGTTGGGATATTCCCAGTGAGCCGATTGCTATTCTTGTTGACTTTAAACCTTTTTTCGAAGAAAAAGATCAGATTTACACTTGGCTTTGGGAAAACTATCAAGTGGATTCGCTTCATGCATATGGTGACTATGATGAAGCATCTATGTTTTCCTATGCTGCAGCTAAGGTCGTAGAGAGTTTCTACAAAAACAATCTTAATAAGGCGCAGAAAGTTGTATACCATGCTAATGAATGGATGTGTGGTTTGGGCGCTTTATATATTAATAATGTACTTCCCGAAGTCGGAACCATCTTCACTACCCATGCTACGAGTATCGGGCGTTCCATAGCAGGCAACAACAAGCCTCTTTATGACTATCTCTTTGCCTACAATGGTGACCAAATGTCATGGGAACTCAATATGCAGAGTAAGCATTCAATTGAGAAACAGACTGCTCATCATGTGGATTGTTTCACAACTGTGAGCGATATCACAGCTAATGAATGCAAGGAACTGCTCGATAAACCTGTGGATTTCGTTTTACCTAACGGTTTTGACAATAGCTTCGTGCCTAAGGGTGCAGAGTTTCCAAAAAGAAGAAAGGCAGCCCGTAAACGTGTACTGGATGTAGCAAATGCTTTGCTTGGTACAGATTTGGATGATGAAACACTGATAGTTTCAACCAGTGGCCGTTATGAATTCCGTAATAAGGGTGTTGATGTGTATATCGAGGCAATGAACCGTTTGCTTCGTGACAAGGAACTTAAGAAAACCGTTCTTGCCTTTATAGAAGTACCAGGATGGGTAGGGGAGCCACGTCAGGATTTAGTTGACCGTTTGAATAGTGGCAAGAAATATGACACTCCCCTTGACGTACCCGAAATTACACACTGGCTTCATAATATGACTCATGACAATGTTCTGGGCATGCTGAAATTCCTTGACATGCATAATCGCAAAGAAGACAAGGTGAAATTGATATTCCTGCCTTGTTACCTGAACGGCGATGATGGCGTGCTGAACCTCAGCTACTATGATATAGTGTTGGGTAATGATCTCTGCATTTATCCTTCTTACTATGAGCCATGGGGATATACACCACTGGAATCTATAGCTTTTAAAGTGCCGTGCATTACAACGGATTTGGCAGGTTTCGGTCTTTGGGCTAATAAAGTAAAAGGTGGATATTCCGAGATTGAAGACGGTGTAAAGGTGATTCACCGTACGGATTACAACTATTCGGAGGTGGCTGACGCCATTAAAGATACAGTTGCCAAGTATTCCAACTATACTGCCGATGAAGTTAAGAAGGCCCGGCAGAATGCGGAGAAGCTTTCCAAGAAAGCCTTATGGAAAGAGTTCATCAAATATTATGAACAAGCTTACGATATGGCCTTAAGAAAGGCAGAAGAACGTAAGCAACAATAGTCTGAAGGCTATTGATATAAAATGTGAAAATAAATACTTGAGATATATAAATTAAAACAAACGAGATTATGAAAATTAAAGCAGATTATGCCAGCGCTCCTCAGTGGAAGGAGTTAGCAGTGAAGTCAAAGCTGCCTGAAGATTTGAAGTGTCTGGATGAACTGGCTCACAACATGTGGTGGGCTTGGAATTATGAGGCACGTGAACTTTGGAGAAGTCTTGATGAAGACCTCTATGAGGAAGTTGGTCATAACCCCGTTCTCTTGCTCGAGCGTCTCAGTTACGACCGCAAGAAAGAGATTGTGAAGGATAAGGCTATTATGAAGAATGTGAAAGAGGTATATAAACTCTTCCGCACGTATATGGATGTGAAGCCAGACGCCAATCGTGCATCAGTGGCTTATTTCTGTATGGAATTTGGTCTTAATCAGGTATTGAAGATATATTCTGGTGGTCTTGGCATGTTGGCTGGTGACTATCTGAAGGAAGCTTCTGACTCTAATGTTGACATGTGTGCAGTAGGTTTCCTGTATCGTTTCGGCTATTTCAAGCAGAGCCTTTCGATGGACGGACAGCAGATTGCCGTTTATGATGCACAGAACTTCAATTCTCTTCCTGTTGAGCGTCAGCTTAATGAAGACGGCACTCCCATGGTGATTGATGTTCCTTATATGAACTATCAGGTACATGCCTATGTATGGCGTGTGAATGTAGGTCGTATTAAGCTCTACCTGCTCGATACCGACAATGATATGAACTCTGATTTCGACAAGCCCATCACTCACTCACTTTATGGCGGTGACTGGGAAAACCGTCTGAAGCAAGAGATTCTTCTGGGTATCGGAGGTATGCTGACTTTGAAGAAACTCGGTATCAAGAAAGACATCTATCATTGCAACGAGGGTCATGCCGCACTCTGCAACCTGCAGCGCTTGGTTGATTATATTCAGGAAGGCCTTACCTTCAATCAGGCTATGGAGCTCGTACGTGCAAGTGGTCTCTACACCTGCCATACTCCGGTTCCTGCTGGTCATGACTATTTCGATGAGCAGTTGTTTGGCAAATATATGGGCGGTTATCCTAACATGCTTGGCATTACCTGGGATGAGTTCATCGGCATGGGACGTACCAATCCTGACGACAAGAGCGAGAAGTTCTCAATGTCAACCTTTGCCATCAACACCTGTCAGGAGGTGAATGGTGTAAGTAAGCTCCACGGTTGGGTGTCTCAGAAGATGTTCGCTCCTATCTGGAAGGGCTATTTCCCCGAGGAGAATGCTGTGGGCTATGTGACCAATGGTGTTCACTTCCCTTCTTGGGCAGCTACCGAATGGCGTCATCTTTATGAGAAGTACTTCGACAAGAACTTCATGAACGACCAGAGCAACGAGGAGATCTGGCATGCCATCTATAATGTACCCGATGAGGAAATCTGGGCTACACGTATGGCATTGAAGAAGAAGCTCACCGACTATATCCGTGATAAGTTCCGTGAAAACTGGCTGAAGAATCAGGGAGATCCTTCACGTGTGCTTTCTCTGTTGCAGAAGATTAATCCAAATGCTCTGATGATCGGCTTCTGCCGCCGCTTTGCTACTTACAAGCGTGCACATCTGCTGTTCACCGACCTTGATCGTCTGTCTAAGATTGTGAACAATCCCGAGCATCCCGTACAGTTCCTCTTTGCTGGTAAGGCTCACCCTGCTGATGGTGCAGGACAGGGTTTGATTAAGAAAATCTACGAAATCAGCCAGCGTCCTGAGTTCCTCGGTAAGATTATTTTCCTGGAGGACTACGACTTCCGTCTGGCTCGCCGCCTTGTGTCAGGTGTGGACATTTGGATGAATACGCCGACCCGTCCGCTCGAGGCATCAGGTACTTCTGGCGAAAAAGCTGAGATGAATGGTGTGGTCAACCTTTCCGTGCTCGACGGATGGTGGCTGGAAGGCTATCGTGAAGGTGCCGGATGGGCACTCACCGAGAAGCGCACCTACGATAATCAGGGCTATCAGGATCAGCTTGACGCTGCTACTATTTACGGCCTGCTCGAGAACGACATCGTACCCCTTTACTATGCCAAGAACGAGAAGGGCTACTCTGAGGGTTGGATAAATGTTATCAAGAACTCTATCGCCACCATCGCTCCTCACTACACCATGAAGCGTCAGTTGGACGACTACTATGACAAGTTCTACACCAAAGAGGCTATGCGTTTCAAGCAGTTGTCTGCCAATAACAATCAGATTGCCAAGGAGATAGCTCTTTGGAAAGAGACAGTTGCCGAGCGTTGGGATGCCATCAATGTGGTTTCCAAGGAGAACAATATGCCTGCAACAGGTCCTGAGACCGGTGAAGAGTATAAGTTCACATTCGTTGTGGATGAGCAGGGACTTGACAATGCTATCGGTCTTGAGTTTGTCGCACTTGGTAAAAATGAGAAGGGTGAAGACTGCATCAAGGAAATCCATCCGTTCAAGGTGGTGAAGCGTGAGGGCAATCTCTATACGTTCGAATGCACAACCACTCAGGGTGATGCTGGTCTTTACAAATGTGCCGTTCGCATGTATCCCAAGAACGACTTGCTGCCACACCGCCAGGACTTCGCTTATGTGAAGTGGTTTGAGTATTAAATTTATTTATCTTTCAAGTATAGTTAAGGGGCTGTTCCTCATGTGGAGCAGCCCCTTTTTGTCACTTAATAATTGGCCCGTTGTAAGAATGCCGTA
Organism: uncultured Prevotellaceae bacterium; assembly: GCA_902784755.1. GTDB lineage: Bacteria > Bacteroidota > Bacteroidia > Bacteroidales > Bacteroidaceae > Prevotella. Next base: position 5,073 of record CACZVX010000047.1, read on the forward strand.
GAAGCATTGCTTAAATGCCATTCTTACGTTGTCTAAATGCCATTCTTAGGTTGCTTAAATGCCATTCTTAGGTTGCTTAAATGCCATTCTTACGTTGCTTAAATGCCATTCTTACAAAGGCCCTTTTAGGGGGGTGAAAATAGGGTTTCAGAATTTAGAACTGGCGTAATGCAGCCAGCAGTTCGTTGTTCTCGCTTTTGTTACCTATTGTGATGCGCAGGCAATTCTGGCAGAGGGTAATACGGGAGCGATTACGCACAATAATTCCACGGTTTACCAGATAATCGTAGGTCTTCTGCGCATCATCCATCTTAGCCAAAAAGAAGTTGGCATCTGTTGGATAAACCTTCTGACAGATAGGTAAATCCTTGAAAGCCTGCATCATACGTGTTCGTTCTTGCAGCAGGAGTTTTACCCATTTGTCAACTTCAAATGGATCTTTCAACGCTTCAAGAGCCTGCTTTTGGGTGAGGAGGTTTACGTTGTAGGGGTATTTCACCTTATTATATAAACCTATGATTTCCTTACTGGCAAAGGCCATACCTAAGCGGATGGCAGCACATCCCCATGCCTTACTCAATGTGTTAAGCACAATGAGATTGGGAAACTGGCTGATGGCTTGCCGCATAGGCTTTTCGCAGGAGAAGTCGCTATAGGCTTCGTCGAGGATAACCAGTCCGTCAAAACTGTTGATGACTTTCAGAATGGCTTCCCGATTGATGCTGTTTCCCGTTGGATTATTGGGAGAGCAAATCCAGATTATCTTAGTGTTCCTGTCACAAGCAGCCAACAGTTTTTCTGCTGTTATCTGATACTGTTCATCCAAAAGCACGGGACGATATTCCACATCGTTGATATCAGCGCATACCTTGTACATGCCATAAGTAGGCTCGATAGCTACGACATTGTCAATGCCAGGACGGGTGAAACAACGGTAGGGGAGGTCGATGGCCTCGTCGCTTCCGTTTCCAAGGAAGATGCATTCGGCGGGAATACCCTTCACTTTGGAAATACGCTCCTTCAATTCAAGCTGAAGAGGATCAGGATAACGGTTGAAAGGCTGATTATACGGGTTCTCGTTTGCATCGAGAAACACGTGAGCCACATGTCCGCTATATTCATTGCGTGCGCTGCTATAGGGAGCCAGTTTCCAGATGAGCTTCCAGTTGCTCATTTTCAGCCATCACTTCCACAGCTCTGCCGATGGAATGGATTCCTTTTTCGGTGAGATGCTGGAAAGTAACCTTGCGGCAATAGCTGTCGAGATTCACGCCATTGTAGGCTACCGCATAGCCATGAGTGGGCAAAGTGTGGTTGGTTCCACTAGCATAATCACCGGCGCTCTCACAGGCATAATGTCCAAGGAAGACGCTGCCTGCGTTGATGACCTGTTCTGCCAACTCTTCATAATCATCCGTGGAGATGACAAGATGCTCAGGGGCGTAGATGTTGCACAGTTTCATGGCTTCCTGTTTGTCATGAACAAGCACGAGTTTGGAATTGTCGAGTGATTTCATGGCCATCTCTTTCCTGGGTAACAATTCCACCTGACGAAGAATCTCCTCTTGCACATCGTTCAGCATTTTCTCGGAAGTCGTTATGAGGAAAACCTGCGAGTCAATACCGTGTTCCGCCTGCGACAAAAGGTCAGCAGCCACGAAGTCAGCATGGCTGGTTTCATCCGCAATGACACAAACTTCACTGGGACCAGCGGGCATGTCGATTGCCACATCGTGAAGTGACACCTGTTGTTTGGCAGCCATCACATACTGGTTTCCGGGACCGAAGATTTTGAAGACTTTTGGAACAGATTCCGTGCCATAAGCCATAGCACCAATAGCCTGTACGCCTCCTGCTTTAAAGATGCGGCTTACACCGGCAATACGGGCTGCAGCCAAAATGGCGGGATTTACCTTTCCCTCACGATTCGGAGGTGTGCAAAGCACAATCTCGCGGCATCCTGCAATCTTAGCGGGCGTTGCCAGCATCAATACCGTGGAAAAGAGGGGAGCAGTACCACCGGGAATGTAAAGTCCTACCTTTTCAATGGGCACACTCTTCTGCCAGCATGTTACTCCTTTGCATGTTTCAACCTTTATCCCTTCGAACTTCTGTGATTCATGGAATTTGGAGATATTGTGATGAGCAATCTGAAGCGATTCCATAAGTTCTTCGCTCACCAGTGTCAAGGCTTCTTCTATCTCAGCCTCTGTTACGGCTAATGACGAAAGTTGAGCATGATCGAACTTTTCCTCATAGGCCATTACTGCCTTGTCGCCGTTTTCTCGCACGTCTTTCAGCACGCTTTCTACGGTGGCATTCAATTGTGAAACGTCAAGATGCGGACGTTCCACAATACTATTCCATTCCTCTTTCTGGGGATATCTGATGATCTTCATGCAATTACAGTATCATTTTTTCAATGGGCGTTACAAGGATTCCCTGGGCACCCAGTTCTTTCAATTTTCCGATGATTTCCCAGAATCGTTTCTGATCAAGAACAGCATGAACCGAACACCAGTCTTCATCAGCTAACGGGATAATGGTGGGACTCTTCAAACCGGGCAGAACCTCGATGATTTCCTTCAGATGTTCCTTGGGTGCATTCATGCGGACATATTTCTTGTCTTCAGCCTGACGGACGGCGGCAAAACGGAAAAGCATCTCTTTGAGAATGGCTCTCTTTTCCTCGTCCATCTGTTTGTTGCCGATAAGAAGAGCCTCGCTTTTCATCACCACTTCCACTTCACGGAGATTGTTGCTGACGAGCGTAGAACCTGATGAAACAATATCAAAGATGCCATCTGCCAGCCCGATACCTGGGGAGATTTCCACTGATCCTGTAATCACATGGATGTCTGTGGAAATGTTGTGCTCTTTCATAAACTTCTTCAGGATGAAGGGGTAGGAAGTAGCAATCTTTTTTCCGTTGAACCATTCCAGTCCCGTATATTCGATGGCCTTTGGAATGGCCAGAGAAAGACGGCATTTAGAGAATCCCAGACGGTCGATGATTTCTGCGTCTTCATTACGCTCAATAAACTCATTCTCACCCACAATGCCCAGGTCAGCAACTCCGCTGGCTACGCTTTGTGGAATGTCATCATCACGAAGATAGAGAACTTCGATGGGGAAATTGGATGATTGAATGAGAAGTGTTCTCTTGCTGTTGCTTATTTTAATATCGGCTTCTGCAAGTAGATTCATTGTGTCTTCGTAGAGGCGTCCTTTCGACTGTACAGCAATTCTTAACATCTTAAAAATCTACAATTTATTGATATACTATATTCTATTTCTTAAAATTCGCAGCAAAATTACGCTTTTTTGCTCATATCTGCAAATAATGTTGTAATTTTGTGCCCGATTGTGAGAAAGATATACATATTAGTCGTATTATTATTGGTTTTGCTGACATCCTGTAAAGAGAAGCAGCAAGGGCCGGTGATTGCTCCTTGGGGTGCGGTCACGGATTCAGTTCCTTCCGACAGCACCTTTTCTATTGGGGATGTACAGGCAAATGGTGAGCTTATTTTTCTTACTATCAGCGGACCTGAAACCTATTATGACTATCATGGTCGGGGACTTGGTGTGCAATATCTGATTGCTGAGAAGTTTGCCCAGCATCTCGGTGTCGGTCTTCGGGTGGAGATATGCAAGGATTCTGCGGAAGTTGTTAATCGGCTTAAGAATGGTCGTGGTGACGTGATGGCACTTACTCCGCCAAATGTCATACTGGCTAGTGAAAAGTCTTTGAAGGAAGAACTCCGGAAATGGTATCGTCCTGAAATGATTGACGAGGCACGGAAAGAAGAGAAACTGATGTTTACGGTAAACCGTGTGAAACGCCATGTTTATTCCCCATTCCTGAACCGAAGTGCAGGTCTCATTTCTAAATACGATGCACTTTTCCAGAAATATGCTCCTGTTGCACGTTGGGATTGGCGTCTTATGGCAGCACAATGTTATCAGGAAAGCTGCTTTGATCCCCAGGCCCGGTCATGGGCTGGTGCACGCGGTCTGATGCAGATTATGCCGAATACAGCTGCCCATTTGGGATTGTCAATGGCACAGATACACGAACCGGAACCCAATATCTCAGCAGGTGCCAAGTATCTGCAGGAACTGATGTCGATGTTTGGTGACATCCCTAATTTTCAGGAGCGCCAGAACTTTGTGTTGGCAGCTTATAATGGAGGTCCCGGACATGTGCGTGATGCTATGGCCTTGGCTCAGAAGCATGGGGAGGATGCTAAATCGTGGAGTTCCGTCTCACGATACCTTGCTCTACTCAGTAATCCTGAATATTATCGTGACCCTGTTGTGAAGAATGGATATATGAGGAGTTCGGAGACTATTGATTACGTGGAGCGCATCCGTTCACGCTATGCTCAATATGGAGGAGTACCCATGAGGCGTTCACATTCAGGCGGGGCTTCACCAGTGGCACCTAGAAAAGCCAAGAAGAAATACAGATATCATGTTTGAATAGATAAAAGAAAAGAAGGTCATCGGATGATGACCTTCTTCTTATTAATAATGTATATTCCTTTCTTCAGCTTGTTTTTGTCGGTTCCGGCTAGAATGCCATCAAGCGTATAGATACGCGAATCGGTTTCATTTTCAGTTGACAAAACACCTTCTATTCCTACTGTGCTTTCCAAGAAGTCGAAAGTGATCACACCATGTTCAACTTCTTTGATATTGTAAATTGGTTTATCAGCACTTGTAGCATACCAAGGAATATTTGTCAGTTGTGTTATTCCTTTAGAGCCTGGATATGTGTCACCACAGTGTTCCAATAAATATTCTTTTTGCGAATCACGTTGTTTCTGAACTTCTGCATCAGAGTCATCTTTTGCTTTATAAACAGCATAGGAGCTCATCATGCGGCCGTCTGCAGGGATTAATGTGAAACGTGGATGGCCATCTTCGTTGTTTACGCTGTTGTAAGAAAGTGAAAACTTATTGGCATCGTAGTCAACGTGCATGGCAAGCATGTCTTTGCAGCGGGCTTCTTGATCATACGAACGCACCAGATATATTCCAAGTCCGATATTCCAACCATTAGGGCGGATGTTCTGGAGTATGACATACTCTTTTTCATTACTGTCATTCTTGATTCTGTAAGCCTTGCCGTATTCACCGGTTTCCTCATCTATCCTGTTGATGTTGCCGAGACGGTAAGAACCTTTTGCCGTGAGGTCATCTATCGTCATCCATCCCATGCATTCACGTTCCCAAGCCGTGTATTCAGTAGGGTTCCATCCATTATAAGTATATTCTCCACCGTCCATCAGATCCCAGTACTCCATACCTGGGTGATTTCCATCCTGAGCACTATCTGTTGTTGGATAAAGATCGGGTAATCCCATGGCATGGGAAAATTCGTGGCAGAATAGTCCGATACCATTGATACGCTTCACTTTCCACATTTCCGTGTTTTTGGGAGTGCCTAATAACTCCCCGTTTACTCCGAAAGTGTAGATTCTCATTCCATTTCCGAGGTCATAGGTATAATATGCTACTTTGGGCCAGATGCAGTCAGAAGAATTACCACTCACACTCTGAGAATAGCCGGCATATATGATATAGAGCAGGTCAATATAACCATCATTGTCTGAATCATACTTGGAGAAGTCTGTAACAGATGATTTTAAGGCCGTGCCGACCTCTGGTATAAGATTTCCTATTTTGTCATTTTTCCCCTCACCGTAATGTTTCATATTGTTTTGGAGGTGGATAACGGAAGGGATAACGTCAAAATGAGGTGTGAAATTGCCAAAGCTCATATCCTTAAAATATTGTCCCACACTACCATAGTTATAGCACACGGTTGTGTCACCGTTTTCTTTCATGTTTGCATATTCAGATTTGATAGCCTCGCTGTTCAGATAGCAGTCAAATGTTGCAATCGTTTTCTCATCTGAATTTTTAAATTTAAAATCTGCAAAATCAACTAAAGCGACCAAAACATTTGGGCTACCGGTATGGGGGAAAAGTTTGTAACCGCTTACTGGTTCACGGCGTCTTGACTTTTTGGCTGCTGATGACCCTGCCTGATAAAACTTTTCTTTATCTTGCAAACCAATGAGTGCAATTTCCTCCTCTGTACGCTGGCCAGCATTATGTGCAAGCACATTTGTGGAAGAAAGTTCTCCATTGGAATCAACAGACGCTATAAAAAAGGTGTTGCCATCTTGGTAAAGTAATACGCCGTCTGTGGTAGTTGCGTAATTGAAATATTCATCGCCATGTAAAGTTATAGTTAACCGAAGACCATCCGGTTGGATGATGGTGGCAGGTTCTGAAGATGCCTTAGCACCCCATGAAACCAGTGTATATACTACTAAAGACAGTGAGAGAAGAAATCTTTTCATATACTCTATTCGTTATTTATAATAATATTGTCCTTTGTTTTCTGTCCTTTTACCGTAACGGATAGCACGGGTAGGGCAGTGGTGATAGCAGGCAAAGCAGGAAAGGCAGTTGCCTGTGTGTTTCCATTCGGGGCGTTTTCCACGACCGCCGACGATGTCATCAGTAGGACAGACTTCTGCACAAGTTCCGCATTGGATACAGTCGTCTGTTACGTGGAATGGTTCGTCTGTGATAATCCAATTGACAAAAGCCCCACCAAGTACATGGCTATTGATTCTAGGCCAATGACCTTTGTAAGTGTTTGTCAGACCGGATTTCCTGTCACGGATAAGCGGAAAGAAGGATTCAAGCATTCTTTTTGATGTCTCAAGTTTTGCCAGTTCCTTTTCTGGTTTGTCCACATCCATGAAAGGCAGCCCTACATAGCTTTCGGGCATGATAAGCGAGAATACGCTCTGTGCTTTTAGTCCTTTCTTTTCGAGATCGCCATTCAGATATTCCATTGACTGTCCGATATCGTCACCAGCCGTGCAGAGTGCCCAGCAGAAATGACCTTCGGCATTTTCAATAACCATGTCGGCAATGAACTTACGTACCAATACCGGTGGTCTCCATCCATGTACAGGAAAGCAGAAACCTATGCGCTCATCTTCTTTCAGATGATAGGATGCACGCTGGGAGTGAGCTATGTCAATTAGCTCTTCATCTAATTCCTGGGAAAGCTTTTCGGCAGCCCAACGCGTATTTCCTGTGCATGATAAATAGAATATCATTGGGCAAAGGTACAAATATTTTTTTAATTGTATCTATTTTTAACAAAAAACTATCAATCAGTCAAACAGTTTGAAATGAGAAGCACCCTATATTAAATGAAAAAGCGGCGTTTCTCTTAAAAGAAATGCCGCTTTAAATAATCGTAAACTATAATTTATACAATACCCTGAGCCATCATGGCCTTGGCAACCTTGATGAAGCCTGCCACATTAGCACCCTTCACGTAGTTGATGTAACCGTCGGCCTCTGTTCCGTACTTCACGCAGTTTTCGTGAATGTCGTTCATGATGCGCTTCAGATAGTCATCAACTTCCTTTGCTGTCCAGCTCAGACGCTCAGAGTTCTGACTCATCTCAAGACCTGATACAGATACACCACCAGCGTTAGAAGCCTTACCTGGAGAGTAGAGGATCTTGGCATCCTGGAAAATCTTGATAGCATCGGGCAGAGTAGGCATGTTAGCACCTTCAGCAACGGCAATCACACCATTGTCAACCAGAGCTTGAGCCTGTTCTGCGTTAATCTCGTTCTGTGTAGCACAAGGCAGAGCAATGTCACCCTTCTCGTGCCAAGGACGCTCACCTGCAACATATTTAGCAGAAGGATATTCCTCAACATACTCCTTGATACGTCCGCGCTCTACGTTCTTCAGCTGCATGATGTAGTCAAGTTTCTCGCGGTCAATTCCGTCAGCATCATAGATATAACCGTCAGAGTCACTCATGGTGAGTACGGTTGCACCCAGCTGCAGGCACTTTTCTGCAGCATACTGAGCCACGTTACCAGCACCTGAAATCAGAACCTTCTTACCTGCCAGTTCGATACCACGGGTCTGAAGCATGGAAACAAGGAAGTAAACCGTGCCATAACCAGTTGCCTCAGGACGGATGAGTGAACCACCGAACTGGATGCCCTTACCTGTGAGCACACCCTGGAACTGGTGAGTCAGCTTCTTATACTGTCCAAACATATAACCAACCTCACGGCCGCCAACACCGATATCACCAGCAGGAACGTCCTCATCAGGACCGATGTGACGGTAAAGTTCATTCATGAATGCCTGGCAGAAACGCATTACTTCAGCATCGCTCTTGCCACGTGGAGAGAAATCAGATCCACCCTTGGCACCACCCATAGGCAGAGTTGTCAGTGAATTCTTGAAAGTCTGCTCGAAAGCAAGGAACTTCAAAATACCAAGATTTACAGACTTGTGGAAACGGATACCGCCTTTGTAGGGACCAATGGCGTTGTTATGCTGGATACGATAACCCATATTGGTCTGAATGTTACCCTTGTCGTCAGTCCAAGTAACGCGGAACTCAACCAAACGATCGGGAATGCACAGGCGCTCGATTAAGTTAGACTTTTCGAATTCGGGGTGCTTGTTGTACTCTTCCTCGATGGTGGGGAGAACCTGACTTACGGCCTGGATGTATTCCGGCTCGTTTGGAAAGCGCTGCTTCAGCTGCTCTACTACTTGTGCTGCATTCATAATAATACTTTTTTTAATTGTTTTTATTGAAAACTTATTCTAATGTTGCTGTGACTAAAATTCTTTATTTTGTCGTTTACGGTTGCAAAATTACACATTTTCTCCAAAACACCAAACATTTTGCAAGAAAAAGTTTCAAAAAAGTGCAAAAAAGTTATTATGTAAACTAAAGGTGCATAAATATACCGTTAACGCACACAATTTCCTTACAGATTGTCAAGCCAGTTGTCAATCAATTTACGTGCAATTGACATCTTGTCAGGAATCTGTGGCAATTGATCAGCCGTAAACCATCCGCCGCTACCCAATTCGCTGCGTTGAAGATGGATGTCACCTCCTGCATAGTCAGCATTAAAACCAACCATAAGACCGCAAGGGTAGGGCCATGGCTGAGAGCCGAAATAACGGAGATTCTCTATTTGTAGACCTACTTCTTCCTTCACTTCACGAATGACTGCTTCCTCCAATGTCTCTCCTGTTTCCACGAAACCGGCAACGAGACCATAATAATTGCTACGAAAATTGTTTGCATGTACCAACAGAACTTCTCGATGTTTGGGATTTCCGTTGGCAGCCTTGCGCTGAATGAGAACGATGACCGCCGTTGCAAGCTGGGGCCAAACTTCCTTACCGCATTCCGTACAACGTTTGGAGATATTGGTATGCAGTTTCATTGGCGCACCGCATACTCCGCAGAATTTTGTATTTGAATCCCAATAAAGGATTTCTTGACATTTGCCGGCAATGAGATAAAGATGCCGGGGGAGCAGATGATAGGAAGCGCGGAGTCCGATCATCTCATAGGAAGGATGGTCGGTGATGGGACTGTCTATACGTAATGTCTTGGCTTTGGTATCTCCGTTTCCTGGAAGTATGGGCTCTGGTATGTCAATGGTGTGTATGGTTGTCCATTCTTTCACACTAACGGGTGGTTCTTCACCATAAGGGATGGTATGGCTTCCGTCAGAAGTCTTTTCCAGCATCAAATCTGTCTTGCAGAATATGAACCAATAATAACTCATTATAATATAATAAGGTGTATTACTTATTTGAAAAGCAACTGTCGGTCTCGCTCAATGGCTGGCTTTGCCCATTCCTCAGGAACGAAGCGCCAGTTGTTGAAGGCCTTTGGATCGGCAACGCCCATCTTTTCAATTTCTTGGGTGAGATAATAGCGCTGATCGCGTTCACTCTGCCATACTACACGCTCCATAAGTTTCTCCTGCGGAATACCTGCTCCCTTGGTGAGCAGTTCGCCACCGCCATTGCCACGATAACTGTTCATGGCCACTTTGTAGGTCTTGTCGAGCGAGAAAGGCTCTCCATTACTCATACGCAGAATGTGGACTTTCTGACCATCGGGTTTGGTAACGTCAACCTCATAGTCGATGCCTGCGGCAGAGTCGAAGTTAAAGGCAAGGTTCTTGAACATGAAGCGCTGATTATCGTCCTGCTCTCCTTCTGCCAATAGCATAATATGGTCATCGGGACTTTTCATAGTGTTTACCCAAAGGTCATAGCTCATTTCCAGATGCCCTAGGATTTCACGACCTGTAAGCATCATGGTATATATCTGGTTCTCGTATTTATAGAGATTAAACATGTCGCTCATGAATACATCGCCGGCAGGTATCTTGGTGTCGAAAGTGAGAGGAGCGTTGAAAGAAATGTCGGCTCCGGTGATTCTAAGCTGGAGTGAATGGATGAAATCACAGAAGGCGCTGCTTCCGAAATAGCAGTCGCGTGTGTAGATAGCATTCTTGAATGTGCCAATTTTACGGTTAACAAAATTGTTAACGCTGTCAACAGCATACTGGAAATGCTTTTCGAACTGCTTGTCTATTTCCAGTCCCCGAATGTCGTGTATTTCGCCAGTGATTCTCTTGTCAATCACTTTACCTTTCTTTATTGTGACGGTTATTTGCGCATCACCCACATAATATGCGTTGCTGGTGGGGTCGAGCAGCAGCACCTGTTTGCCCTCAGTGTTGGTAATCGTCTGGCTATGGCGGATGTGGTCGTGGCCATACAGAATAATATCGAAGCCAGGCACAGTCTCAGCTATTTCGAGCGTGGCATCTTCCTTATATTTATCTGTCACAATGCCCCCTTTAAGACCAGAATGAAAGAGACCGATGATGATGTCGGGGTGTTCGTTTTCTTTTAGATATTTAACCCATTTACGGGCACTTTCCACCATTTCCTCGAAACGCAATCCACTCCAAAGCTCTTCATTAAGCCAGTTGGGGATAGCAGGTGTAAGCAATCCAAGCACGGCAATTTTGACTCCATCGCGACGGAAAATGGCATAGGGTTGCAGATAGGGTTTGTTGGTCTTGTTGTCAATGATATTGGCTCCAAGCATAGGACATTTCACTTCACGTATCCATTTGTCATAAACTTCATGTCCAGTCTCAATGTCGTGGTTTCCCACGGTTTGAGCATCATAGCGCATGTAGTTGATTACACTTGCTGCCACATTCTCCATCTTTGGATTAATGTAATTGCAATAATAGCAGGTGGGCTGGCCCTGCAAGATGTCGCCGTTGTCGAAAAGCAAAAGGCGGTCTCCATACTGCTGACGGAGAGAGTCCACATATGTTATCACACGTGCAAGTGAACCACTTTTGGGCTTGCGCTCGATGAAGTTATAGGGAAAGAATGATCCATGAACATCCGTGGTCTCGATGATTCTTAAATCAACCGTCTTTGTCTGTGCCATAGCCATGTTACTTAAACAGAATGCAGCAAGGCACACTGTAATTATTCTTTTCATTGGAATTATATTTAATATGTTTCGGCAAAGTTAATCAATTTATCTGAAAATATGGTACTTTCGGCACAATTTTTGTTGATGAATAATTAAAAAATAGGAGACGTTAATTATGGCATTTGTAGATTATTACAAGATCTTAGGTGTTTCGAAGGACATCCCTCAGAAGGATGTGAAGAAGGCATACCTGAAGCGAGCCAAGCAGTTTCATCCCGACTTGCATCAGGATGATCCGAAAGCGAAGGCTAAGTTTCAGGCACTTACGGAAGCCTATGAAGTAATTGGTGATCCTGAAAAGCGTGCCAAGTACGACCAGTATGGCGAGAATTGGAAGCAAGCAGAAGCTTTCGGTGGCGATAATCCCTTTGGTGGAGCAAATCCATTCGGCAACGGTAATCCTTTTGGCGGTGGAAACCCATTTGGCGGTTTCGGTCGAGGAAAGGAAGGTGCAGACCTTGGTTCCATTTTTGATGAACTCTTCGGAGGCCGTGGAGGTTTTGGAGGTTTCAAACAACCCAAGGAGACCCAATCGACGGTAAACATCGATTTTTATACGGCTATGCTGGGCGGTGAGATCATCGTAGCTCTGGGTGACGGGCGAAAGCTGAAGATGAAGGTAAAGCCTGAAACCCAACAGGGAACAAAGGTCCGCCTAAAAGGAAAAGGAGCCAATGGCGCGGATCTGATCATCACTTACAATGTGCAGTTGCCAACACGTCTGACAGAACGCCAGCGGCAACTGATTCAGGAAATGAGAAGGGGCTAGTTTTTACGCTAACCCCTTCTTTTTTAATCCACTATCTTAGACATCTTCAGTTCAGAGATGCGGTTATTAGGATTCACCTTTGCATTAATCCGATACTGACTGTTTTTATTGTTGGCTGCGTCAGTATGTTCTTCTTCTTTGAGAGCCGTAAACGAAACGGAGTATTCATATCGGTTATCACCCACCTCGCGTTTGCTGATGTTGTAGTCTTTGTTGATTCTCCAGATGAGGCGGGTAACGTCGTCTTTGTACATTTTTTCCATCATCTGAACCACGTCTCTCGGTGTTGCCTGTTCTTTATCAAGCAGCGTCAGTTCTTCTGCCACGGTGCTTACGAGGTTTTCCTGATTCCGTTCATTAATACTGATGAAGAAACGGCGGAAAAGCTGATTGATCATTGATTTTTCTTCCGGGGTAACTTCCTTTACTTTCAAGGCCTTCATGTTTTCCTCAGCCTCATTGTAATGCTCGCCATCTTGATGCTCATCGAGATAAGCCTGATAGGCCTCTATCGTGTTTAGTCCCGATGCCTGAGCCCAATCGAGAGAGTCAATCTTTTGTTGGGCCAATGCTTTGTGGGGTGAATCCGGATGTTTAAGCAGGTATTCAGTCAGCATCGATTTCGAATTGCTGATGTATGCGTTATTCCAATCCAGGTCGTTTTGCTTGATTTGCTGCAGATGGGCCGTGATAGCATCGATATGGGCTTGCGGGGCATCTTTATAGGTGTCAAGGTAACTTTGCAGAATAAGAGGATCTTCGCTTCTTGTGGCAAACTCGTATTCTTGCAACTCCTTGCGGTCTTGCGCGTTCTTATACATATAGAAGCAGATTCCGCATACGAGAAGGGCTATGAGGAACGAAACGAACAAAGCCGCAGAACCACCTTTCTTCTTTTTAGGTTCGGGTGGCGTGCTTACAGGTTTTTCCTGTGTTTGCGGTTTTGTAATTTCCCTTTTGGGCGTTTCAGAAACTGCAGGTTGTGTGTTGCTGGTTGCTTCATTCAGATTGCCGGATTGGCTTCTGACAGGCCGATGACAACTGGGACATATTGCCTCTTCCTTAAAGAATATCTCACCACATTCGGGACATCTTGTCACTTTGCCCGCTATCTCTACGCCACAGCTGGGACAGATGGGTGCCTTGTCGCTTACCTGATGTCCGCATTCCGGACATTTTATGATTGCCATTTTTATATATATGTTTCAGTATTTACTATCAAAATCTATTAGTTACATCCTCCATTACCAGTGCCTGAATCTGATTTCCCTCATGCTATGACGCCCCATAAAACGGCTTTTGTCCACAAAGCCGTTGATGCCATTAATGCGTCCCTTGGCCGTGTATTGCCAGATGATATAGTCGCGGTCGTCGAAGAGTTCGGGTTCGGCGTCAGCGTATTTGGCTATCATGAGCTGATAGTCATCAATCTTGTGCTGAAGGTATTTGTTATAGAAATTGTTTCCAGTGTACACCAATGGTTTCTGGTGATAGGCTTCGGTCACCATTTCCAGGAATCGGATAAGTGAATCACAGAACTCCTCGGTGGGCAGTTTTCCCGTTGATTCTACATCAATCATAGGAATCAGGTCCTGGTCACCGGGCCTGCATTGCATCATGAAATTCTTGAGTTGTACTTCAAGTGAGGTCTTCGGACGGAAGAAATGATAACTGCCTACCTTCAAGCCGTAATGATGGGCCAGACGAATGTTTTCCTCATACATCTGATCAATCCGGTCTCCGCCCTCTGTGGCCTTTAAGTAAACATACGCCATCTTGGAATTGTTACCGATGGCTTCCCAGAAAACGCTTCCCTGATAGTGGCTGATATCGATGCCATGAATATGTTCGCACGAGTCTTCACACAGTTCATCTGTGTACTGAGCTGAAGCCACCATGGAGAATGCTGCGAATATATATAATATAAAAAGTCGTGTCTTTAAATTCATACGTGCAAAGATACGCTATTTTAGGAAGATATCCAAATTTAATCTCACTTTTTATTCTTCAATCTGCGTGATGGCATTGTGTAAGCGCCGCAGCATACTATGGGTTGTTGACAATGGGTAATGGGTGAGGTATGAAAGCGTGAGACGCTTGTCCTGATTGCCCAACTTTTCTGCCATCGCTTTTTCAGAGGTCATAAAAGGCAGTTCATCGATGTGGAATCCGAAAAGCGAGATGAGAACGGAGCCGTGTAACTGTGCCATTCGGTTTACTCCAAGCTTATGAAACCAGGATTCCAGTTTTATGAAGTCCACTTTGTCGCCTTTCTTTCTCAGAAAACGCCCCATTTCTATAATACCGTGAAGGGATGTGTGGCCAGAGATGGTCTGATCAATATTGTAAAGCATGATATTGAGCATGTCCAGCGTGTCAAGCGAGGTGTCGATGGCATGATATTCGGCTTTTGCTATATTTCGGTATTTGCGCCCCTGCGTGTGGTCTTCAAAATTGATGGAACTATGGGGCGCATCGGCTTTCAGGTAAACCAGCACATCTTCGCGCTCAGCCCTCTGGTAGAGTGCGTTCCATTTATATTTCGACATGGGTTCCAGTGCTTCATTCTCACCGAAGGCCCCATTGCGGAGCATGCGAAAGTAGTTGCGTGTCAGTACGTTCATGTATTACTTGTTTTTACTCTTTAACATTTTTTCCTTTTTACCTTTACGAATATCGTTTGGGCAGACGAAGGAGAATAGCCAAGAGGGCAGAGAGGCCCAAGGCCAATGGATAGTAGAGGAAAGGCACGATGTCAATCGGATTGAGTTTTGCCAGTCCTGCAGCCATGAGCAGCTGTGCTCCGTAAGGAATAATGCCTTGTGTGAAACACGAGAATGTGTCAAGCAATGAGGCGCATTTGCGGTTGTCAACCCCAAAGCGGTCGCCAATTTGCTTGGCAATTCCACCCACGGTGATGATGGCCACGGTGTTATTGGCCGTACAGATATTGGTTAAGGTGACCAGAGCTGCAATAGACAGTTCGGCTCCTCTTTTGCTGCTTACATGCGCGGTCATTCTTTTGATAATAAAGTCGATGCCGCCATTTTCGCGTATGATTTCGAGCAAACCACCCGCCATCATGGTAATGATGATAAGTTCGCCCATGCCCAAGATTCCATCGCCCATAGCCTTAAACCAGCTGTAAATGTCGTAGGAACCATCAATAAGTCCTATGGCGCCAGTCAGTACAAGACCAAGCGTGAGCACAGCCATCACATTCATGCCAAAGATAGCCGTGATCAGCACAATCAGATAGGGGACAACTTTCACAAATGCTACATCCGGAACATTTGAAGGAGACTGCACGCCTGAGCCCATGAAAATATAGACAATGAGGATTAACAGGGCTGCCGGAGCCACAATAAATGCATTCACACGGAACTTGTCACTCAAACGGCAACCTTGTGTCTGTGTGGCGGCAATGGTCGTATCGCTTATGAATGACAGATTGTCACCGAAGAAAGCCCCGCCAACCACTACGGCAGTCATCATTGCTACCGAAGTTCCCGTACTGGTAGCCAGTCCTGCAGCAATTGGGACAAGGGCAACAATAGTGCCCACGCTTGTGCCAATGCTCAGAGAGATAAAACAGGAGGCCAGGAAAAGTCCCGCCAGCAACATGTTTGCAGGGAGCAAAGTAAGGGTCAGATTCACCGTTGCATCAATACACCCCATGACTTTCGCGGAATTCGCAAAGGCACCGGCCAGTACAAAGATCCAGAGCATCAGCATCAGATTCCCGGTACTTGCTCCACGGCTAAACGTCTCAATTCGCTTTTGCAGAGGCAGTCCGCCGGAAATAGCCACAGCATAGATACTGCTGATCATAAAGGCTACCGTGATGGGTACCTTATAGAAATCATGCGCGATGATACTCGTTACCAGATAGAGTAGAATGAATACCACCAGCGGCGATAGCGCTATGAAAATGCTTTACTTTTATTTGAGCGACCTGTTTAAAAGTAACGGATTCATCATGATTGAAATGGAAGCGATTACAAGATTACAGGATTACACCCTGTTTTCTGTGCCCTGGATTTCTAAGATTGCATATTTATACTATATATTTATATTATTATATATATTTATGTATATATATACTTATGTTTATATATATAATAATAAATATACATAAATCAATTTGCAAATAATCGTTTGTTTTGTTCTATTTTTAATTATTTATATACATATTTATTTATATATATAGATATTTATATATAATCGTAAAAAATGAAATAATCGAGCTCTTCTGGGGGAGGGGGCATAATTTGGGGTGTAATCCTGTAATCCTGTAATCGGTAGTTTTATATGTGGCTGAAAATCAATAAGATAAGAAATTGCTAAGGGTTACACTACCCGTTTGTTTAACTCTTCTAGCGTCCTTTTGATACATAAAAACCCCAAAATCTGATGTCGCCGTTGGGCTGAGATACGAAATTTTTCCATATAAACAGACCATTTCTGACATTTTTTGCTTCTATATAAAAATGCCGCGGGCTAAAGACGAGTAAAAACTGAGGTTTTGTAAGAATGCCGTAGAAGCATTGTAAGAATGGCCAAGATGCAACGTAAGAATGGCCTGGAAACAACGTAAGAATGGCCAAGAAGCCAGGCTTCTGCATCATTTAAACAAAGCCTCTTCTGAGAAGGATAAAAATCCCCTTTTGGGCGAAGAGTAACAGGCAATAAAAACGGATGATACTCGGGGAGGTCCAAATATCATCCGTTATAGAAAGGACATCAGGCGAAATTGACTGATGCTTGGTTAAATCTTTGTGCTTTAGAGCGTTACGCCGTTTTTGAAGATGGATATTTCACGGTATCCGTTCTTCTCATTCTGGGCTTTCTCACCACTGGCCACACGAATAATCTTGTCGATGAAATCAGCCAATACATCTTTCATAGGACGTCCCTCAACCAATTGGCCTGCATTGAAATCAATCCAGTTGGGCTTGTTGTGGTGGAAGAGATTGCTGTTCGTGGAAATCTTCATCGTTGGAATGAATGTGCCAAATGGAGTGCCACGACCTGTGGTGAAGAGTACAATCTGACATCCTGAAGCTGCCAATGCCGTGGATGCTACCAAGTCGTTACCTGGAGCAGAAAGGAGGTTGAGGCCTTTCACCTGCAAGCGGTCACCATAGCCGAGTACGCCACTCACGGGAGCACGTCCGCATTTCTGCGTGCAACCTAAAGCCTTGTCTTCCAGCGTGGAGATACCGCCGGCCTTATTTCCAGGAGAAGGATTCTCGCCCACAGGCTCTCCATGAGAAAGGAAGTATTCCTTGAAGTCGTTGACCAACTTCACGGTCTGTTCGAAAAGAGCGGGAGTTTCGCAACGGTTCATCAGGATAGTCTCAGCACCGAACATTTCAGGAACCTCCGTAAGAATGCTCGTTCCGCCTTGTGCTACCAGGAAATCGGAGAATTCTCCTACCAATGGGTTAGCGGTGATTCCAGAGAAACCGTCGCTGCCACCACACTTCAGACCTACACGGAGTTCGTTCAAAGGACATGCTTCGCGCTTGTCTTGCTTTGCCACTTGATAGAGATCGCGAAGGATTTCCATGCCAGCTTCCACCTCATCGCCTACCACCTTCTGGGTGACAAGCAGTTTGATACGGTCTTTGTCGTAATCACCAAGCATGGCCATAAAGTCATCAGGCTGGTTGTTTTCGCATCCGAGAGAGAGTACAAGTACTGCTCCAGCGTTTGGATGTAAAACAATATCACGCAGCACTTTACGCGTGTTCTCGTGGTCACCTGATAGCTGTGAGCAGCCATAGTTGTGATGCCATGCATGAACAGCATCAATACCCTCCAACTGTGTTTCTTTTTCCAGCTGAGAAGCCAGGCGTTCAGCAATGCCGTTTACGCAACCAACAGTAGGTACGATCCACACTTCGTTACGGATACCTACCTCGCCGTTCTTGCGGCGATAGCCTTGGAAGGTACGGTCATCGGCGGGAATATTTAGTTTCTCGTCCACAGGATGATATTCATAAGTAAGCGTACCCGAAAGATTGGTTTTCAGGTTGTTCTCATTCACCCATTGTCCGGATTTCAGGTCTTCTCGTGCATGACCGATGGGATAGCCGTATTTGATAATGTTCTGTCCTTGCGGAGCATCGTCGATAAGAACTTTGTGGCCTGCGGGCGTGTCCTGCAGAAGGGTGACAGACTTGCCGTCCACTTCAATGGTTTCGCCTTTGGTAAATGGGCGTAAACAAACCACGACTGAATCGGCTGGATTGATTTTAATGAAAGATGATTGTTCCATTGTAGATTACGTTTTGTTATGATGTTCTTTTAAATTTTTCAATAGATTCTATAGTTGCAATAGTAGCTAGAGCTGTGTTCTGCGGTAGAAATCCACGTTTTCCTTCGTAAGCAACTCGATTGGCATATAGTTGACGGGTTCCACCTCCTGCCTGAGAACGATTGCTTTGAAAAGCGTGTCAACACAATTGTAGCCCTGCATGAATGCATGCTGTGCAATGAGGAAGGAAATGCTCCCCTGACGCAGGCAAACTGCATTTTTACCAACCATGTCGTAGCCCATGATTTGAACATTCCGCCGGTTGGTTCTCAGCAGGAATTCTCCGACGATGTGGGCTTTTGAACACATTGTAATGCAATGGTGCACATTGGGATGGGTTGTGAAAAAATCCTCCAGAATGTTGTCGTATTCGGAACGTTCTTCTTCAAGCGGAAGGTCGAGTTCCAGGATTTGAACAGCGGGGAAGTGATCGTGCATGTAATGGCGGAATCCCACCTCACGATTGTCCTGTTGCTTCGAAGCCACCTTACCGTTCTTCATCTGCTTCATCAGCATGATTTCCTTCTCCTTGGCAGCGATGAGCATCAGCATTTTTGCGGCGAAATAACCGCTTTGGAAAGAATCCTGACCAAAGAAACTGAGCGGTTTTAGGTCTGGCATGTAGGAGTCGAGTAATATAAAAGGAATCTTCCGCATGTGGAGCTGGTCAGTAAATCCCTGGGTGACATCGAGGTCGCTGGGCACGATAATCACGCCATTGGGCCCATCCTTGAGAATCTCCGCGGAAGCCTTAATGAATGAAAGTGTGTCGAATCGGGTGTAGTACTTCACTTCCACCTGAACATGGAAATCGCTTCTGACTTCAGCACACCTCAAAGCACCTTCCTCAATCTCTTCCCAATAGGCCTCGCTGGCGTGTCTGGGAATGAGTAGGGTGAAATTATAGGTCTTGTTATAAGCCAGGGCAGCGGCATACATATTAGGCTGATAGTTGATTTCCTTCAGCACCTTTTCCACTTTTTCGCGGGCCGACTTTGACACATTAGGGCGATTGTGAAGAATTCTGTCGACTGTTCCGACAGACACTCCTGACAGTTCTGCAATGTCCTTGATTCTTATTTTTTCTGCCATAGTAGATTGAAAATGTTTGTTCGCACAGCGTATGTTTGCGCACACAATGATGATTTCGGTGCAAAAATAGCAAAAAATCTTGAATTGTGCGAAAGCACAGTGGTTTTTTTTGTTAAAAACACAAATATTTCAGATTTTATTTGTATATTTGCCCAATAAATCGTAATTTTGTGCACGTAAACAACATTGCAAACAAATTAATCTATAAACATTCAAAAACAAGAAACAATGGCAAAGATTGTGACTTTGGGCGAGATTATGCTCCGCCTTTCTCCTAACGGCAACGACCGTTTCATCCAGAGTGATTCATTTCGCATCATCCCCGGTGGTGGTGAGGCTAATGTAGCAATTTCTGTTGCTAACTATGGCCACGATGCTTATTTCGTAAGCAAGCTGCCAAAGCATGAAATCGGTCAGATTGCAGTGAATGCCCTCCGCCGTTATGGTGTAAATACGCAGTTTATCGCCCGTGGTGGTGAACGTGTTGGTCTTTACTATGCAGAGACAGGTGCTTCGATGCGTCCTTCTAAGGTGATTTACGACCGTGCCCATTCCAGCATCGCTGAGGCTGATCCTTCAGATTTCGATTTTGATGCAATCATGGAAGGTGCTCAGTGGTTCCACTGGTCTGGTATCACTCCTGCCATTTCCGACAAGGCTGCTGAACTGACAAAGCTGGCTTGTGAGGCTGCTAAGCGCCATGGCGTTTGTGTCAGTGTTGACCTTAACTTCCGTAAGAAGCTGTGGACTTCAGAGAAGGCTATCAGCATCATGCGCCCCCTGATGAAGTATGTTGACGTATGTATCGGTAATGAGGAAGATGCAGAACTCTGTCTTGGTTTCAAGCCCGATGCAGATGTTGAGGGTGGTAAGACCGATGCCAGCGGTTATGAAAAGATCTTCAAGCAGATGAAGGAAGAGTTCGGATTCAAATATGTTGTTTCCACACTTCGCGAGAGCTTCTCTGCAACCTTCAACGGATGGAAGGCCCTTATTTACAATGGTGAGGAATTCTATCAGTCAAAGCGCTATGAGATTAATCCTATCATTGACCGTGTCGGTGGTGGTGACTCCTTCTCTGGTGGTCTGATCCATGGTCTGCTTACCAAGCCAAATCAGGGTGAAGCCCTTGAGTTTGCCGTAGCAGCCAGTGCCCTGAAGCACACTATCAATGGTGACTTCAACCTGGTAAGTGTTGACGAGGTGGAGAGTCTCGCCGGTGGTAATGCTAACGGCCGCGTACAGCGCTAAAAACTATTCCGGGTTACCCGTTTTTTATTAACAAAACAAAGATAAAAGAGAAATGGCAAAATTTGATAAGATAGCAGTAATGAAGAAGATAGGTGACACCGGTATGGTTCCTGTCTTCTATAACAAGGATCTTGAGATCTGCAAGAATGTGGTGAAAGCTTGCTACGAGGGTGGTGTTCGTGCTTTTGAGTTCACTAACCGCGGCGATTTCGCACAGGAAGTATTTGGCGAACTGGTGAAATGGGCTGATAAGGAATGTCCTGAACTGGCTCTCGGTATCGGTTCTGTTGTGGATGCTCCAACGGCTGCTCTTTACATTCAGCTGGGTGCCAACTTCGTTGTAGGACCATTGTTCAATCCTGACATTGCACCTGTTTGCAATCGTCGTCTTGTACCTTACTGCCCAGGTTGTATGACTGTTTCTGAGATTGGTAAGGCTCAGGAGCTGGGTTGCGACCTTACTAAGGTATTCCCTGGCGATGTAGTAGGTCCTAATATGGTGAAAGGTCTGAAGGCTCCAATGCCATGGTCAAAGATTATGGTTACCGGTGGTGTAGCTCCTGAGGCTGAGAACCTGAAGGCTTGGTTCAAGGCAGGTGTTTACTGCGTAGGTATGGGTAGCAAGTTGTTCCCGAAGGATAAGGTTGCTGCTGGTGACTGGCAGTATGTGACAGACAAGTGTAAGGAAGCACTTGGCTACGTTGCTGCCGCACGTTCATAAAATCATTACTTTTTAATGGAACACGGAGGCACAAAGAAACAAAGTCGTGCGCCTGAGAATTGGGTGAAAAAACTTTGTATCTTTGTGTCTTTGTGTTCCGTTTTCTTTTTAACAGCTTGTCAGCCGAAGAACCAGGATGCGGTTGATAAGTTGAATTCAATTTCCTACTTTTACCATTACAAGAATCTCGATTCCACGGCTGTCTATGCCAAACGGGCACTTTCAATAGCTGAAAATTATCATGCAGGTAAAGCTGAGGCTATGAACAATCTCGCATTTGTGAGCATTATGAAGATGAAATATCAGGATGCTTACAAACTGCTTGATAGCGTACGCCATATTACTGATAACCAGGTGGAACTGCTTGTTGCAGATGTTCAGGAGATGCGTTTGTGCCAGAGAGAGTCACGCAATAAAGAGTTCTACGATTATTATGAGCGGGCTCAGCGGATTCTTCGTCGTATTGATGAAGAGCGTAATGCTCTCTCCGAACGGCTTCAGCGACGTATGATATATGCTGAGAGTGAGCTTAACATTGTGGCTTCCACCTATTATTATTATGTAGGACTTGAATCGCAAAGTATCTCTGCCCTGAATCTGATAGACGCGGATGTTCTGGAGGAGGATACAGCCCAGTATCTGAACTATCTTTATCAGATTGGTGCCGGCGGTATTCTTGTTGACGGAACGGCCGAAGATATACAGCAACAGGAATGGGACTATCTGATGCGCTGCTATCAACGGAGTTTGCAGAGCGGCGACGTTTTTTGGCAGGCTAATGCCCTTCAAGGAATGAGTGAGCATTTGTTCATTAAGGAAAACCGCGATATGCTGGTGAGCAATAACCGCCCTTCCATGACGCTTATTAATTCTGACAATATCCCGGATTCTTTATTGGCTGGTTCACTTGCAGAACGCTCTCTTGAAATTTTCAAACAATACGGGGATGTCTATCAGATAGCCGGAAGCTATCGTACACTGGCTTCCTGCTATTGGAATATTGAGGATTATCATTCTGCGCTTGCCTGTCTGGAGAATGCCCTTAATGATGATAAGGCTATTGGACAGGCACCTGATTTGGTGGCTAGTATCCGGGAACGTCTCTCACTCACATATTCAGCGCTCGACGATAAGCCAAAGAGCGACTATAACCGAAATGAATACCTCGACTTGCAAGAGCAGACGCGACAGGACAGACAACTGGAAGCCCGGGCAGCACAACTTGACCGTTCTTCCTATCAGCTTAGTTGGATGATTGCTGCTGTGGTAGCCATGATTCTGCTGACCATCCTCTCCCTTTATCTTTTCAATTATATGCGGCGTAGGAATGAACAGCGAAACCGTCAGAAACAACTTGATCAACTGGGACGTGATAATGAAAAGATTATCAGGGAATTATCGGAACGTCGGGAAGAAATAGAGGAAGATACGGAGATGGCGGTTGTTCATCTGAAAAAGAACAAAAAACGCAATCTTGAGAATCGCGCCAAGATTTTCCTCGTGAATACCATCACACCGCTCATCGATCGCATGATGCATGAAATACAGAAACTCCAGCATGCTGATGAGTCGGAAGAAATTAAGGCTGAGCGATTGGCATATATAGGGGAGATTACAGAGACCATCAATGACTATAATCAGACGCTCACGGAATGGATACAGTTGCGTCAGGGCGAACTGCAATTGAAGATAGAAAGTTTTCCCGTTCAGGTACTATTTGATATTGTTAAGCGTTCTCGCATGAGTTTTCAATTAAAAGGTATTGACCTGATTGTAAACGATACGGATGCTGTTGTGAAGGCTGATAAAATCCTGACACTTTTCATGATTAATACGATAGCCGATAATGCCCGGAAATTCACGCAAAAAGGTGGACGTGTTGAAATCGGAGCCTCACAGGGAGAGGGTTATGTGGAGCTTTCCGTGGCTGATACCGGTAAAGGAATGACTGAAGAACAACTTTCCACGCTTTTCACTCATCAGATACAAGGTGGTCATGGATTTGGCTTGCTCAATTGTCGCGGCATTATCGAGCGCTATAAGAAAATCAGTAAGCTCTTCTCTGTTTGTACACTTCAGGCAGAGAGTGAAGTAGGGAAGGGGAGCCGCTTTTTCTTCCGTCTGCCTATTGGTATCCGTAAACTAATACTTCTTTTGCTCGTGTTTACGGCTTCGTTGAATGTTCAGGCCGTTACAGATCCCAATATGATTGCTGTTCGCTATGCCGATAGTGCCTATTTCAGCAACATCAACGGTACCTACGAGCATACACTTCAGATGGCAGATAGCGTTCGCCATTATCTGAAACTGGCGGAACATCCCGATACGAGTATTATTCTAGGCATTTCCAATGAAACAGCTGTGGCGGCTCTGGCTTTGCATAAATGGGATATTTACCATCGTAATAATCGAGAATACACGCAGCTCTACAAGGAGGCAACAGCCGACCATACATTGGGAGACTACGTTAAACGTATGCAACGTTCCAGTCAGAACAAGAATGTCGCCATTTTCCTGTTGATGGTCTTACTCTTTGCCATCCTTATAGGTTACTATCTGCTCTATTATCGGCCACAGTTGCGGCGTCAGCATATTGAGGAACAAAGGGCTCTTGCGCGCAGTCGTGGATCTGTGGAGAATAAGCGGCAAGAAGTGGAACTGATGGAGGATGAATTGCATCGTATCGATTATGAAAACCAGCAGCTTTACATCAGTAACAATGTGATTGACAATTGCCTTTCAACGCTGAAGCATGAAACGATGTATTATCCTTCACGTATTGGCCAGTTACTTCCTGAAGATCATCATTCTGTCGATATAGCTCCCATTGCCGAATTGGCTTCTTATTATAAGGAGCTTTATTCGATTCTCTCACAGCAGGTGATGAATCAGGTGGAGAAACCCATTTCAGATTCCGATGTGATTGACTATCTGTTTGATATACTTAAGCATGAATCAGGAGAAAAAACATTGGACGTTACGAAAGAAATAAAAGGTGACTACGTTATATATAAGGTTAAGATGCCTAATGTGGAATGTCGTGATTTCTTCAGACCTTCCCGTGAGAATATTCCGTATCTTGTATGTCGCCAGATTGTCCGTGAGAATTCAGAGGCTACCAACAGACACGGTTGTGGTATAGTAGCACAACCAGATGACAATGGTGGAACTCTCTTCAATGTGACACTGGCAAAAGTGAATGCCAAGGCAGTAAAAGACTGAAATCGTAAATACGTAAAATATAGATATAATGGACAATTTTAAAGTTATTATCGTCGAAGATGTGCCTCTCGAGCTGAAAGGTACTGAAGGCATTTTCCGTAACGAAATACCTGAAGCTGAGATTATAGGGACAGCAGAGAATGAGACGGCTTATTGGCGACTGATTAAACAACAGCAGCCCGATCTCGTGCTACTCGATTTGGGACTAAATGGTTCTACAACTATCGGAGTTGAAATCTGCCGCCAGACCAAAGACGCTTATCCCAAGATCAAGGTGCTTATTTTCACAGGTGAAATTCTCAACGAGAAGCTCTGGGTGGATGTGCTTGACGCCGGTTGCGACGGTATATGTTTGAAGAGTGGCGAATTGCTTACCCGTGGTGATGTACAGAGTGTAATGTCAGGAAAGCGAATGGTTTTCAATCAGCCTATTCTTGAGAAAATCATCGACCGTTTTAAGCGGAGTGTTGGCAGTCAGATGATGCGTCAGGAAGCTTTGGTAGATTATGAGATTGATGAATACGATGAGCGTTTCCTTCGTCATTTGGCTTTGGGTTATACCAAGGAACAGATTACCAATCTGCGCGGTATGCCCTTTGGCGTGAAGAGTCTGGAGAAACGTCAGAATGAACTCATTCAGAAATTGTTTCCGGATGGAAACGGAGGTATGGGCGTTAATGCCACCCGTTTGGTAGTCCGTGCCTGCGAGCTCCGCATTATTGATATAGATAACCTTCAGCCAGATACAGAATAAAGGGAGGGTGAGAAGCTGATGAGAGCTGTCCGATTGTGCTTCGTTTTGGGAATAGCCCAAATGTTGGTGATACTTGCATCATGGCTGATTACTGCCGTGATGCCGGAATCTTCCATGCACTCGCTGCTTTCGCCAGAAGGAATCCGTTGGTATTTTGGCCATTTCACGCAAAACCTGGCACAACCCCTGCTCGTCTGGATTATACTTCTTTATATTGCTTATAATGCCTTTCAGCGAGGAGGACTCCAACATGCCCTGTCATCACTCGTCCGCGGAGAACGGTTGATGCTTCGTCAGCGTTCAGCACTTTGGCTGGTATTGATTGTAGTTGGAGCTATGTTGGTTGTTTTGTTGATGCTAATTGCGGTTCCCGCTCCGATTCTTGCCAGTGTGACGGGAGAACTTTTCCCGTCTAGTTTTTCATCGGCCTTCATTCCCATCGTGGCTTTCATTATTTTCATAGCTAGTATTACCTATGCTATTGCCACAGGATTGGTACAAAAATACCGTCAACCATATCAGAACCGTTTTACCATTTGGCTGTTAGTCTATGTGCTGGGTGTGCAGCTTTATCAGTGTATCCGTTTTGTGTTTGGATAAAATATTTGGCTGTTTCGACATTATTCCGTATCTTTGCACGAAATTGTCAATCATAAGAAATACTAAATCATAATAAAATGGGATTTTTCAGTAAGATTTTTGGTAAGAAAGAAGAAGGCAAGGTTGCTGGCATGGAGAACTACATGACGCTTATTCGCGTCTATTTCCAGGCTGCCATTGCCGAAAATGTAGGAATCAACAATTTGGCTGCCTTGCCTGACCTTCGTGTCTTCAAGACAACGCTCCATGTTCCAACGGTTAATAATAAACTTGGCGTTGGCGAGAAGAAGCATTGTAAAAAGATGTTGAAGGATATTTATAAGACAGATGACAGCTTCTTTCAGGAAATAGACAAGAGCATTAAGAAGGGATGTCGTAAGATGCAGGATGTGCAGACCTATCTCATCCAGTTCCAAGCCTTCACAAACGATTTGATGATGCTGACGGGTAATCTGATGAAGTTCAAACTTCGTGTGCCAGGTTTCTTTAAAGGTGCCATCCGTGCTATGACGGATAAGACAGTTCATGAAATCTTCACGAAGAATGATTACAAAGACCCTGGCGTTGTAAAGACCGTTCTCTCTATTCGTCAGCTCGACAAGCGTCTGGGCTTCTCTGAGCAGTGGGTTTCAGATTTCCTCTATCAGGTCGTGATGCTTGCTAAGAAAGAACCTCGTAAAAAGGAATAACCAATCAAAAAGAATAATACGATGAAAAAAATATTATTAATGGCAGTGTTGTCTGTTGTGGGTATGGGTGTTCACGCATGTACCAATTTTATTGTAGGCAAGAACGCTTCCACTGACGGTTCTGTCATGTGTACCTATAATGCTGACAGCTATGGCATGTTTACCGGTCTTTGTCATTATCCTGCTGGTACGCATGCTAAAGGGGAGATGCGCAAGATCATCGACTATGACACTTATGTCTGTCATGGCGAGATACCAGAAGCCCCAGTTACCTATAATGTTATTGGTAACATCAACGAATATCAGGTTAGTATAGGCGAGACTACTTTTGGCGGGCGTGAAGAACTTGTTGATACAACGGGACTAATAGACTATGGTTCTCTGATGTACCTTGGACTTCAGCGTGCCAAGACAGCCCGTGAAGCCATTGACGTGATGACGTCACTAGTGGCTCAGTATGGCTATAATTCTGAGGGAGAGACTTTCACTATCTGCGATCCTAACGAGGCTTGGATTATGGAAATGATAGGTAAAGGCCCTGGTCGTACTGGAGCCGTTTGGGTGGCTATTCGCATTCCCGATGATGCAATTTGTGCTCATGCCAACCAGAGTCGTATTACAACTTTTGATCAGAAAGACAAGAAAAACGTTCTCTATTCAAAGGATGTGATCAAGTTTGCTCGTGAAAAGGGATTTTTCGATGGTAAGGATAAGGACTTCTCATTTAATGATGCATATGCCTATCCTGATTTTAGTGGACGCCGCTATTGTGAGGCCCGGGTATGGAGTTTCTTCAATCACTTCTCCAACGACATGGATCGCTATCTGCCTTATGCGATGGGTAAGGTGAAAGAAGCTGAGCCCATGCCGCTCTGGATTATTCCTAATAAAAAGGTCTCCTTGCAGGATATTCAGGATTGTATGCGCGACCATTATGAAGGCACTCCCTTCTCGTTGGATAGTGACATCGGTGGAGGTATCTGGCAGATGCCATATCGTCCTACCCCCCTTAGCTTCAAGGTTGATGGCAAGGAATATTTCAATGAGCGTCCCACCAGCACCCAGCAGACGGGTTTCAGCTATATTGCCCAACTGCGTGGATGGCTTCCTCGTCAGATAGGTGGCATTCTATGGTTTGGAAATGATGATGGTAACATGGTCGCCTATACTCCCGTTTATTGTTCAGCAATCCGTCAGCCTGAGTGTTACAATACTCCAGGAGCTGATGCAGTAACATTCTCTGATAAGAATGCCTTCTGGGTTTGCAACTGGGTAAGTAATATGGTCTATCCTCGTTATTCCTCAATGTTCCCGTCACTAAAAGCTGTTCGTGACTCTTTAGAACAGAGTTATTTCAAGGAAGTTCCCGCAGTTGATTTGAAGGCACAGCAGTTATTGGCTTCTTCTGAAAAACAGGCTGTGGACTATCTTACTGATTATACTTGCAAGAAAGGTGACGAAATGATCTGCCGCTGGCGCCAGTTGGCCATCTATCTGATTGTGAAGTTCAACGACATGGCTGAAAAGAAAGAAGTCAATGGACGTTTTGAAGTTACACCAGAAGGTGTGTCAAAAGTTGTTCGTCCAGGTTATCCTGAAGCCACAGCACGTAAAATAGCAGAACAGACGGGTGACCGCTATGTAGTACCCGATTGGAAATAGATTTTTACGATGGCCACGGATAACTGCCCGGCTTAAGCGTAATAAGGGTTTGTTTATACTGGATGGTCACCACACCAGGGGCTAACTCCCTTTCAATTGAAAATGAATTCCAGCCTAACCGCTGAATAATGGCATAAGCCGTTGCTCCACCTTCAATCATCAGATAAAAAGGAGTAGCGGCTTTTTCTTTTACCAGTTTAGCCGTTACTTTTGCCATGGTATTCCGAAGTCTGATGGCATAGTCTTTTCCTCCTTCTGAGGGTTGCGGAATTCGAATAGCCATAAGAGATGTCTCGTTGAATTGTTCTTTCAACGATTTTATCCACTTTTCCGGAGATTCACCATGGAAGACATCATCGGGCATCAACGATTCAGGAAGTCCGAATTTGTTTGCATGGCTCTGAGTACTTCCCTGAATTAAAAGAACATTAGATGAAGGAATATTGAATTCGGACGTGGTTTCAACATCTTTCGCATCGGGTGTCATCATTTTTATCCAGTGACCGAAAGTGTCAGCACCTCCCGCTATAATAGTGTCATCACTGCATTTCTGCAGCTGTAATTTGATATCTTCCTGAGAAGAGGCATCAGCAATGTTAATTCCTTTTTGCGGGGGATCCAGAAGTGATAATGAGTGAGTTCCAGGCAATCTTTCTTCCACGACAGCAGTGTTGGCAGGGAATTCCGGATCGTAATAAAACTGGCTTTGATGAAGGGGAAGATCGTCGAGATAGTAGATGCCATTTTTAATGATTCGTTCCTTCGATGGGTTCTGAGCGATGAGCAAGGCTTTGGGCTTCTGAAGGGCAAGCATCATTGCATTGAGTTCTGCCACAATGTGTCCACGCAGTGCACTGTCTGTTTTTTTATAGATAAACAATGGGCTGTCTAGCATAGATAGTTTATGCATGAGGTCATCTGTTTCTTTGATGGCTTTTGCTTTGGTAGCTTGCCGGGTATTGGTGGCAATAACGAGTACATCACAAGTGGGTATCGTCCTTGTGAGGCGCATTATCATTCTTACTAGAAGACCATTCCGCCAGGCTATTCCTGCTATTTCAGCGGCTCCAGTCAGATCATCTGCTATAACAACGATCATTCGTATATACTAGATTCTCTGTGTTTTTATTGTGATTATTTGTTCTTTCTGTTGAGGGCCATTCTGCTGGCATAGTCTATGCTGAGCAACATAGCATCAGGTGCAGCCACTCCTTGTAAAGCGACATCAAAGGCGGTACCATGATCCACACTTACACGAATGATAGGAAGGCCGAGTGTAATGTTCACACCTTTGGCTGTCTCCATCTTACCTGTTTCCTTGTTCCATTGGAATCCACACATCTTGAAGGCTATATGCCCCTGGTCATGATACATAGCTACACATCCGTCGAATTTACCGCTACGTGCCTTGGCAAAAACAGAATCTGGCGGAACAGGTCCTTCCACGTTGTAGCCCTTTTTCCTCATTTCTTCCACAGCTGGAATGATTTCCTTTTCCTCTTCCCATCCGAAGAGTCCGTTCTCGGAGGCATGGGGATTGAGTCCGGCAATTCCTATGTGAGGATTCTCAATGCCAAACTGGCGACAGGCGTCTATGATGAGCTCTGTGACTTCAATGACACGTTCTTTTTTCACGCGATCGCAGGCTTCCCGTAGGGAACAGTGAGTAGATACATGTATTACACGGAGATACTCATCAGCCAACAACATGGCGTATTTTTTCGTATTCGTGTAGTGGGCGTATATCTCCGTGTGTCCGTCGAAATTGTGCCCAGCCTTGTGGAGTGCTTCCTTGTTAAGTGGTGCTGTAACTGTTCCGTCTACCTCGTTGGCCATGGCAAGTTCGATTGCTTTGATAACGGAAAGAAATGCAGCATGGCCACATTGTACCTGCACTTCCCCCGGCTTGAATGTATTCATGTCGATGCATTCAAGATCTATGACATCCACAGCACCCTGTTCGAAACGGGCTTCGGAAACCTCCTTGATAGCATGGATTTTGATATCGTAGCCCAGTTTCTCTGCAGTCCACAGCATCACTTTTGCATCACCCGTAACCAGTGGGCGGCATTGTTCGTAAGTCTCAGGTAAAAGGAGCGACTTCAAAATAATCTCCGGACCTATGCCGGCAGGGTCGCCCATTGTGATGGCTAATATTGGTTTCATTTCTTAAACTTCTTGATTGTTTTCCTTCATTTTTTTACGTTCTTCCAGATATCCGTAAACGGTGAGCTCCTTGTCAGCCAATGGTGTCTTGAAGCAAAGGCTGGCAAGATATCCCACGATGAGCACGATGAGGTGACTATATACACCCAGCATCAGCGTGTGATGGCTGAAGTTGTAGTCACCCAAATCAAGCATCAACTTTTGGGTACCGTCACCAGCATCAAAGGATGTTGTGGTAAGAATGGCGTAACCAGTGAAGATGACAGCGGCTGCAATGCCGATATACACTCCCTGCCAGTTAGCCCTGCGTGAGAACAGACCCAAAAGGAAGATACCCACGATACCTGCCGAAACAATAGCGTAGAGTCCGAAGAGGGTTCCGAGTACTCCTTCGCCTCCCCACGACACATAAAGCAGGGCGATAAAGATGCTCAGGATACCTATGACAAGTACGGAAGCACGTCCCACGATTAGTTTCTGCTTGTCGGAGGCGTTCTTCTTCAGACGTCCGTAGTAATCCTCCACAATCACGGCTGAGATGCAGTTCACATCACTGTCAATACTGGAAATGGCACCAGCTACCAAAGCGGCAATGATAAGTCCGCAGATACCAATAGGAAGTTCGTTGGCGATGAAGTAAGGAAACACCTGGTCACTCTTCATACCCACGACCTCTGGATTAGGATTTAGGTGATAATACACGAACAGACAGGTTCCAACAAACATAAACAAGGCCCATGCTGGAACACTCATCAGCACACCCATATAACTGGCTTTCTTTGCACTCTTCTCATCCTTGGCAGCCAGATAGCGCTGCACAATACTTTGGTCGGTTCCATATTTCTGGACAGCGTAGAAGATGCCGTTGACAACGAGCACAATGAACGTACGCTCATGGAAATCCCAATCATAGGGGCCAAAGTCAATCTTATCGTATTCACCTGCCACCTGGAAGATGGTTGCGGCTCCGCCATCGGTCAGATAGAACAAGATACTTATGGTAAGCACGCCACCGAGAATGAGTAGGAATCCCTGCACAACATCCATCCAGATGATGGCTTCCATTCCGCCGAGATAGGTCAGCACAATGATGACGATACCGATGAAAACAATAATATAGGTGATGTTCATACCCGTAAAGGTAGCCATGGCCATACCCATCAGATAGAGGATGGTACCCATTTTGGCAAAGTGTTCTAGTACGAATGCGAGCGAGCTGTAATAGCGGGCAAGCACCCCGAAACGGCGTTCAAAATACTCATAGGTGGAAAGACGGATTACTCGTCGGAACAAGGGAACGATAAACCAAATCATTCCTACAAGCACAATGGGAACCATCAGGCCCTGTACCAAAAGAATCCAGTTTCCTGAGTAAGCTGCACCAGGATAGGCAAGGAAGGTAACGCTCGAAATGATGGTGGCAAACATCGACATACCTACAGCCCAGGCTGGTACACTTCCATTAGCTGCGAAATAAGCTTTTGTTGAATTCTGCTTACGGGAGAAATAAACGCCAACGCCAACGGCCGCTAAGAGCGACAGTACGACGATGGTCATGTCTATCCAATGTAGTTTCATTAGAAGGTAATAGTTTAAAGGTTAAGAATCGGGTTATTTCATTTTACAGTTTTTCAACTATGGGAGCAGCCTGTTCGCGGATGCGAGCAACTATCTCGGGCTGAAGTTCAGTAAGTGGCGGCAGCATATATTCTTCGCACAAGCCACACATTTTCATGATGACTTTGAGTCCTGCCAGACTTTCTCCCAAGGTTAACCCTGTGGTGTTAATCTTGCCGATTTCGATGGTCTCTTGCTGCAGACGTTCGCATTCTGCCTGATTTCCGTTGATTCCTGCCTCATAAAGGTCCTGATAAATCTGCGGCAGATAGTTACCCACACTGGGTACAATACCGTCGGCACCGTTTCTCAATGAAACGGCTGAATTGGCAGCGCATCCGCAGAAGTAGGAAAAGTCCTCACGGTCGGCAAAGAGTTTCAACGCTTCTTTCAGTCTGGGAACATTGTTCTCGGAATCCTTCAGACCCACTATGTTGGGATGACGACTCAGACGCTCAATCACATCGAGAGGAATACTCATGTGAGTTGTGATAGTAATATTATAAAGCATCAGGGGAACTCGAAGTGCATTGGCCAGAGTCAGATAGTAGTTTTCCATCTGTGCTGGTGTGAGTGCATAATAAGAGGGAAGGGTGGCTGCAATTACGTCGGCTCCAGCTTCGATAAATTTTTCAGCGGCAGCCAGTTGTTCACTAACACAGTTACCAGCCAGTCCTGTATAAATCGTAACACGTCCTTGGGCTGCTTTCTTGGCAGCGGTAATCATCTGCACACCTCCTTCGGTACTTACTGAATTACCTTCACCAGTTGTTCCCATAATCAGAGGAGCCACACCGTAGCGAGCCATGTTGTCAACTATACGTTCTACAGCAGCTGTGTCGATACTGCCATCCTTGCTTACTGGAGTCACCATGGGTACCACCACGCCACGGTATTTTTTCAATTTCTTCATTCTTTTTTTTGATTTGTTTGTCTGTATTTAAAATAAGACGCAACTTTCCTTTGTTTGTACTCAATAAAAACGAGGAGCGGCTTTTTAAAAAAACCACCCCTCGGTCCAGTAATAGTTGAATAATAAGTTAGTGTGTTATTCGTTGATAGCTGCCACACCAGGAAGCACCTTGCCTTCGATTGCTTCGAGTAGAGCGCCACCACCAGTAGAGATATAGCTCACCTGATCTGCAAGACCGAACTTGTTCACACATGCTACCGAGTCGCCGCCACCAATAAGCGAGAAAGCGCCTTCCTTGGTGGCCTTGGCAATAGCCTCACCGATGGCACGGCTACCAGCAGTGAACTCGTCGCACTCGAACACGCCTGCAGGACCGTTCCACAGAATGGTCTTTGCACCCTCGATAGCTTGGGCAAATGCCTTCTGACTTTCAGGACCAGCGTCAACGCCTTCAAATCCGTCGGGAACATCAATAGCGGGGCAAGTGATGATTTCAGAACCTTCTTTCACGGTCATCGTACCGAAGTCAAGTCCGTTGGTTGCTGTGCAGTCGCTGCCGAGCACCAGTTCTACACCGTTCTTCTTTGCGAGTTCCTCAACACCCAGAGCCACGTCCAGTTTGTCGAGCTCCACGATAGAATTACCGATCTTACCGTCGTGAGCTTTTGCGAAGGTGTAAGTCATACCGCCGCAGAGAATCAGTTTGTCAACCTTACCAAGCAGGTTCTCAATAATACCGATCTTAGTAGAAACCTTTGAACCACCCATGATGGCTACGAATGGGCGCTTGATGTTGCCGAGCACTGCGTCAACAGCCTTTACTTCCTTCTCCATCAGATAGCCGAGCATGCGGTTGTCCTTGTCGAAGAATTCATCGATGACAGCGGTAGAGGCGTGTTTACGGTGAGCTGTACCGAAAGCGTCCATCACATAAGCGTCAGCGTAAGAAGCGAGCTTCTTTGCAAATTCCTTTTGGCTCTTCTTCATGGCCTTCTTGGCTTCGTCATATTCGGGAGTGCCTTTCTCAACACCAACGGGCTTACCTTCCTCCTCAGGATAGTAGCGTAGGTTCTCAAGCAGCAGAGCCTCACCCATTTTCAGGGCTGCAGCTTCTTCAGAAGCGTTAGCGCAATCAGGAGCAAACTTAACATCCACGCCGAGAGCTGCAGAAACGGCAGGAACAATCTGCTTCAATGACAGTTTGGGATTAACCTTGCCCTTAGGCTTTCCCATGTGGCTCATCATGATAACAGCGCCTCCGTCAGCGAGAATCTTCTTCAGGGTGGGGAGAGCACCGCGGATACGGGTGTCGTCAGTTACATTACCATTTTCATCTATGGGCACATTGAAGTCCACACGAACGATTGCCTTCTTACCGGCAAAGTTAAATTGATCGATTGTCATAATTTAAAATTTGTTATTACTGATTTACTAAATACATTCTTTTTGTGACCGCAAAAATACAATAAAAAGTTGAAATTTACGAGTTTGTCCTACATAAATTTCAACTTTTTTACAGTTGCCCGTTAGAAATGTCACTTGCGGTTTGCAATTAAATGGATTTTAGCGCTTTAAGTCAAGGCCGATACGCAAACCATCGTAGTTCTTTGTCAGTTCACCTACAGTGTTTAGAGTGCTGTTTCCACTGATGGCGGCAACCGTCTGAAGAACTGAGAGCAGTTTCTTTGACTCAAAGAGTAGGGAAATGCCCTGTGGGTTGCGGTTCACGTATCCCTTGAGGTTCAGCAACAGAGTCTTCATTTGGATACTTTGGTCATTGGGGTTGAAGGTATAAGTGCCACTGAGTGTCTGTCCGTCAACCTTACCCGTAAAGCGTCCGTCTTCAGAGAACTGGAAATAGGTGTTGTTCGCACTGATACCGAGTTTCTGATACGTAGGGGCCATTTCCTCCTTGGCACGTTGGGCAGCTATGTGGCCGCCAGCTTTGGCCAGCAGGTTCTCAGAGGTAAAAGCGCATCCGGGCTGATAATACGACCAGTTGCCTACGAGGTCGGCCTGGGAGAGCTTGTTGTAACCGATAACGTCATAGAGAATATTGCCGATAGTGTTCGTATTGGTGGCAGCTCCCAATATTGAACCGAGCACATTGCCCATGTTGCCACCGTTAGCACCAGTCATGCAGCTGCAGAGCACGAAGACGGCACTGGCTGCCAAAAGAGAAATTTTTTTCATAGCTGTTGAAAATTAAACATATTTCTGCTGCAAATCTACATTTTTATTTTTAAAAATCCAAAATCATTACACTTTTTTCGACCGTTTTCAGATAAAATCACTTATCTTTGCAGAGTTATTTAATTTAAATGCAAAATGAAAGCAATCAAGACAGATAAAGCGCCTGCTGCCATCGGACCTTACAGCCAGGCCATCGAAACAGGCGGATTGGTATTCGCCAGTGGACAACTTCCCATCAATCCCGCTACAGGAGAGTTTCCTGAGGGAATCAAGGAACAGACCCGTCAGAGCCTGATGAATGCGAAAGCCATCCTGGAAGCTGCCGGACTGAGTATGAAGAATGTTGTGAAGACCACGGTGTTGCTTGCCGACATAGCCGACTTTGCCGCTATGAACGAGGTCTATGCGGGCGCTTTGGTAGAAATAGAGTGTATTGCTGAGAAGTAAGATGAAAGACAGTGTTATTATCGTGAGCGGCGGCATGGATAGTGTGACGCTGCTATATGATTATTGTGAACGCATTGCATTGGCTATTTCGTTCGATTACGGCAGTAATCATAACGGCCGGGAGATTCCATTTGCGGAGTATCATTGCCAGCAGTTGGGCATTGAGCACATCACGATTCCTTTGGCATTCATGTCGAAGTATTTCAAAAGTTCGCTCCTGGAAGGCTCCGACGCCATTCCTGAAGGCCATTATGCAGAAGATAACATGAAATCTACGGTGGTTCCTTTCCGCAATGGTATTATGCTCGCCATTGCCGCCGGAATTGCAGAGAGTCGTGAATTGAAATATGTGATGATGGCCAACCACGGTGGAGACCATACCATTTATCCTGACTGCCGTCCGGA
>CACZVX010000048.1 GCA_902784755.1 uncultured Prevotellaceae bacterium
TCACATTACGTTTATAATTTCAATATAACAGCTAATGTTTGGGGATTGAGCTTGTCGACTACTATCGAGCCATGGAGTCAAGCCCAAGATTATTCTGGAGAAACCGATTAATGAGATTCAATTTATATAACATATTGGCTTTGGGCCTGGTTGCATTCGCCTTGACGGCGTGCAACGAGGAACGGGAGCTGGCTTCAACGAATCACAGCCGCGAACCCCTTGTCCTGTCTGTCGGACAGGGCACGGGTACGCGTGCAAGCTTTGATGGCACGTGGGACGCTGGTGATACGATTGC
Source organism: uncultured Prevotellaceae bacterium (assembly GCA_902784755.1). Taxonomy (GTDB): domain Bacteria; phylum Bacteroidota; class Bacteroidia; order Bacteroidales; family Bacteroidaceae; genus Prevotella. Next base: position 296 of record CACZVX010000048.1, read on the forward strand.
CTTGCAGATAGGCGATCAGGTGAAAGCCTATGTTATTGGTAGCGATCTCACAACAGCCACAGTAAGCAGTAAGGAATCAGAGCCGTTCTATTGGACCCAGGATGAACTTACGGTAAAAGGATGGTGTTATAAGGGTGGTAAAGCCTATGCTCCTGAATGTCCCACAAAACTGAATGTGCCTTCTGAACTTTATGCTCAGGATTCGTTGTTGAACAATGATTTCCTTTATTGTCCAGAGACAACCATACGCTATAACGGCGAAGCAAGTGGTGTTACGTTCTATCATCAGTTTGCTCGTGTTGAGATTCGTCTGAAGTATGCTGTATCTGCCGATTTAGAAAATATCTGGATGTACATAGGTAACGATACTACCGGTAGTATTCCTTTGACAGCGGACTATACGCCACCAGTAGCAGGAGAGACTCAAGGAACTTTTACTAATTTGGATAATGTTGGTTTCATCAGTCCAATTAGAAATATAGATACGGATAATCAGATTCTGACCTTAACCGCTCTGATGATTCCGGGTGACTATAGTAAAAAGAAATTGCTGACTATCTATGGCGCAGGTACTTATGCCCGTGCCTATTATATTCCACAAGGGACCATTCTGGAAGGTGGAAAGACAACAGTCTTTAATGTGACCATGGATAATAGGCCAATAGGTGTAGACATCATCCCTGGAAATTGGGCTCCACTTGATGCCTCTTTGGGATCCATTCCTGGACCAGTTGGGTTCTCTCGAGGAGATATGGTGGGAGTGTATCTTTTATCCAAAGGTGAAGGCTCAAATACTGCTTATGTCGAACGGCAATTTTACTGCACAATGCTTGCAGACGGGACTTGGGAATTGTCAACTGATATCGAGCTAGCCCCATACGTTAGTCAGTATTATTTCCTGGCTTATTATCCATATCAGCCTAACTCCGCACCACCATTTGGATATAACACCTATAGTATTCCTTTCAATGAGTGGCCAACAACAGCTCAAGGGTTCTTCTCTGAGTATATTGACTATATTGCCAGTTTTGAACCTCAGGTTGATCAGGCATCAGTGGATAACTTTAAGGCCAGTGATTTTCAGGTGTCTTTAGGAACGTATGACAAGGCAACGAAAACTATAACCTTCAATATGGAGCATACCATGGGTTTGGCTTGGGCTAAGATTGTGAATCAGGGTAATTCTCTTGAGGATACGGAAATGGAACGCTTGTCTGTAGAGGGTTTGAATGTAACTCCTTATTTAAAAGAAGATGGAATATATTATATTATTAATCCAAATGGCCCGTTACCTTCTGCCCCACAACAATACATGCCAATATTATATAATGGAGATGAGCATGCTGTAATACTCTATCCAACTGAAGCTGGAAAGTATGCTTATGGGACAATTGATATCGCTCAATAATGATAATGATTAAAACAAGATAGACTATGTCAAAGAAACACTTACTAACACTGCTCTTCAGCGTGATCGCCACCATGGCTGGCGCACAGGGAGTGCTTGAGGTGGAAGACCTGTCGCAAGCCAATGCCGTCTATTCGAGCGAAGGCGAGCAGGCCGCCGTGGAAATCAGATGTAACCATACCATCCCGCTGAGTTTCTCCTCAACGATGGATAAGAGTGTGGATCTTTTCAGCACGGAGCTTCAGGGCACAGACTCGGTTTATTTCATCGAGTTCCCCGCCGGACCACGCTATAGAGGACGTGTCATCACCGTGGTGGCTCCAGGATATAACCCTGTAGATATCCCCTTGGACTTGCAGCCCAAGCAGTTGCGTACATTCAAGATTTCCGACCCGAACTCGTTGGTGGACCAAGGTTGTTACCGTACTCACCGCAATATGGGTGTGCGTGAGATCCAGAATGCCAACTACGAGGAGGCGCGTAACCGGTTCGTGGTAGCACAGCAGTGTTCCGATGTGGATACGGTGGAAAATAATGCCAATATTGCTAAGGTGGACTCGTTGCTCAAACTCCGCTCCAATGCTGACATTATGTACCGCATGCTTGACTATACAACAGCTGCAGACATCTTTTCGGAGATTGTGCGTATCAATTCCTATGATACGTATGCCGCAACCAAACTGAGGGAATGTCGTGAGCGTTTCACTTCTGAATGTGAGGTGACTTTCAAGCAGGCAGAAGCCTATTTTGACAATCGTTTGTATGAAAAGGCCCGTACGCTCTATCAGCGCGTAGTGGAAAATGGGTGCGAGGAGGCCAAAGTTGCTACAGAACGTCTGAACAGCATCACCAACTACCTGACTGCTAAGGAAGAGCATGCCAGTGTGATTACCTACGAATGGATGCCTGATGCACCGATTGGTATCCACTATGGACGTTACAACATGACAAAGGGTGGTATCGCTTTGCACTTGAACTTCAGTCAGAAGATGCTCAATGCCTTGCAGAGCAACAACTCCAATGGTATTCCAGATTGTCCTGAGGCTACCTTCGGCATAGGGTGGACGAAAAACATTGCCAAGTGGCCTATCTGGATTTATTTCGGACCGGGCGTTACCGTAAAAGGTTATTACGGAGAATATAAGGAGATTACCAAGGACTCTCATCCTGACAAGGACGGTAAGCCCACACCAACGGCTGATGTTTCTGACCTTTTAGATAATGATGGGCAAAAGTTCAACATGGCTTTCTCTGTGAATCCTGAGATTGGTATAGCTTTCAAGTACAGTTTCTTTGCCGTACGTGCCGGCTATAGCTACCGTTTCGCACTGAACAGCGCGCTTCAGGATCTTCTCGGACGCCACGTATTTAGCTTCGGTGTCGGTTTCGCATTCTGATGTAGGTAAACTTGATTTGACAGAATATAAAGAAAACGCTCAACACTTTCAGATGTGTTGAGCGTTTTCTTATGTTTGCTTGAAAGGATTATCTTACGATACGGAAGGAACCGAGATGATAAACATCTTCACGCTTGGTAACCACCTGTCCCTCAGCATTCTTATAAGGCTGCCAGGTACGCACCTGAATAAGCGGCTTGTCAGCATCGCGGAAGTCAATCATCAGGAAGAGATAGCCTTCGTCACTGTAGCGGTCGGTGTGCCAGAACTGCTTGAGCGTAACGCCATAGACATCATCGTATTTGGGATGCTGTACGACTTCGATGTCCTCGAATTTCACGTTGATATACTTCGTGTTCTTGAATACACGCTGCAGATTGTTGAGATATTCCTGTTTGGTCTGTTTAATATAGACCACACGATTGTTGTTCAGTGTCAGACGGGTGAGGTCACTGCCGGGCTTCTCTTTCACCACCTTACCGGTAATGATAAGCGCCTTGTCGCTGAATACACTTGTCAGCATGGGCAAGTCCTTACGGTTATAAGCGGTGCGGAAGTTTTCCACAAAGTCCACGATAATCTGGCGGCGTGCATAGTCGACGTCGCTGGATTTCTCGGCCATAATGGCTTCGTAACGATGCAGGTCAATGGAGATGGAAACACCATTAATCTGTCCGTTGGGGGCAAAGTCCACAGTCAGTTCCTGACGCGACTCGCTGGGATCGGCCTCAATCATATCCACGGGAATGCCACGCACCTGATAACCGGATGAGGTCTTCAGACAGCGGCTTTTAATGTCCATTGGAGGGCAACTCATGGCACTTGACTTCCACATAGCCTCCAAATCATTGACAGCATCCTGACTGAAGCTTTCTTTAGGCAGTTTCAGCTTCTTCTGTTGTTCATCGGCAGCAGTCTTCAGGATGTTAATCATCATGCCCATGTTCTTTTCCATGGTTGCCTTGACACCAGCATCCACGACACCATCCATGATTTTGAAAGTAGTGCCGTCGGCATATATGGCTGGAGTGAAGGAAAGGCCAGGCAATACGAATGCCATGGCTATCATTAAAATAAGTTTTTTCATGTCTGTTTATTCGTGATATTTCGAAAATAATGATTTGATATTGCTTTGAGGAATATTGCCAAAGAGATCAGCGGTGATCACTCCGTCTTTTTCAAATAGCTGATTTGTGGGGATGCTCACCGTGAACATATGAATGAAGTTCATGCGTCGGTGGTGAAACACCAATGTGGCCTCCATCTTCTCCTTGGTAACACTTGTCACGCTGCAGTAGATGTCCATGGTTTTTGCCAACAGGTCGTAGACGTTCTGCATGGGAATGGTGGGCACCTTTTTAATACTGCCGTACATATGCTGGCGGATGTCAATCTTCAGCGTATTGTCTTGAATGCGGTTGAGCAAGAGATTATTGAATGACTCTACAGGATACTTCTCGTCGAAAAGAGGTGTATAGGTTTTCCGCGACTTCTTGACATAGACATCCGATGTGATGGATTTCACCTGGAAGGATTTGCCCTTCAGAAGCAGAATACCACTTTCGTCGGTCATTTCCAGTTTCTTGGCATCCACATGGAAAGGAGCATGGTAGTTCTCCGTGGTGTGGTTGGCACAAAGTTCCTCGTAGAGCATCTGGTCGGCGCTCACCTTATCCCGATCCTGAGCTTGGGCGTTAAGAGTACCCAGTAGGAGCAGTGAACTGATGAATAATGTGGAGATACGCATGGCAGGATGGTTTTACTTGGTCTCGTAGAACATGCGGTAGATGCCTGACTTCATGGTGGAACCTCCATTACCGCGAATGGGATTCATCAGGATGCTGAAGTCGACGGGTTCTTCTGTAGCTATCAGCAGGAACGTTTCCTTCGACTTAGGCTCAGAGAATTCGAAAGGCTCAGCCTTGAATGATACGGTGCTGTTGCCTGGAACGAACAGATGAGAGCAGGTAGCTGCTTCGTCAACGGGTAGCACGAGGTACTTATTGCCATTGGCATCGACGTCCAGAACGTTCACATAAAGTGGATCGTCAGTGGAGTTGGTCACTCTGATATAACAGCTTGTCGCTACATCCACGTTTCTGTCAACAGGTAATCCCGTGGCGCAAGAGATGAGTTCAAAGCGCACGTCAAGGTCAGACTCCACCTTGGTCTGTGGTTGTATCAGACTGCTTTCCACACTGTTTCCCGAACGTTTCATGAAGATGGCTTCCAGTTTGTTGAGCAGGAAGGAATCTTTGGAGGTGGCACGGTAAGAAGTCGCCGTGGCCTGCATGTAGGTGCTGGGATGGCTGAGATTTTTGCTCTCTTTGGAGAACAGCTGTTTCACCATATAGCTGAGATACTGCTTCGACAGGTTCTTCGGTGCTTTTGCCTTAGCAATAAGCTGTTTCACCGTGTTAGTACCTGGAGTCGTGAAGGAGTACATCTTGCTGTGCACCTCATCGAGCACCGTAACGGCACTCTCCGCATCGATAATCAGCTTACTCATATCGGTAACTGACTTCCGGGCGGTGAGGGTGACATTCTTTTTGCCATCGAAAATCTTGACATCGCCTACTACGGAATAGACGACATAACTGGCAGCCTGGGCACAGAGTCCAATAGTCAGCATCAAAATGATGAGGCTGGCTTTTATGCTATGATTCTTCTTATTGTCCATATGTGAAAATATTAAAAGGTTCCATTCCATTGGGGTTCATGAATATTGGGGTTTGCTTATAATCAGTCAGTTTACGTACCTGTTTATAGAGGTATTGATCGAGTTGCTGTGTGGAGAGTCCCTCGTCTTCAGGATTACGGGCAGCGCCGTTAAAGGCCTCCACGAGTGATTTGGTGAAAGCACCGTTCTTCCAGTCTTCGTTCTCTTTCGACTTGGTGTCGGAAGCACTGGAGGCATACATCACCATTCCGTTCTTCGTGCGTCGCAGCTGTTCCATAAAGTGAGATCCGGCAGCAGAACGGTTGCCGCCCATGAGTGCACCAGAATAACAGGCATCCACAAAGACGATGAGCTTACTGTTGATGTCTTCGGTGGCAACACGGAAATCGTTGCTGCTGAAACAGTTGTAGAGTTTATTGGTCGTTCCTCCATAGGGCATGAAATAGAAGCGGTCTTTCTCGTCACGGAATCCGTGTCCGGCATAGAAGAAGATGCAGACGTCTGTAGGCGAGGCTTCCTGTTTGAGCCACTCCAGCGCTTCATAGAAATCCTCACGGGTAGCTTCCTGATCGCAGATAGTCTTCACCTGTACTTCCTGATAAGGCAGGTTCTTCTTTGTCATAAGCACACGGGCGAAATCCTGTGCATCCTTGGTCGTGTATTTCAGTTTGGGAAGTTGTTCGTCGTTGTAGTCACCGACACCGACTGTTACGGCAAAGAGTCGCGGCAGTTCCTCCGGCATGCTCTCCTTGATGAGACGGATAGATACGGGCTCACTATTACCGTTCTTGTTCTGTGCATAGATAGTAATGGAGCAGTCGCGGTTAGGCAAATCCACATCAATAGTGTTGGCAGCCCTGACAGCACGGTCGGCAGGCTGTTTCTGTCCGTCAACGAGTACGGTCACTTTAGTCTCTTTCTCCAGTCCCTGTGCCAACAGCTGATAACGCAGTTTGATACTTTCCGTATGGAAATAGCTCTTGTCTTCGGGGAAGAGGATACGCACTTCCGGTGGAGTAGGAGCGGCAGCGATGACTGTCGGTGCAGGTTGTGTAGGCTGAGGCTGAACAGGCTCAACGGGTTTTGCAGGTTCTGCAGGGGTGGTGGGCTTGGGATTTGTCGGCTGTTGGGCTATCTCAACTACAGGTTGGGGCGCCTCTTCTACTTCAGGAGTCTTAATATTCTCCTTGATCTTGCCGGCAGCCTTATCCTTCCACCGCTGACTCATTTCCTTGTCCTGACCTACCAGCACGCCTTTTTCGTAGCATTCTGCCAATGTGAGCTGGGCATTCTGGTTATTATTGTTGGCGGCATCTGTGAGATAACGCAGCGCTTTGTCGTAGTCGGCTGGTACCCCGCGGCCGTACATATAGCAGTAAGCAAGGTTATACTGCGCCTTGGCAAAGTTTTGACGGGCAGCACGTTTGAACCACATGGCAGCGGAAGCATAGTCCCTGTCAATGCCTTCTCCGTTGTAAAGGGCATAGGCATAGTTGAACTGGGCCTCGGCATTGCCCAATTGTGCCGCTTTCTGATAGTTTTCTACGGCCTGCTTGTACTGTTTGGCTGCATAAAAGTCATCGCCTTGTTTCAAAAGCTGACTGGCATTCTGCTGGGCAATAGCTGCCACCGTTGCCGTTATCCATATTAATAAGGTGATTAATCGTTTCATTTGTTAGGCTTAAAATAGACAGATTTAGAAGCAAACTGATAGAGCCGTTTGAATTTGGGATGAACCGTACACCAATCAATGAACCACATGTAGTGAATACGGGCACGCTCGATGAACGCTACACCCAATAAAGGCAACAGGAGAGAGATGTCGTAGTCGAATCTGACGAAGCAGATGAAACCAATCCAGGCAAAAAGGACGCTGATGACGAGATACACCACCTTGTTCCAATAGATAAAGAAACGCGGTGAGAGCCGTCGGGTCATCATGCCCAGATATGCAACGACGAGACAAATGAAAATCGTTAGAATCCACGAGAGAATATTCGACATTGAAGAGATGTCGTGATGACCGATATAGGTTTGTGCGGCATAGGCAATCGTCTTCACCCCTGGCATTTTGCCTACAGGCGTGAAATGCATATCGGCTTCCTCTGTGATGGTTCCTATCATTACAAGACGTCCCTTGAGCAGGGCTTTGTTCTGCATGATGGAATCAAATCTCACAATGGGGAATTCTGTATTGGAATAGAGAATTGTACGCTTGTTGTTTTTCTCCGCCTCAGGTTTCAGGCCCATATATTTACATGCAGCCAGATAAGGCATGGAGAAATAGGTGGCGGTGTCAAGTTTCTGTGAGATGGTGAAATCGCGCAGATAGCCGTTGTTCACGTTGGTGGGGACATTACTGTATGCCCATGAATAATCACCGAAGGGCTCGAAGAACGATTTGATACAACTCACGAACTTTCCCCTTTCTGTGTTGGAAGCAATGAGCTTGCAGGAAAGAACGCTATTGGGCAGTAGGTCGAAGGCCCCAATGAGTGCAGCATTGGCAGCGAGGTCTTCTCCTTCCTTCTCGAAAATCAAGTCCACCATCACGGCCTTAGGCTCACAAGCAGCCACTTGTTCTATTGTCTGGGCTATCTCCCCGCGGTCATATTGTTCGGTGATATCCACCAGTGTGATGTCGTCGCTCCAGTCAGGATGGCCACCCATGCGCTGAATGGCGAAGTAGATGTCGGTCATCTTGAATTCGCTTAAGGCTCTCTGCACAGGATCGAAGATGGAGAAATTCACGAACAATAACGCCCAGAATCCCGCGATGACCCATGCCAAGATGACCACCATGATATGGTCACGGTGGAAAATGAGATGAAAGTTTTCCTTCACCCATTTCTTGATGAATCTAATCAATTTCATCAGTCTCGTTAATTATAGTGGTTGAATTCTTTTCTTTTAACTTCTTTCTTCTTTCTCTTTCCTTTTCTTTTTGTTCTCTGCGTAGCTTTAATTCATCCAGATATCCAGCAGTAATGATACCTGAGGGCAGGGCGATGATGGCGATGCCCACCAGTGCTGAGATCATACTGATGAAACGCCCAATATGTGAGATGGGATAGATATCGCCGTATCCCACAGTGGTTAACGTACAGGCTGCCCAGTAGAAGGCATCGAAGAATGTGGGGAAGAGATAGGTTCCCGTAGCAGGATTAATCTCTTCTTCGGCATTGAACATGATGAGGGCAGTGATGAAGATGTATAGTAGTGAGAGCGATACCACAGTCCATAGCATTTTACGCTGCTTCTTGATGACGCTCGTGATGGTTTCCAGAGGTTCAAAATAGCGGATGAACTTGATGACGCGCAGTACCTTCAGCAGTCGTGGAATACGGGCTGTCTTGAAGGTGGGACTGAGCAGATGGATGGTGGGGAGAATTGACAGCAGGTCAACGATGGCCATGAAGGTGAAGGGATAGATAAAGAACGAAGCCTTTCCTTTATTCAGGTCATAGTCTGCCGTTATCCATCTCAGGATATAGTCTATGATAAAAAGAATTGCGGGGATAACATCGAAGTACCAGAAGATTTCATATTTTGCACGAAACATCAAGGGCGTAATGCTTACCAGAATGGCTATAAACATCACACCGTGATAGGCATTGGACCAAACGTTGTCTTCATGCAGATCGAAAGGTCCGATCAGTTCATATATCTGTCTCCTGATATTCATGGTGCGCCTGACAGGACTCGAACCTGCACGTCAGGAAACACTAGATCCTAAGTCTAGCGCGTCTACCAATTCCGCCACAGGCGCATTCCGTGGGCAAAGTTACATCATTTTTATGAATTTGCCAAAATTATTGGCAATTAGTTACTTTTATGGTTAAGGTTTTAGGGTCAAGATGGATGCCGGGACGGTCGATAAAGTGGCTAAGCGATCCGTTGGTTGCCAGTTCAATAGGTGTTCCGATGATGAGATCGGTGGCATCAGAGGTATCCTTGGTCATCAACCACAGTTCATCAGCAATCTGGAGAGCCAGCTCCATATCGTGGGTGGAGAGAAAGATGGTCTTCTCTGTTTCACGGGCCAGACGGCGTAGCAGCGTCAGCATTTCCACCTTTGAAGGATAATCCAAGAAAGCCGTGGGCTCATCAAGATAGATGACGGGCGTCTGCTGGGCTAAAGCCTTGGCAATCATGGTTTTCTGGCGTTCACCGTCGGAGAGTGTCTGGATTAAACGGTCCTTCAGCGATTCAATGCCTACCAGCTGGAGACTTTCTGCAACAATCTGTTTGTCATCGTTATTAAGACGTCCCCAGAAACCCGTGTAAGGGCTGCGACCCAGTCCTACGAGTTCGAAAACGGTCATGTTCTGCACATCTGGTTTCTCTGTAAGTACAACACCAATCAGACGTGAAAGCACTTTTTCCTGACTTCTTGTCATTGGATGTGCCGAGATGAGAATGGGAGCATGAGACGGATTCTGAATAGTGATTTCACCTGCAAGGGGGGGCTGGAAGGCAGAGAGCGTACGGAGGAGGGTGCTCTTACCAATACCGTTGGCACCGATAAGGCAGGTGAGACGTCCACTATGGAGGGTGGCGTTGATGTCAGAGGCTACCACTTTCTCGTTGTTTTTCTGCTGATAGCCTATGGTGAGGTTTTTGAGTTCTATCATTTACAGATTTCTAATTTCAAGCTATTTATTGAGGAGCCGGCGGGCATATTCTATGATCGTGTCTTTACCACGCAGAAAATCCTCCCTTGTGATATTGACATAGTGATCGGGAGCAATGCCGAATTCCGTGCTCTGTTTATTACGGTCGTACATGGGACAGGCGGAAAAGCGTACGCCCCATCCGTTTGGAAGTTCGCTACTGAAGGGAAGACCGGCACCACCGCCTGTATGATCGCCCACAATGGTAACGAGCGGACAGCATTTCATGTATTTCGTGAATTCGTTCGCAGCACTATACACCTGACGGTTGGTGAGCAGCATGGCGCGTTTCTGCCATCGCAGGCCATTCGAAGGTTTAAGACGCTGTTCTTCAAAGTCGGAAAAGTCCTGATGGCCTGTTCCCGTCTTATGTTGCATGTAGCCCACTAACGTCTCTTCATTGATGAAACGGGCTGCAAAGGTTTCGGCATCGGTAAGCAGACCGCCGCTATTGTCACGGATGTCGATGATGAGGCCGTTGCAAGGTGCTAAATAAGAGAGCACATTGTCAAGATTGCCCCCACCGATGGCACTGTTGAAAGAAGCACAGCGCACATAGCCGATATTATCGTCGAGTATGCGGTAACGGAGGGGACCGGCAATCTGATAGTCGGTTCCCATATACTTTTGATAGATGGTGTCGCTGAAATTGGAAGGATAGTCCTCATGCCAGCTCCAGTTGCGCCCCACATCAAAAGAGGAATAGAGATTTACGTGACCGTCCCTTACTTCGGAAAGCATATTCGCCAGCACTTCGAAGAGTTGGGCGCTTGACATGCCTTCATTAACTTGCGGGGCATATTTGGCGTGGATGGCATTCCAGTCAATGTTTTTCTCGGCAAAGAAACAATAGTGCTGGTCCATAATGTTCCACAGAGCCTCGAAATTGCCACGGGGATTGTTGTCGTATTCTTCTTCATTGACACAGGAGGTGAAAATGAAAAATGCAGAAAGAATAAGGGAAAATGCTGTGCATGGCAATAAGCGATGGGCAATCCTATTTTTTATCCCTACAGGGCGATTCAAAAGTGATTTCCTTTTCTTCATTTTTGATTCTTCAATTTAAAGATTTGGAAACGATGCACATAACCGAGAATGAGAAGATGGCTGTAGGTGTGGTATTTCAGGTTGTTGACCTTCGCCTGCTCATAGTCGCCGAGATAACCTACGCGGAACATGTCGTTCTTGATGGTGAAATCGAAACTCAGCATCTGCCGTAGGGTGGGAGCGCTGACAGGAGTGGTAACCACAATGTTGTGGTCGTAGTTTCCTTTAGAGAATAGTTCGTAATAACTCTGACCGTAGTTGGGACTGAAAAGAACACCCAGAAGCGGGACTGACAGTTCATATTGAAGGGCGGCGGGCTTTCTCTTGATGGTGAAATGATAGCGGGCGGAACCGCTGGGGGCCAAATTCAGGTAAGCACGTGCCTGAGCAGGATTGTTGCCATTGCGTGTGTTATAGAGGAAGCCGAGTCCTATTTCAGCCTGTCCGCCAGCTCTCAATTCCAGACGATTGGCACAAAGATGCCAATGATACTGGAGGGCATAGGTAAACGAGTAGAGACCGTAGATGTAGCTCGCGTCCTCAGAACGGGGCTTGCTATAAGAAAGCAAAGCCTGATGGGTGAGCAGGGAAGTCCAGCGAGGGGCTTCCGAAGGACAGGGGAAATCAGCATCTTTCAACGATTCCGGATTTATTTTCCAGCTTTCCATTTGGTCGATGAAGCGGAGTTCCAGTCCTGTGTATTGTTCGGGAGAAAGATAAGTATCGAGGATGTTATTGGGACCGATACCTATCATCTTGATATCGGTGACTTCTTTCTGGGCACATAATGGCAGTGCCTGCATCAGGGATGCAAGCACTATCATGAGTATGGAGCGTGTCTTTCTCATTCTTTTTCAAAATCGTCAAAGAGACTGAGCTGGCCGGTGTCTTTCTTACGGGAAGACTTCTTGGCGTGCTTGGGGGGAATGGAAGGTTCGGAGTTATCGGAGTTGTCTGAATTGTCGGCGTTCTCGGATGACTTAGATTCTTCTGGGTTTTCCGGAATTTCCTGGGTTTCCGGGATAACTGGGGGCTCAGGCTCGTCTAGATTCTCGGGGGTCTCGGGAGCTTCTGTATCTTCTGGCGTTTCTGGTTCTTTAGGAGTTTCTGGCTCTTCCTGGATAACTGGCTCTTCGGGAGCTTCTTGTTCTTCCGGTTCCTCGGGCTCTTCGGGGGATTCTTCAGGCTCGGCGGGCTTTTCCGGGAAACGGGTGGGTTCGAGTTCTTCGATGGTGGCGATGGCGTAGGTGGTGAGACGCTTGCCGCGGGCCTTATATCCTTTTACGCCTACGAAATCCTCGGCCTCTATTTCCATCGGGTCGCGGAAGGCATCGTTACCGCCGAAGGTTACCTTGATACGGGGGTAAACCTGATCGGTAAGCAGCACCAGACGGGAGTTGATGTTCTCTGAAAGCCAATTCTGTTTGCGCTTCGACGCATCCATGAGGAAACGCTTCAAGTAGGGATAGCCCTGCTGATCTGCATCGAAGAGAATGGCAGTCCATACTTTGTCAGGCTGGTATTTCTCCAGACGGAGGATATTGTCCTCATAGTGGTTGTTCAGGTCGAAGTTGGTCAGATAGAAGTCGCCGTTATCGAGAATGACGAGAATCTGGTCTTCGTCGTTGAACTCACCCAGATAGTTGCCGTGCTCGTCGTAGTTAAGGCGTTTGACATCAGGATCGAACCATACCTTCCGACCGCCTAACGTGCTGTGGCCGTGGCTCTTCAGCGAAATGCGGCTGATGGGATGCTTCGACAACAGGTTACCCTTTGAGGCGCGTCCCTTGATAATCACTTCCGAGAAATCTTTCTCGAGGAATAGTTTCTTGGCCTTTGCTGTCGGATCGAGAGTAATCTTGATGATCTCAGCCTCGCCATTGGGATTGGACGTGAAATAAACGACGCGGGAGTTGGGCGTGCCTTGTGTGAGGTCGTACTCCTTATCACGAGTCATCGAAGTCACGTTGAAACGCTTGATGAAATACTGTCCCTGACGACCGTCGCGGTAAACCACATTATAGATGGTACGGCTGTCGTTCTTCTTGAATACCGCCACATGGAGGATATTCTTGCCCACAAAGACCTTCTCGGCCACACGGATTACCTTGTATTTTCCATCTTTGTAGAAAATGATGATATCGTCGAGATCGGAACAGTTGCAGACAAACTCATCCTTCTTCATGCCCGTTCCGATGAAGCCGTCCTGACGGTTGATGTAGAGCTTTTCGTTGGCTTCCACCACCTTGGCAGCCTCAATGGTGTCGAAACTTTTGATTTCTGTGAGACGCGGATGCTCCTTTCCGTATTTGTCCTTGAGATACTGGAACCAGTCGGCCGTCACTTCCGTCATGTTCGAAAGCTTACGGTCAATCTCCTCGATTTCGTCTTTGATGCGTGCAATCAGTTCATCGGCCTTATCCTTCGAGAACTTGGCAATGCGCTGCATCTTGATTTCGAGCAGACGGAGGATGTCGTCCTTGGTCACCTCGCGAATCATCTGCGGATAGAAAGGCGTCAGCCGTTCGTCGATGTATTCGCAAAGTTCGTCGGTGCTGTTGGCATTCTCAAACGGACGTCCCTTATAGATACGCTCCTCGATAAAGATTTTTTCCAATGAGGCGAAATGCATCTGTTCCAGCAATTCGTGCTTGCGGATCTCCAGTTCGCGGCGCAAAAGTCCCATCGTGCGGTCCACCGAATGGCGGAGCACATCGCTGATGGTGAGGAACTGCGGCTTGTTGTCCTCAATGACGCAACAGTTGGGAGAGAGATTGATCTCGCAATCCGAGAATGCATAAAGCGCATCGATGGTCTTGTCGCTGGAAACACCCGGCGAGAGATGCACCTGAACCTCGACGTTTGCCGATGTGAGATCGGTCACGTTCTTGGCTTTGATTTTCCCCTTTTCAATAGCCTTCGTAATGCTTTCGCAAAGCGTGGAGACCGTCTTGGTAAACGGTAGGTCGCGGATAACGAGAGTTTTGTTGTCGAGCTTCTCAATTTTGGCACGGACTTTTAAAACGCCGCCACGTTGTCCGTCGTTGTATTTCGAAACATCTATCGAACCTCCCGTTGGGAAGTCAGGATAGAGCTGGAACTCCTTTCCATGCAGGTATTTGATGGCCGCATCGCAGATGTCGTTGAAGTTGTGGGGCAGAATCTTCGACGAGAGTCCAACGGCAATTCCTTCGGCTCCCTGTGCCAGCAGCAAGGGGAATTTGGCGGGAAGTGTGATAGGCTCCTTGTTGCGGCCGTCGTAGGAAAGCTGCCATTCGGTGGTCTTGGGGTTGAAAACCACGTCGAGGGCGAACTTCGAAAGCCGTGCCTCAATGTATCGGGGTGCTGCGGCACGGTCGCCCGTAAGGATATTTCCCCAGTTTCCCTGCGTGTCGATAAGCAGGTCTTTCTGTCCCATCTGTACGAGGGCGTCACCGATGGAAGCGTCGCCGTGAGGGTGGAACTGCATAGTATGGCCCACGATATTGGCCACCTTGTTATAGCGCCCGTCGTCCATACGCTTCATGGAGTGCAGGATACGGCGCTGAACGGGCTTCAGACCGTCTTCGATATGGGGAACGGCACGCTCCAGGATTACGTAGGAAGCGTAATCCAGGAACCAATTCTGATACATGCCGCTGAGATGGTGTACGACAGCGGCGTCAAATCGGTTCACGGGTTTATAGTCGGAATGGGCTTCGTTCCCGGCAGTGGCATTCGATGAAGCGCCTTCTTCTACTGGGTCTTCGCCGGGTTGTTCTTCATTATTTAGGGTAATATCTTTTTTCTCGTCGTCCATGATTCTTGAATTGTGAGTGCAAATATACTAAAATTCTGCGAAACCGCCAAATTCTAAATGTAAAGTAACCATGTTTTTTCAAATAAATTCTGAATCTGAGCGCCATAGCTTTCGTGAAATCCAGTAGTCGTCAGAAGGTCGTCAAATACCGAAGCTACGAGCGTTTTCGCAAGTGGTTGTGAATCAGATGATTGTCCTGTAGGCGGGATTTTGAGCGGATTCACGGATTGTCTCTTTGCGGTGGAAGCAATGTAAGAATGCCTTGGAAGCCAAGTTATTATGCCCTAGAAGCAGGACTTCTACTGCGTGGAGACAAGGCCCCAAATGGCATTTCACCCCTCAATCGATGAAGTTTCCTCCTAAAAGCATCGCATTTTTGTGTTCTGAAGATGAGGCAGACTGCTGGTTTGCAAAAACTGGCTGTTGAGAAAATTTACCACAAGAAAGACTCTCTCGGAGAAGTATTTCGTCTAATTTAACGTTCGCATGTGCGTGAAATAGGAAAAAAAGCAGTACCTTTGCCAAAAGTTTTTGGCGAAGGTACTTTCGCTCGACAATTAAAATAAAAGAACTTTTATTTTGTATTGTGCTCGCTTAATCGTACCTTTGCATCCAAATTTCGAAATATATCATTTAAACAATGGCACAAGAAGACGTTTTCAAGAAGATTGTGAGCCACTGCAAAGAGTATGGCTTCGTGTTTCCAAGTAGTGAAATCTATGACGGTCTGGGCGCTGTTTACGACTATGGTCAGAACGGCGTTGAGCTGAAAAATAATATCAAACAGTATTGGTGGAAGTCAATGGTGCTGCTCCACGACAACATCGTGGGTATCGACAGCGCTATCTTTATGCACCCCACCATCTGGAAGGCCTCTGGTCACGTGGACGCTTTCAACGATCCCCTCATCGATAACCGCGATTCCAAGAAGCGCTATCGCGCCGACGTGCTCATCGAGGAGCAGATTGCCAAGTACGATGAGAAGATTGAGAAGGAAGTGTCTAAGGCCCGCAAGCGCTTCGGCGACAGCTTCGATGAGGCTAAATTTATGGAGACATCAGAGCACGTGAAGGAACATGTGGCTAAGCGCGACGCCCTTCATGCCCGCTATGCTGCCGCCATGCAGGGACCTGATCTTGACGAACTGAAGCAGATTATCCTCGACGAAGGCATCGTGGATCCTATCAGCGGTACGAAGAACTGGACCGATGTGCGTCAGTTCAACCTGATGTTCTCAACGGAAATGGGTGCTTCTGCCGATGCTTCCATGAAGATTTATCTTCGTCCGGAGACCGCTCAGGGTATCTTTGTGAACTACCTGAACGTGCAGAAGACCGGCCGTATGAAGATTCCTTTCGGTATTGCACAGATTGGTAAGGCCTTCCGCAATGAGATTGTGGCACGTCAGTTCATCTTCCGTATGCGTGAGTTTGAGCAGATGGAGATGCAGTTCTTCGTGAAGCCCGGCACAGAACTCGACTGGTTCCCGAAGTGGAAGCAGACGCGTATGGCCTGGCACCAGGCTCTCGGATTCGGTGCTGAGAACTACCGTTTCCACGATCACGATAAGTTGGCTCACTATGCCAATGCCGCTACTGACATCGAGTTCAAGATGCCATTTGGCTTCAAGGAAGTGGAAGGTATCCATTCACGCACGAACTTCGACCTCTCGCAGCACCAGAAGTTCAGCGGTAAGAAGATTGAATACTTCGATCCTCAGACCAACGAAAGCTATACGCCGTATGTCATCGAGACCTCTATTGGAGTGGACCGCATGTTCCTTTCTATCATGTGCCACGCCTACACGGAGGAGAAACTGGAGAACGGCGAAAGCCGCGTAGTGCTGAAGTTGCCTGCAGCTTTGGCTCCTACGAAACTGGCCGTTTTGCCACTCGTGAAGAAAGGCGGACTGCCCGAGAAGGCCCGCGAGATTATCGACAACCTCAAGTTCCACTTCAACTGCACCTACGATGAGAAGGACACCATCGGAAAGCGCTATCGCCGTCAGGATGCCATCGGTACTCCTTACTGCGTAACCGTGGATTACGACACCCTGGAGGACAATTGCGTGACGGTTTGATTGAGGATAAGGTAAGCATTGTCTCGCTGTTGAAAAAGATTCAGTAAAATAGCAAATGAACAAGAAGCAATTCCTGAGAAAGGCCTTTATGCTGGTGGGCGCCGTCGTTTCGCTCTCGCTCTTTTCGGCTTGTAGTGAGTCGGATGGCGATGTGACGGATGATTTCGCCGACTGGCAGCAAAAGAACGATACCTATTTTAATAAGGTATATACGGAGGCGCAGAATGCCGTGAAGTCTGGAAGTACAGAGTGGAAGGTGATGACCAAGTGGTCTATCAACGAAGCTTCTGCACAGGCCACTGACCATATTGTAGCGAAAGTACTGCAGAAAGGAGAGGGTACCGTAAGTCCTGTCTTCACCGATTATGTGAACGTACATTACCGTGGCCGCCTGATTCCTACCGCGAGTTATCCCGAAGGTCGTGTCTTTGATCAGTCGTTTACTTCCCAAGAGCTGAATACGCAGACAGCTTATCCTACATATTTTCAGATTAATAATATTCAGGCTGACGGGTTTGCTACAGCCCTGCAATACATGCATGTAGGCGACTATTGGCGCGTGTATGTTCCTTATGCATTAGGCTATGGTGCGGCTATAATGGATAATATTCCAGCTTATAGCACGCTGGTCTTTGACATCTATCTTTGTCGCTTTAGTGCAGACGATAGGGATGTAATATCCTGGAAAGCAAAGGAAAACACCTGGATTGAATAGCTGAAAAGCTGCTATAAAACACCAAAAATAGTACTGTGTGCGCACACAGCTGCTTGATTTCGGTCAAGAATTATGCTATTTTTGGTGTTTTTTGTGCCCTAATCCATTGTCGGTTTTGAAATACGTTGTACCTTTGCATCGTCAAAAGGAAAAAAGAC